>NZ_CAXBCJ010000013.1:0-170350 GCF_963974565.1 uncultured Imperialibacter sp. | reverse complement strand
CTCCGACTTTATTCATTCCGCTGGGTATGGACTTTCCTTATGGCTATTTCATGGTAGTAAAGTCAGCCCTTCGGTAAATAATGGAGAATATAGTATTTTATTACCTTATCTAAGTAAAATCGAGCTGAGGGGGTACAATTCCCAATTAATAATGGTTTTTGATTTGCTTCTGGAATAAATATCTTGAAGAAGAAACCTCATCCCTACCCTTCTCCCTGGGGAGAAGGATTAAGTAATTTGGCAGCCGGCTGAGCGAGCCCCCTCTCCCTTGGGAGAGGGCCGGGGTGAGGAAAACATATTATACAGATGCCCAAACGAGACTTCCACAAACATGCACAAGGCAGACTCTTCGAGTATGCCCGAAATATGCGCAAGAATCAAACGGCAGCAGAAGACCTGCTATGGCAAAACCTGAGTGGAAGAAAGCTAGGAGGACATAAGTTTAGAAGGCAGCATCCTGTGGCTGGATTTATTGCAGATTTTTACTGTCATGAAGCGAAACTGGTGATAGAGTTGGACGGCAAGATTCATAACCTTAGTGAGCAAAAAGAATATGATGGGGGAAGGAAGAACCCACGACCTGAAAGAGCATGGCCTGAGAGTGATTAGATTCACCAATGAAGAAGTTGAGAGGAATGTTGTTATGGTGCTCGAGGAAATTAGAAACGCTTTAACGAAAAATTAAACTATGGCTCTAATAAAGCCTCCTCGAAAAAAAGCTTCTACTTCATTTTAAGAAATTCTTCTGGTGTAATATCGCATTGCTTGAGAATTGCTCTCAAAGTTCCCTCTGGCATATCTCCAGGATGATTGGGTATTGTGGTGAATCTACCAGTGCTTTCGTTCCACCAAATTTCATGGCTACCGGCCGCTTGCCTATGAAATGAAAAACCTAGCTTTTTTAGCATTTTTACAATCTCACGGTATTTAAAGCCCGACAACCTACCCATTACATCCCAATCACCAGCGGAAGATCAAACTCATTATCGAACTCCGGAAGCACGATAGGATTGGTTCCTTCCTGCGCTTCGAGCAGTTTCTTGGCCACATCTCTGGCGATCTCAAGCGTTTCCGAAATTGTTCTTCCCTGGGCAACCAGCCCCTGAATAGCATCAGAAGTTGCCAGGTAGACCCCTTCTGGTAATTTTTCTATATGTAAATCTATTTTTCTTTCCATATCATAAATATAGTTAACCCAGCACTCATTTACGCCAATAGAATGTCTAGGTTGGTAACCAAAAGTAGAGCAAATCAACGTATAGACCCTCTGTTTACGCTATTCTTCACCTCAACCAAATCAAACTGAAGCATCTGGCCTACGTAGTTTTTGATGAAATCGTGAATGAACTAGTACGCTGCTGTATCCAGCGCTTATCCAGGTGAAGAAACACTGCATTTGTTCGAACGTCACTTGTGGTTTGGGCCAGTAAGAAAAACAACAGGCATTGGTAGTGCTAGCCTTGTAGGGGCATGATCGTTTTTAAAACGGTGCCAAAAAAGAGGGACACACCTATTAGGAATGCCCCGATTATATCTTTCTATTTCCCTATTCTTCCGGCATCAACACCAGCTTGATGAACTTCTCAGGGTCGATATACTTCTTAGCTGCTTCCTGCATGTCTTTCGAAGTCAGACTTTCAATCCTTTCTTTCGCCTTTAGGATACCTTCCGGATCCCAGCCCTGATAGTAGTAAGTTCGCAGCGTGCTGGCCCAGAAGTTGTTGTTTTTTAGGCTCACTTCGATCTCCCGACGTTGGCCTTCCTTAATTTTCTTCAAGTCTTCGGCACCCACACCTTCCTTCTGGAGCTTCTTCAGTTCATCCAAAGTGGCTTTCACAAGTTCATCCACATTCTCCGGGCCACAAGGGAAGCTTACCTGAAAGGTATAGTGGTCGTAAGGCATGTTCTCAGCATTGGCATTGGCTCCTACGCCATACACACCGCCTTTTTCTTCACGAAGTAACTCAACCAGCTTAATGGTCATCACTTCTCCAAAACTCGACAGATAGTAAGCCTGCTTCCGGTCGAAAGGCTGCTCGGTATCCCAGTACATGATCACCTGGCTTTTTTGGTCAACGCCTTTTTTGACTATTTTCTCCAAAGGTGCCTTTGGCGGGCGGGGACTTACGTCCTTCCATTCATCTTTTCTTCCCGAAGCAGGTAGGCTGGCAATGTACTGCTCCAGCATAGGCTTGATCTCATCTACTTTGAATGCTCCCACAAAGAAGAAAGTGAAGTCGCTCACATCACTGAACCTGTCCTGGTAAAAGGCGAACGCTTTGTCCAGATCGATTTTATCCAAATCGGCCTCTGTCGGGAAGCCGCCTCCTCTGATGCTGTTGTTGGAAAGTGTTCGCTGCACCTGATCCACAAAGTAGTACTGTGGATTGGCCATCACATTGGACAAAATGGACTTATTCTTTGTGATGAATGACTGGAACGCTTTTTCGTCCTTTCTTGGAGTCGTGAAATACATATTCGTTAACTGAAAGAACGTTTCCATGTCAGCTGGCGTCGTGCTGCCCTGCACGCCCTCACTCAACTCTCTGATAAATGGCGTAACGCCAAGACTCTTTCCTGCAAGCACTTTTTGCAAAGTGGTAATATCGTAGTCGGCAATACCGCCCTGATCCACCAAAGAGGCCGCATTAGAGGCAGACTGGTAGTCGGCATCGGAAGCAAGGCTGTGCCCCCCGGGACTCCAGGTAGTCATCACTATTTCGTCGTTCTTGAAGTCGGTCGGCTTCAAAAACACCTTTACTCCATTCGAAAGATCGAGCTCGGTAACACCCAGCGCCTCGTTCTTTTTCTCTGACACTATACTGCCTGGCTTGGGCAAGGTAGTCATCAGACTCTCACCAAAATCTTCGTCTTCGTAGGGATCAACTTTCAATATCCTGATCCTGTTAAGCACGCCTTTCACTTCGTCCTCCGTCGGCAATACCACACCTTCTTTCTCCGGTGCAGTAATCACCACCACCCTGTTGTCCTTTGTGATCCATTTTTCGATCAGCGCATTTACCTCATCAAGACCTATCCCTTCAACATACTCTTTTGCGAAGTTGTATTCCCACTCAATGCCTGGTATTGGCTCCTTTTCGAGGAAGTTGTTGACATATTCGTCCACATAGTTCTCCGACTCCGACTTATCTCTTTCGTTATAGGCTACTTCGTATGATTTCAGCAGGTCAAGCTTGTAGCGTTTTAACTCGCCTGGAGTGAACCCATGCCGACGAACCCGCTCCAGCTCGGTAATCATGGCCTGTAGTCCACCTTTTATGTCTTTTTCATTTGCTACCGCAAAGGCCTGAAACGCATCTTTAGTTCTTGCCCAGGTGCCACCATGGCTGGTGCTGGCATAAACAAAGGGGGGCTCTGCCTCTCTGGTCAGCTCTTGCAAGCGCTTATTCAGCATGCCCGTGAAAGCTCTTTCCACAAGAAAGTCTCTGTAGTCACTGGCTTTTGTTTCCTCTTCAGGGTCGGTTTTGAAATATAGGCGAACCTGGGCGAATGTAGCTTCTTTGTCAGCCAGCACCGAAACATAGGTGTCGGAATGGTCTGGCACCTTAAATTCTTCCCTTTTCTTTGGGCTTTTAGCCGCAGGTATCCTTCCAAAGTACTTTTGAATCTTGGCTTCCATCACTGCCACATCGATATCGCCCACCGCTACCACAGCCATCAGATCAGGACGGTACCAGTCGTTGTAAAACCGCTTGATCGCTTCATGCGGGAAGGTCTCCAGGTTTTCCTTGGTGCCTATTGGAAGGCGTTCCGCATACCTCGAATCCTTATAAATCACTGGCAGGTATTTGTCGAGCATCCGGCGCTCACCACTTTGGCCAAGCCTCCACTCTTCAATCACCACCCCCCTCTCTTTGTCTATTTCTTCTCCTTCAAAAGTGAGATTGTGTGCCCAGTCTTCCAGAATCTGAAGACCCTGGTTGACAATTTTTTCGTCGTCTGTGGGTATCGGCAGAATGTAGACCGTTTCGTCAAAGCTTGTATACGCATTCAAATCGGCTCCAAACTGCACACCTATTGATTGCAGGTAATTGACGATTTCGTTTTTCTTGAAATTCTTTGTGCCATTGAAGGCCATGTGCTCCGTGAAATGGGCAAGGCCGAGTTGGCTTGGGTCCTCCAGAATAGACCCGGCATTTACTACCAACCGCAACTCCACCCGGTCTTCGGGACGGTCGTTGTGTCGGATATAGTATTTCATTCCATTTTTCAGTGTGCCGATCTTGACATTTTTATCGACTGGAATCTGTGAATTTAAGTCAACAGTTTGGCTTTGGGCCAAAAGTGAGGGTAGAAGCCCTAAAAGCAAGAAAAAGATAGCTTTTATAGCTCTGTTTTTGAAAGATGTTTCCATGGATTAAGTTCCAGGTTTGTTGAATAGGTGAAATTAACTGAAAATAGGCCTTCAAAATACGTCGAAGCAAAGTGCCGTCCAAAGCATCTTCGCTATTTCTATTGATCCTTTTCCCTGGCTTCGAGTTTTCTTTTTCCAAAAGGATTGACTTTCCTGGCAGCAGAAGAAACTCCTTCGGTGATTTTGGCACCCGCTTTCACTATGGCCTGGCCACCAGACTTGATGGACTGAAATCCCGCATTCTTGGCCGCTTTCAGTATTCCTCCCACAACTTTTGTTGACCCCTGAGTCACAATCTGGCTCAACATTTTTCCGGCTTCAAGGGTAGCACTTTTCCTCGCCTTCTTGCTATCCCAGGTGATGACGCAACTACAATATTGCCTGGCGATGATGCCCACACGCAAGGTGAGAAAGGCATTGGTGGAGCCTTCAAAAAGTGAATCCATCACCAGCGTTGCTGTGGGGCCTACCACTGGAATGGATGAGAATGAGGTGCTTTTTGTTACGCCCGACAGCAGCGACTCAAGCTGTAGACTGATGTCGAGGTCTTCAATTTCGGATACGAGAAAAGTGGTGGCGCCAATATTAGCATAAAGATGAGTGAGATCTCTCAGACCTGGTCGCTGGTGGTACAAATGGCAAATTTTCCACACCATGCGTGTGTGAGTAAAAAGGATGGTGAAGGCATCAAGCCGTCCGTTTTGAGAGATGGACGTAGTAAGGAATACTGACAGCGCCGTTTGTTTGATAATCTTGTCTGCCTCCTCATTGAGTCGGGTTAGCGAAGCCTCCAATTGATCCTCAGAGGCGGGAACAAGACCTCCGGCAATCAACAGTTTATTCTTTCTGAGCCGTCTGAACACCCTCCTTTTATGAGATGGAATTTGTTCTTCCGCCTGCGGCGGAGTGAGCGTTTGCGGTAGTCTTAAAAAGAGGAAAACAGGCACCAGCAGAATACCTGCGGAAATGGCTGTTAAAGTAACAAGTACCACCCTTCCGAAAGCCTCGTTTACGCCAAGCGCCAGGTGATAAATCTGATAAACCTGATTGATTAGAAAAAGGGCTGTGAGGAAAACGATAATGGCAGACAGCCAGACCGCAATAAGTTTGATCTCTTTTGAAAAGCTCGACATACCTGTATTAACGTTACGTTGGTTTGACAGGTTCGGGAAGACTGAAGTTACACGTTTTGTCGACTATTTGCGAACTACTTGCAGAGGCCCGAGTTAAAGTCGTGCACTGGCAACTTAAATTGAAACATCACTCCAAAGAAATGATTTCAAAGTCTTCTTTATGTCTTAGAAGCCTTTGCGTGAGACTATCCCCTGCAGCTTACCCAACCGATTGAGCATTTCTTGTTTCGTCGTCATCAGAAGGAACCTGTCCCACAATGGAAGTTTGAGAGTCGCCAGTAGCATCTCCTTCTCCGTGCTCAGCTTCTTTGAAAAATGACTTCTGGAATATTATAATAATTGCCACACCAACGAAAATTGAAGCATCTGCCACATTGAAAACAGGCCACAACGCTGTGTAGTCTCCACCGAACAAAGGCACCCACTCAGGGATTCGGCCTTCCCAGATGTCAATGTAGAACATATCAATGACCTGCCCATGAAACCACGGATTGGGGGCGTCATACGGAGCGTTGTTAAGAAAAACGCCATAGAAGATACTGTCGATAAGGTTGCCGATCGCTCCACCAAGGATCAATGCACCACACCACAAAAGGCCAGTGTGTACTTCCTTTTTTGCCAGCCTGTAGAGATACACAGCAATTACAACCATGGCTATGAGCCTGATAACAGTAAGGATAAGCTTGCCGTTTTCGCTGCCCAGCTGCATACCAAAGGCCATGCCCGGGTTGGTGAGGTAGTGAAGCTTAAATACGTCGCCAAGGAGGTAAATCTGCCCGGCCACGCCCATTTCCATATTGAAGTGTACTGCCAACTTAACTACCTGATCCAAAATGATCATTGCAATGGCCAGTAGGTAATATTTAAAATACTTCACTTTGTCCTTAGTTTACAATGTTAGGTGTTGGCTTCGACGATTGCTCTCTTTAAACGGTTACTTTGACTTCGAGGTTAAACTCATCCATATCCAAAACAACAGCGTCTGTCAGATCTCCCACCATTTCAAGCGAAAGGGCCTGGGTCTCACTGCAAATATAGTCTTTGAAACTAATCAAAGCCTCATTTACCATTTTTTCGCCTTCTTTAACCGACAACCTGATTTTGTCCTGCACGTCAAGCCCCATGTCCTTCCTCAGGTTTTGCACCCTGTTCACAAGATCACGGGCGATTCCTTCCCTCTTCAGCTCGTCTGTAATGGTGATGTCGAGGGCGACAGTCAGGCCATTTTCACTGGCAACCAACCAGCCAGGGATGTCCTCTGAAGAAATCTCAAAATCTTCCGGCGTAAGCTCAATGTCGCCTTTGGCTGTTTTCAGCAAGAACTTGCCAGTACCCTCCAGGCTGACAATATCTTCCTGTGTCATTTCCTTTACAGCAGCGGCTATATCTTTCATGATCGGGCCATGCTGCTGACCCAGCTTACGGAAATTCGGCTTGATGCTTTTGACAAGGATGCCCGATGTATCATCTATATACTCGATCGCCTTCACATTTACTTCTGACAAAATAAGGTCTTCCACGGCTTCGATATAATGCCTGGTAGAAGCATTCAGCACAGGAATCAGAATTCTTGACAGTGGCTGACGTACCTTGATCATCTGCTTTTTACGAAGCGAGTGAATCAAAGATGATACCTCCTGAGCCAACGCCATCTTCGTTTCCAGTTCTTTGTCAATGGCCGACTCGTCAGCCTTAGGGAACGCTGCCAGGTGTACTGACTCATCCGTTTCCCTTCCTGACACCTTATTGAGGTCAGAGAAAACACGCTCCATATAAAAAGGAGCGATCGGCGCAGCCAGGCGAGCTACTGTCTCCAGGCAGTCGTACAACGTTTGGTAAGCCGCTTTCTTGTCTTCGTTGTACTCACCTTTCCAGAAACGCTTCCTGTTCAGGCGCACATACCAGTTGGACATATCGTCCACAACAAAATTCTGAATCAACCGGCCAGCCTTCGTTGGCTCGTAATCGTCATAGGCTTCCGCCACCTGCTTTTTCACCGTATTCAGGCGAGAGGTAATCCACCGGTCGCTCTCTGTTCTCTTATTCAAAGGAACGACAGCCTCACTGTAGTTAAACCCATCCAGATTGGCGTAGAGCGCAAAGAAATTGTAGGTATTGTAGAGGGTTCCAAAGAAACGACGCTGTACTTCTAATATTCCATCGATATCAAACTTGAGGTTATCCCACGGATTTGCATTGGTGATCATATACCAGCGGGTGGGGTCGGCACCGTACTTCTCCAATGTAAGGAAGGGGTCAGCGGCATTGCCCAGGCGCTTCGACATTTTATTGCCGTTTTTGTCCAATACCAGACCGTTGGCAATCACATTTTTGAAGGCTACACTGTCGAACAGCATACCTGCTATTGCATGGAGTGTGAAGAACCAGCCACGGGTTTGATCCACACCTTCTGCGATATAGTCCGCAGGATAGTTGGCTTCAAATATCTCCTTGTTTTCAAATGGGTAGTGCCACTGCGCATAGGGCATAGCGCCCGAGTCAAACCAAACGTCGATCAGGTCAGTCTCCCGGCGCATGGGACGACCACTTTCACTTACCAAAACCACATCATCCACGAAAGGTCTGTGCAGATCCATATCGTCGGCAACGGGTGCCTTCATCAGGCCAGCTTTCACCGCCTTTTCCGATTCTGCTTTCAGCTCGGCAAATGAGCCAATGCATTTCATTTCTGACCTGTCGTCTGTTGCCCAGATAGGCAAAGGCGTGCCCCAGAAACGGCTGCGGCTCAGGTTCCAGTCCACCAGGTTCTCCAGCCAGTTGCCAAAGCGGCCGGTTCCGGTCGACTGCGGCTTCCAGTTGATGGTGTTGTTCAATGCCACCAGCTTGTCTTTGTAGGCTGTGGTTTTGATGAACCAGGAATCCATAGGATAGTAAAGCACCGGCTTGTCTGTTCTCCAGCAATGCGGATAGGTGTGCTCGTATTTCTCTACCTTAAAGGCTTTGTTTTCCTGCTTGAGAATGATGGAAATAATGACGTCCGTCGATTTGAAATTCGGATCGCTTTCATCCTCCTCTTTATAGTTCTTTACATAAAATCCGTCTTCGTCATACTCCTTGTGGGCGGTGATGTCCCACTCTTTCATCTTGGCTTTCAGGTAGGCGCCCACTTCATTGACAAACTTTCCTTTCCTGTCAACGATAGGCACTTCAAAGCCACCCTCATCTTTTACAAAAACACCGGGCAGGTTGTTCTGCACGGAGGTTCGAAAGTCATCCGCACCAAAGGTCTTGGAGATATGCACGATGCCTGTGCCGTCTTCGGTCGTCACAAAGTCGCCAATCACCACAGTGAAAGCAGGTTTTTCCAGCTTCACCACAGGAACGAGCTGCTCGTAGGCCATGCCGGCCAGTTCTTTGCCTTTGTACTCCTGCACCACTTTAAAAGGAATCAACTTGTCGCCGGGCTTATAGTCTTCCAGCTTTAGGTCGGCGGCCTTCTGATTGAAGTAAGCACTGACTCTGTCTTTTGCCAGGATTACATTTACCGGCGAAAAAGTATACTGATTGAAAGTGGCCACCTTCACGTAGGCGATCTCCTTACCCACAGCCAAACCGTTGTTGGCTGGCAAAGTCCACGGGGTGGTGGTCCAGGCAAGGAAGTAGTCGTTTTCTGTTCCTTCGATTTTAAACTGCGCCGCAATGGTGGTGTCCTTCACCATTTTATACGTGCCCGGCTGGTTCAGTTCGTGAGAGCTAAGACCGGTGCCTGCTGCGGGCGAATACGGCTGTATGGTGTAGCCTTTGTAAAGAAGGCCTTTGTCGTAAAACTTCTGCAATAAATTCCAGACAGACTCGATATAATCTTTCTCGAAGGTGATGTAAGGATTGTCCAAATCGACCCAGTAGCCCATTTTCTCAGTGAGGTCGTCCCACTGCCCTTTGAACTTCATCACCGCCTCACGGCACTTCTGGTTGTACTCCTCAACTGATATTTTCTTGCCGATATCGTCTTTGGTGATGCCCAGCTCTTTTTCTACCTGAAGTTCAACAGGCAAACCATGAGTATCCCAACCGCCTTTTCTTTTTACCTGAAAGCCTTGCTGCGTTTTATAACGACAAAAAATATCCTTCACCGTCCTCGCCATCACGTGGTGAATACCCGGTGTGCCATTGGCCGATGGGGGACCTTCGTAGAAAGTAAAAGTCGGGCGGCCCTCTCTTGAGCTTACAGATTTTTCAAATATTTTCTTCTGCTTCCAGTCTTCCAGCACTTCGGAAGCTACCTTGGCCAAGTCTATAGATTTATACTCTCTGTATTTCACAGCTTTCGTCATGATCTTCTCCTGAAAATTCAATCTTTAAGTACTACGATTGTGTTTGTTTGCTATTGAGCTCTTCCAGCTTAATTCGGTCAATGTCAATTTCTTCGTCGTCATTTTCCGTGTAAAAATCGCTATAGCTATCAATAAGCAAATGCTCGTTTTTGTTCCTCTTGCCGCTATCGAATCGCAGCAGTAAAGACGGCAGCAAGATGGTGTTCGTAAACATGGCAAAGAACAAAGTGGTGGAGGTCAGCGTTCCGAGCGCCACCGTTCCGCCAAATTCTGAAAAGGCAAATATTACGAAGCCAAAGAAAAGAATGATCGAAGTATAGATCATGCTGGATCCCACTTCTTTGATGCTTTTGCTCACTGCCACTGGCACAAAGAAATTGTTCGCAAACAATTCCAGCCTGTACTTGGCCAGGAAGTGGATGGAGTTATCAACCGATATCCCGAAAGCAATGCTAAAAATAAGGGCAGTGCTTGGCTTGAGTGGTATCCCAAAATAACCCATGATTCCCGCCGTAATAATCAACGGAATAAAGTTGGGTATCAGGGAAACAATGATCATCCGCAGGTTTCTGAAAAGCAGCCCCATCACAATGGCGATAACAAAAAAGGCCAGCACCATGCTACTGATCAGGTTTTGTATCAGGAATTTATTGCCCTTTATGAAAAGTAAAGTAGTGCCGGTGATGGTGGCAGACATTTTTGTTCCTTCAAAAAGGTCGGTAATCTTCGGCTCTATTACCTGAGTGACCAAGCTATCCATTTTATCTGAGCCCACATCGGCGATACGTACTGACACACGAACGATCTGACCGGTTGAGTCAATAAAGTTACTGGCCAGGCCTGAGCTCATTCCAGCCTCACCCTGAAGATAGCGAAGGACAAATGCCTGATCCCGGCTGGTTGGCAGCGAGTAAAACGCCGGGTTTTCGTTGTAAAAAGCCTGCCGGGCAGCCTTCACAAAACTTACGATGGAAACAGGCTGAGAGATGTAAGGTATGCTGTCAAGGAAATTGACCAATTGATCAATTTTCCTGAGGTTATTCAGGTTGAGTACTCCCTTTTTGTTGCCAGTATCAATCAAGAGCTCCAGTGGCATAACACCACTAAAATTCTCCTCGAAGAAAGCCAGGTCATACCTAACGGGGCTATCGTCGGGTAGGTCATCGATCATATGCGAAACTGCTCTGATACGAGTCATTCCAAATATCGACACCGCTACCAACACTATTGAGAACAAAAACACTTTGTATTTGTGCCTGTGCACCAGAAGGTCTATCCCATACAGCAGCTTAGCCAGCGGCTTCATGTCGAGGTGCTTCAGGTGGCGCTTTTTAGGTGGGGGCAAATAAGAGAATACCGTCGGGATGAATACGATGCTCACGATGAAAGTGGACATGATATTAATGCCGGCAATGGTTCCAAATTCACGAAGCACCACAATGTCGACAATAAGAAGCACGAGAAATCCAATGGCCGTAGTGAAGTTGGTCATCAACGTCACAATACCGATCCGCCTGATCATGTTCGACAAGGCCATCATTTTGTCGCCATGCAGGGCATATTCCTGGTGGTATTTGTTGAGCAAATACACGCAGTTGGGTATGCCTATGACGACAATAATTGGCGGAATGAGCCCAGTAAGCAGGGTGATTTTATAGCCAAAGAGAGACAGCGTTCCCATCACCCATACGATCATGGTGCCAATAAGAATGAGCGGGAAAAGCACAGCCTGGAATGACCGGAAGAAAAAGAAAAGGATGATGCCCGTAACAATGATAGAAAGCACGAGAAATAGCTGGAGCTCGGCCTTTACCTTGCTTGTGTTGATAAATCTGATGTAGGGCAAGCCAGCATAGTGTAGCTTGATGCCCGTTTCCTCTTCAAATAGCTGAGCCACCATCAGCACATCGCCCACCACACCATCACGGTTTTTTGTGCTGAGAATTTCCTTGTTGATGGACACCATGATAAGCGTGGCTCCATTGTCAGGGTTGATTAGCTGACCGCTATAAACTTTGATTTGGTTAGCCTCCCGCAACATAGAGTCGAGCGCCGGTTGCGTGTCAGGAATGCTCGTGAAAAACGGCTTCATTTCCAGCCGCTTTTTTTCATCGTTCTTTACAAGGTGCTGGAGGCTGGGAAGGGAAAGTACGTTTGTGATATTGTTGATGCGGGCCAGCTCGTCGGCCAAGTACCTGAACTTTTGAAAGTTCTCCACCTTATAGATGGCGCTGTCTTTTACGCCAATAGCCAGCATGTTTCCATCTTCACCAAACAGCTTTTTGAATTCCTGAAAATAGACCATGTCGGGGTCTGTATCCGGAACTGTTTTGGCAAGATCGAACGACCACTCAACTTTCCGGGCCTGATAGCCAAAAAAGGCTGTAAGGATAACCAGAATGATAAGAAGGGGAAGCCTGAATTTCAGGATGATATGTGCTAACTGGGTCCACATTTCCAAACGGAGCACAAATGTAATGAAATAATCTTTCTAAGGTAGTTGAGGGTCATTATTCCTTTCCTATTTCTACGATCTTATTCCTGGCAGCGAAATGCCGGTCAGGTTTCGGTACAGGGAAAGTGCGTGGCCGTCGGTAAGGCCAGAGATGAAATCAAGCACCGTTCGTAAGAGTTGATAGGTCGTTTCTGACTTTTGAATGCCCAAAAGAATGTCTGACGGCATGAGTTTGTATACGAGCTGGTCTCTATAGCCTGGTTTGTCAACAAAACGAACTTTGTAGGCAGCGCTACAGAAAGCCTCCATCAAACCTGAGATTACCTGAAACCCTGCCGCTTCTTTTTCGATTACCTGCCTCGACTGGTAAATCTGTGCCACTGACAGTTTGCTGATTTTTTCCAAGGTAGCACTGCAAGGCACCAGCGAAAACAGGTCAGCGTTCAATGTCCCATCAAGGATTTCCTTTTCGTTATCCAGAAAGGCTTTCGTTAACTGCCCTACTAAAATGTTGATGGCAAGCGCCCTCAGCGTCGCCATCTTTTCCTCCACAGTTTCCAGGTCATCCAGCTTCTCCGGTTTGTAAGCGTCGCCTATTATTTCAGCCAGTAAGTCTCTCGCCACCTCGTAGCGCACCCAACCAAGCCGGCACCCATCCTCCAAATCTATGATATGATAGCAGGTGTCGTCAGCAGCTTCCACCAGGTACACCAGCGGATGCCTGGCCCAGGCTATGTTTTTTATTTCTTCCTTCAGGCTGGTGGCTGCTGCTACTTCCTGAAAGATGTTTGCTTCTGTCTGATAAAAACCAAACTTCTTCTGGCTCTTTTTCTCTTTACTCTTCCCTTCAAATGACGACTGGCAGGGGTACTTGGTAAATGCCGCCAGCGTAGCATGCGTAAGCCGCAGCCCTTTGTTTTGAGCATGGCAAAGCAGCCGAAGCCCCTGGGCGTTGCCCTCAAATGAAACAAGATCAGCCCATTCGGCTTTTGTTACTTTCGACTCGAATATCCTTCCTTCGACATGGTTAAGAAAAAATTCCGAAATGGCTTTTTCGCCAGAATGCCCGAACGGTGGGTTGCCGATATCGTGCGCCAGGCAGGCAGCAGCCACAATGGAACCAAAGTCAGCGGCTGTGAGCGCAAGGCCTTTTTCTCTTTCCAGTATTTTCTCCCCCACCATTTTGCCCAGCGACCTACCCACGCTTGACACCTCAAGGCTGTGGGTAAGCCGGTTGTGCACAAAGTCGTGGTCGGGCAAAGGAAATACCTGCGTTTTGTCCTGCAGCCTGCGAAAAGGATAGGAGAAAATAATGCGGTCATAGTCCATTTCGAAAGGACTGCGGGCAGGGTCGAAGTTGATGCTTTTGGTGGCGCCGTATCGTTGGCTGTTGAGGAGTTCTTTCCAGATCATTGCGCCAAAGATAATAACCTGATGGGGTCCTGCCTTAACAAAAGCACTGTAAACTTGTAAAGCCTGGGGTGCTCCTGATGAAAGCCGACTGGCCTCTCGAAGAAATTCTCTATGGCCACGGCAAAAAATTCGTCTATGGAAACCCCTCCATAGCTTCTGAAGAAGGTCTCCGTTCCTTCCCGTATTTCGCCGATGGTATTGCGGGCAATAGTGGTCCACTCCTGTAGCACTCCTTCGTCAAAGAAGTTATACTCCTGGTTAAAGATTCCATTCTCCAGCTTCAGGGCATGGGCCATTTCGTGCAGGCCCAGGTTGCGTCCATCAGATCCATCGGCATAGCCACTCACAAAGCTTTTCCAGGACAGGACAATAATGCCGCCTCCCAGGTTCACTTCACCCCGATGGTAGCGTTTGAAAATGGTGCTGTAGTAGTCATCAGGGTAGACCAGTATTCTGCTGAAGTTTTCGAGATAGATATCAGGCAGGCCAAAAGTGAGCTGGGTAGCCGCTGCCGAAATCAGCACCTTCATTTCTTCCGTTACCGACTGCATTTGGCGGGGAGTGAAATCCTTGCGGTCGATAAATTCTATCAGCTTGTTCTCAAATTCAATCTTGAACCCAGCAGGAAGGCGCCGGTAGTAGTCGAAGTGCTTTTCAATATGGGGTCGAACTTTGTCTGGTGTCAGTGAGGGCCTTTCCCAGCGCATCCATCGCCAATAGCTTTCTGAGCGAGCTCTTCTTCTTACGACAACCCACAAAAATGCGAAAACTACACCAGCAGATAGAAAATAAGCCATTCAGGTTGGAATGAGGTAACTAATACTTGGTATCTTTAAACCATAAGAATAACGAAAAGGATGGATTCTGTTGCAAAAGCGCTTCAATTAAAAAAGGAACTAGACCAGCTCAGGCCCATTAAGCCTGAAGACGAGAGAAGGATTATGGACAAGTTCCGCCTGGACTGGAACTACCATTCCAATAACCTTGAAGGCAACTCACTCACCTACGGAGAAACGAAAGCGCTGATACTTTTTGGAATCACCGCTCAGGGCAAGCCGCTAAAGGATCATTTTGAGATCACCGGCCACAATGAAGCTATTAATCTGGTGCTCGACGTGGTAAAAGAGGAAAGGCCACTTACCGAGAATTTCATTAGAGAACTTCACAAGCTACTCCTGAAGGAATCCTACGAAGCAGATGCTATTACTCCCGATGGTAAACCCACAAAAAAGAGAATAACTATTGGTGCCTATAAAACTCAGCCCAATCATGTAAAGACAAAAACCGGGGAAATATTCCGCTTTTCCACTCCCGAGGAAACGCCAGCACTGATGCACGACCTAATGGAGTGGCTAGGGGAGGAAAAGGCAAAAGACCTCAACCCGGTTCTGGTGGCGGCAGAATTTCACTATAGATTTATCAGAATACATCCATTCGACGACGGGAATGGAAGGCTGGCAAGAATCTTGATGAATTTCATTTTGATGCAGTATGGTTTCCCACCTGTTATCATTAAAACTGAGGACAAGGAAAATTATTTCGCAGCTCTGCGGCTTGCTGACGTAGGTCAAATCGAGCCTTTCGTTGAGTACATAGGCGGCAATCTTGTCAGGTGTTTAGAGATTATGATCAAGGGGGCTATTGGGGAAAGCATTGAAGAGCCAGATGATTTGGACAAGGAGATAGCACTGCTTGATAAGAAACTTGAGAGTCTAATAAATTTGTCTGGAGTCATAAAATCAAAGGGCTACCTTACAAATTTTCTAAATCCTTTCATTTATTCCCTACAAGAGGAGCTGCGGAAGTCTTGGAGCGTCTTCGAAAAACATTATGACAAAAGTGTAAGCAGAATTCTTTTAAACGGAAGTAAAACCAACTTGCTATTCAAACATAGTTTACATCTCCTAGTCGATGAATTATTGCGTAAGCAGGAAACAGAGATAACTATTATCAATTCATTTTCAGGCTTTAAGGCTGCTGCTGTCGGAAGTTTTGACTTTACATCTCAAATATCTGTAGTTTTCCATGAAGACCAAGTAATAATAAGTCTACCTGAAGATTACCTAGTAATTTCATCGATTTACAATAAACCGCTTGAGCAAGATGATATTAGAAAAATTGTAAATGCCGACAAAAGACGACACAAAGAGTTGATTGAGAATAAAATTAGAGAAGCGGAGAGCAAAAACGGCACTCCCGCAAGGAAGCCCTAAAATTCAAAACAAACCTTCTAAAGCTTCTCAAATATCCTCTTAATAGAAACTGCCTCTCCAATTTTCTCCTTCAGTTCTGAGATATGCACTCTTTCCTGCGCCATGGTGTCACGGTGGCGGATGGTGACAGTATCGTTTTCCATCGTCTCGTAATCCACTGCGATACAGAACGGTGTGCCTATCAAATCCTGGCGGGTGTAGCGCTTGCCGATTGATTGCTGCTCTTCATAAATCAGGTTGAAATCGTACTTCAGCATGTCAAAAATCTGGCGGCCTTTTTCAGGCAGCCCATCTTTCTTCACCAATGGGAAAATGGCTGCCTTGATAGGTGCCAAAGCCGGGTGTAGCTTCAAATAAGTTCTTTCCTTCTTTTCATCCCCCTCACCTACGGTCTCTTCCGTATAAGCATTGCTCAACACCATCAAAAATGCCCTGTCGGCACCGATGGACGTTTCCACCACGTAGGGAATGTAGTTCTGATTGATTTCTGTATCGAAGTACTGCTGCTTTTTCTTCGAAAACTCCTGGTGGTTTTTTAGGTCAAAGTCGGTGCGGCTGTGGATGCCCTCCACTTCTTTGAACCCGAATGGAAATTGGTACTCGATATCAACAGCGGCATTGGCATAATGCGCCAACTTATCGTGGTTGTGAAACTTCAGCTTTTCAGCCGGAGTGCCCAGCGCCAGGTGCCATTTCATCCGGGCCTCTTTCCAGTACTCGTACCACTTCATTTCTTCACCCGGACGGACAAAAAACTGCATCTCCATCTGCTCAAATTCCCTCATTCGGAAAATGAACTGGCGGGCGACAATTTCATTTCTGAAAGCCTTACCGATCTGGGCAATACCAAAAGGCACTTTCATCCTGGCTGTCTTCTGCACATTCAGGAAGTTGACGAAAATCCCCTGGGCTGTTTCGGGCCTCAGGTAAACCACATCGGCCTCCTCAGACACCGAACCAATTTTGGTGGAAAACATCAGGTTGAATTGACGCACCTCTGTCCAATTGGCAGTGCCGGAGATGGGGCAAACAATTTTGTGGCTCTCAATGAGTTCTTTTACTCCTTTCAGGTCTTCAGCGGTCAGCAGCCTGTTCATGTCGGCAAGCAGCTGCTCTGCTTTGGCACTTTCACCGTTATTCTCATACTCAGTAGCCTTATCTTCAATGAGATTGTCGGCCCGATAGCGCTTCTTCGAGTCTTTGTTGTCGATCATCGGGTCGTTGAACCCGTCGACGTGGCCAGATGCCTTCCAGGTAGTTGGATGCATGAAGATGGCGGCGTCGATGCCCACAATGTTCTCGTTCAGGCGGGTCATGCTTTCCCACCAAACTTTTTTGATATTGTTCTTCAGCTCCACACCATAAGCACCATAATCATATACTGCCTGGAGGCCGTCATATATTTCACTTGAAGGGTATATGAAGCCATACTCCTTGGCATGAGCAATGAGGGTACGAAGCAAGTTGGTTTCTTCTTTAGGTGTGTTTTGAGAATTCATCAGTTCGTCTTATTCGGTTCCAAAAGAAAGAGCACCAGCCGTTGGCTGATTTCGTTTCAGGCCGCAAAGATATAGGATTAATGCTTGCAGAATAAAGAATTGGCTAGTAAAAATGGGGCTTCTGGCTCACGCACCGTTAGTTGCCAAAGCGCAGTTCAATTTCATCCAGGCTCTTGTTAGACCCAACCATGGTCACGATGTCGCCTGCTCTCAGCCGTGTATATCCGTGGGAGATGATCATTTGCCCTGCACGGCGAATCGAGAGAATAATAACTTCCGGAGGCAAACGAAGGCTTCGAAGAGGTAATCCATGGAAGTCTGGATTCCGAATAACCAGGTCCCTGGTGTCCTGGCCCTGCTCCATGCCCAGCAAAAGGCTTGTGGCTTGAGGAGATCGCACAAAATGGTCAAGCAAGCTCACCATAGCTGTAGATGGATCGATCACTTTAGCCCCAAGCTGGATAAACTTCTCCATATTGGAGCGCTCATTGAGCCGTACCACCAGTTGCTTGGTGCCGATCTGCTCATATACCATTTCGCAGATTTTATAATTTTCGTCGTCGGAAAGCAGCGTAACGATAGTGTCAAACTTCTTGGTATCCACACCTGCAAATACCGCCTTGTCTATTTCCTTTCTAAAGTGAAACTTAATGCCCTCAGGTATTTCGACGTCTTTTTCGTCCACAAGAGTAACCATTTCAACTTTCCATCCTTTGTCCATCAGCTGTCTGGAAAGTGCCAGCGACTGGCTTTCGTAGCCAAAAATTAAAGCATCCATCACCCCATCAAACTTGGGTGTCTCGGCTCTGCTTCTGTCTTCACCTATTAAATCGATGGCCCAGCGGATAAAGGGTGGCCCCACCAGCTGGTTGATAACTATGATGGCGATAACAAGCGTGGCGAAATCAGGGCCCCAATCTGGAAACTGATTGGCCACTGCAGTGGCAAGACCCAGTGCCACGCCAGCTTGCGAAATAAACGGCATCCAAATGACTTTATAAAACCTTCTCGGCCCTCTTGCTACTGCATTGCCCAGCAACCCACCAATAGCAATGGTGCCGAAGCGTATGGCAAAAAACAATAGAGCAATAGGCCAAACCAGCAGCAACACGGGAAGATCCATTGTAGCGCCAATGAGCGTAAAGAAAGCAACATAAATAGGAGAACCTACTTTCTTAATAATCAGCAAAAACTCAGCTCGCAGCGGAGAAAAATTAGTCACGTAAAAACTGGCAACCAGACAAATAAGCAGAGGTTCGAGGTATAACTCGTGCCCTGTCAGGTTGGTGGACATATCCAAAAAATAATCTGAGAAAACGTAAACGCCATAACCAAGGGCCAGCACTAAAACAGCCTTCAAAATATGTGAGCGCCGAATGCCTAAAAACAGCATAAGAATGCGACCTACCAACCACCCCAAGCCAAATGAGAGGCAGAGCTCTATAACGATAAAAAGTATGCTTAACAGGTCAAAGTCCTCTCCTTTCGAGAGTGTTTTTGCTACAGCCAAAATGACTGCAAATAAAACCACCACAAAAAAATCTTTGACGATCGTAACTCCCAATGTGATTTGGGTAAAGGGCCCCTTGGCTCTCAGCTCGCTTATTACAGCCATCACAGATGCAGGAGAGGTCGGTATAAAGATGGTGGCTGTTAATAAGGCAACCGAAAGCCTTTCCATAAAACCTAAGCCTCGCATGAAAGGAATGGTGTCCTCCAGAAAGAAGATCATAATCCCAGCCAGCACAAATGTGAATACCGTTTGGGTAATGGAATGCCACTTAATACTCTTGATCTGGCTCCGCATTTCATTCAGATACAGCTCCGAGCCAGCGGCAAAAGCTATATAAGCCAGCGCAGTTTGGCTGATGAAACCCAACTTAAACTTCGCAATTTCAGGAATGAGATTGAGCACATAAGGGCCCGCCAATACACCCGTGATCATCAAACCGGATATCAGAGGCAGCCTTATTTTTTGAAACAGGCTTGCTATTTGGTTGGAGGAAACAGCAATAAGTGTAAAACCACCTATCAGAACTAATAATTGCAAAAATGTTGACTCTTCAATCAAACTGCAGGTTGATTATATAAATGTTTAAGATTACTATAAGTGAAGGGTAATAAGCTCAAAAAATTACTCAAAAAAAGATATTTATAACAATTTGCATCCCAATTTAATGGCAACATTACCTTAACTACTTTGCAATGAACTGCTTAGAAATGAGTGAGATTGGGAATGTCATTTCAAAGACCATTTCTACCCTTTCACCAACATGTGCCGGGTTCAAACGTTATACTATAACACAACCGTTCGACATGAAACACATCTTCTACATTTTTCTGCTGCTGGCTTTTGTAAGTTGCGGCATAGCCTCGCCAAAACAGGAAAACACAAAACCGATTAGCCATGCTACCTTCGATGCTTTGCTCAAAAAACACGTAAACAAAGACGGCTGGGTGAATTACGAAGGCTTCAAAGAAGACAGAGCCGAACTAAAAAAATACCTGGATTTGATTCAGAACAACGCACCAAACGATAAGACCTGGAGCAAAGAGGATCGGCTGGCGTATTGGATCAATGCCTACAATGCTTTTACTATTGAGCTTATTCTTCAATATTACCCAGTGGAAAGCATCAAAGACATTGGCAGCAAAATTCAAATCCCCTTTGTGAATACACCCTGGGACATCAAGTTCATTAAAATAGGTGGTAAAGAGATGGATTTGAATAACATAGAGCACAGCATCCTAAGAAAGGAATTCGACGAGCCCAGGATACACTTTGCCGTCAATTGCGCCTCTTATTCGTGCCCGGTGCTAAGGGCCGAGGCCTACACCGGCGCAAAGATTGACCAGCAACTTAAAGAGCAGGCCATTAGCTTTATCAACGACGAGCGGCGAAACAAAATTACCAGCACAAGTGCTCAGCTGTCAAAACTATTCGATTGGTACAGTGGAGATTTCACTAAAAGCAAAAGCCTGAAAGATTTTATCAATCAGTTTGCCAAAGTAAAGATCGCTGATAAAACCAAAGTCAGCTATATCGACTACGACTGGCGATTGAATGACTCAAAGGACTTTTAGAAATGAGGCCGGCTCACCGCCAGCCCCATTTTTACCTTTTCAGAATCCGGGTTGAATACTGGCTACCCTCCTTTTGGATTGTAAGGAGATAGACGCCACTTGGCAGGTCTGCCATATCAATCCTTGTAGTTCCTTGTACCTTGGTTTGTACCTTTAAAAGCTTGCCCGACAAATCTGTCAACCGAATATTGAATGGCCCAATTTTGCCTGCCTCCGAGGTAACATTAACCACCGCAGTGGTTGGATTGGGGTAAACTTTTATGTTTTGTTGCAAATCATCGGCCACAGAAAGCACTTCCGTGAGCGTAATTGAGGCACTTTTTTTATTGTTGGCTTCATCTTTTTCTTCAATCACACTCTCTTCGTCAACTACTGCAATGATGAAATACTCCCCGGCTGTCAGTATCACCATATCAAAGGTTCCGGAGGCCGTTTGCTCTGCCCCATCCTCCATCTCCTCAAAAGCCACCGCCCCTAAAAACTCGTCCGCTAACGAGAGGTTCTCATCCTTAGAAAGGTAAAAACTCACCTCAAAAGCGCCTTCCGTAGGATCGTCGGAAAGATTGGAAACGGTTGCTCCAAGTGTGATTTCTTTGGCGCTCTGCGAAACCGGGGCATTCAGATCAGTAATGGTAAGATCCGCAAAGCCCTTTTCGGGTGTTGACACGAGTAACGAAGTGGTTTTTGACGAAACCTCGAGCACATCGTTCACTGCATACAAGCGGTATTTATAGTCTGTTAGTTCAAGTACGGCATCGTCTGTAAACTCCGTGACATCAGCTTCCAGTTCCGTGAGGGTAGCAAACGCTCCGGTTCCTACGGCCCTTTCCACAATGAAGGCAGTTTCCCTCGATGAATTATCGGCCCAGGAAAGTACCACTTTACGCCCAGTCGCCTTGTCAAGTGTGAGAGTCGTGGGTGCCTCAAGAGGGTCAAGCGTTTTTATTTCCACAACCTCGGTGTAATCGGACTCGCCTGTTGCGTTAACACCTTTTACTTTGTAGAAATAAGTCGACGACGGCGCCAAACTCAGGTCATCAAACGAAATGGTGTCAGCTCCAATTGTGCCAAGCGTAATAAACTGATCATTGTCCTCGGATCTTTGAATTTCAAAGCTTTCTTCGTCATCCGAATTGTCAACCCAATCGAGCACAACTGACACTGAAGAGTTAGCTATTACATTAAGGCCAGTGGGTGCTTCAATAGTAAACTCTGTCGTTGTTACCTCCACCACATTGCTAAAATCGGAGTCGCCATTTTTGTTGGTGGCTGCCACACGGAAGAAATATTTGGTTGCCTCTGTGAGTCCTCCACTGGTGTAACTGGTTGCGTTGACCGGCAAGTCTTTGATCTTAGTGAAAGTGGTGCCATTGGTGGACCTTTCGAGAAAAAATCCAGCCTCATCGATGGCATTGTCTTCCCAGCTCAGTTTTACTTCTGACGGCTTGGCCTCGGCAGTAAGGAGTGTTGGCGCCGATGGTGGATCGCTACCGATAATGGCTCCGGCGATTCCACTCACGCTCAGTAAATCAAAACCAGGCGAGGCGCCACCTAAATCCAGCCCAACTACTTTGATGGCCGTTACGGGTTCCTGAAAATTTATCGTTTCCAGATCGAAAGTAGTTGTGACATTGCTGCTGTTAGTACCTATGGCTGTGCCAATAAAAGAAAAATCAACGCCATTTGCACTTACATAAACGTTGGCATATTCGTTGACTCCCTCACATTCTCTGATGAAAATATCGTCCTGACCAGGAGCATTGATAATCACGTTGTCGGTAAATTCTACCGTCACATACGACCCCAGGGGCAGGCTCACAAAAGTATCTGTATTTCCATTGACATTGGTTGGAGCCAAAAGCCTCCTGTTGGCAAAAAATGCATTACACTCCCCCCCATACAAACCAGTAAAATCTGGATTGGTATTGCTGTAATATGAGTCTATCACGCCGTCAGAGAATTCAATACCTGTGCTAACATAAACGCCGACATGGTCCTCAATCGTAAGGGTGTTTGTTTCAGCTCCTTTTGTCACCTTGAGGGTCACATTGAACTTGCCGGAAGTATTATAAACAACAACAGGATTCTGACTGCTCGAAGTAGAAGGTGTTCCTCCTTCGAAAGTCCACGCCCAGGAAGTAGCACCTCCTGTAGATATGTCTGTGAACTTGATTTGATTGCCTACAAAAACAGTAGGCGTATTGACCTTAAACTTCGCTTTCAAAGCCGAATTATCAGCGGAAACCGTAACGTAGTTGGCTTTTAATATCTTGTTCTGCTCCCCTTCCTTAAACACCACCAACTCCACATCAAATGAGCCCGTCGTTTCATATTTCACCGTAGGATTTAGTTCCGTTGAAGCCGACGGTGTGCCCCCTTCAAAAAACCAGATAATCGATTCAGGCATACCCTTCGAAGCGTTTATGAAGTTGACCGTGTTGCCTTGCACCACTGTTTGGATATCGGAGGTAAACAACGCTTCAATCGGCCCATCATCAACTGGCCCTACCTGTACGTAGCCCTCGATAGTTTTCGTTGATGTTGCCCCGCTGGCATTTTTTGAAACAAGGGTCACTGTGTAGGCTCCGTCGGTTGCATAGGTTACTGATGGATTTTGGGAAGTTGAGGTTGCCGGCGTGCCCCCGTCGAAAGTCCAGGCCCAGGAGGTAGCTCCTTTCGACCTGTCAACAAACTCCACCGCAGTATTTTTCTCGGTAGCTCTGTTTTTCGCTACAAAATTCGCTGTAAGCGACGACTGACCAGCAAAAATTGAACTTGAGTAAAGCCCTCTGCCATGAGTGGCTGCGATCACCTCAAAGTCTGAGTCCCTCATCTGAAGCATGTCCACCCTCACATTGGCAAGGCCGTTGCTGAACTGCGCCCAGGTTGGTGAAGCAGCGGTCACTGACTTTGTTCCCCAGATTCCCATTTCGGTTGCCAAAATTACCTCATCAAAGTTGGTCGGATTGAACATGGCCCAACGCACAGGAAAATTGGGTAGATTGCCTTCTTTCGATGACCAGGTTGTGCCTCCATCGGCAGTGTACCAGACTGAGTTGACGCCATAGTTCGAAAATGTCACCAGCAGGTGGCTTTCGTCCTGCCCCACTTCAATGCTGGAAATCCACCCATTCGGAAATCCGCTGCCGGTGATCTCTGTCGGGTTTGAGTTGGAGGAGTTTGCCTTACTAATTTTGAAAAGCCTTCCGGCTGCGGTGCCAACAAAGAGCGTAGTTGACTGGCGAGTGTGCTGAGACACCCTAAGGTGAGACGCTTTTGCCCCAAGGCTGATACTGAGGTCGTTTCTGGTAAACCCTGTAGCATCCTTAATGAACCTTCCAATGGTGGACTCCGTCGCCGCTGTATAGAGCACATTCATTTCGTCATCATAGTCTGCCGGGTTGATAAAATGACCCGTCGCATCGTCGCTGGCTATACTGCTGCTCGTCTCCCAATTATTGGTTGAAAAGCGGTAATCGTTGTAAACGTAAGAGGCGATTTGCGTCACGGCGTCAGTCTGGTCAATAAAACAATAAGCCCCGTCGCCACCTCTCACCTCCACCGTGGCATTAATCCCCGCCGACTGAAATTGCTGAGTGCCGTTGTCCTGAGCCCCTGCCAGAAAATAATTTTTGGATTTATCAGGATGAATAGCATTTGCGTAAAATTGCGTGACGTTGTACCCATTGTTTCTGGCAACAATCAAATCTGTAGCCGATGGATTCGAAAAATCGTTTGTCCAAAACACGCCGCCATCATTTCCGAAAATAATTTCCGATGAGCTTCCGGGTTTGTACCGAATTGCGTGCTGATCGGCATGCACATAGGAATAGGGCATGGAACCCATATTAGCATTGTTCGACCATTTCGATATCTGTTTCCAGGTGCCCCCTCCGTCGGTGCTCATATGAAGATTAATCCCACCGATAACTACCGTACTGTCTCTATTCGGATCCACTTCAGCGATAAGATCATACCATGCCTGGCCCCGGGTAAAGTCATCGGCATCAATGCCATTGTCGGCATCGTCAGGAAGTGTCAGCAGGCTCCAGGTTGCTCCTCCATCAGAAGTTCTGACAATCTGTTTTATCTTCTCGTCGTTTTCAATCAAGCCATAAACGGCCAAAGCATTTGAGCTGGAGACTGCCAGTTCAACCCTGCCACTTCTTTCTGAAACTGTGGTTTCGTAAGCAGTGGTAAAAGAAATACCATCGTCGGAGAACAGGATGGTGCCACCACCCAAACCATTGTAATCAGAGTAGTTGTTGCGGTAAGTTCCAATCCAGAGCCTGTTGTCGGGGCCAATTTCGATGTCGCCGACACCATATTTTGCACTTGGCTGGCTAAAATTGGGTAGATTCTTCATCACCTGAGTAAATGTAGTGCCGCCGTCCGTTGACCTTTGCAGGCCTTGAAACTCACTACCAAAAAAACCACCCTGTGTACTACTGGCGATTATGCCTGCGTAAACGACGCTTGTCGCCGCCTCATTCCTCACAACGATATCGGCCACATACCCAAAATTCGCTGAAGCAGACAGCTGAGTCCATGTCGTTCCTCCGTTGGTCGACTTCCATATTCCCTGCCCGCTGATGCCTCCGAAGCTCTCACCAGTTCCGACATAAAAGGTTTGGGTATTATTTGGGTCGTAGGCAATGCAGTTAACAGCCAGGTTGCTCCAAAAATCATCGACTTTTGTCCAGATAGAGCTAGCGCTTGTGATGTCATTGTTGAACCATAATCCGCCAGATACCCCTCCGGCCCAAACCTTTTTACCGGTGGCGTCATTGGGATCCCACATGAGTGCTCTTGTCCTGCCTCCCACATTTTTTGGGCCTCTTTCCACCCACGGCGCTGTTGATTCCCCTGGCAGGGTTCCGTAAGTCCTGGCGTTTCGTGCTGCCGCCAAAATCTCCGGGAGCTTTTCGGGTGTAGGTCGCAGCAAAGCAGGATCCATTGTCATAAAAAACTCTTGTTGCATTCTTTTGTCCGGGCCCTCTCTTTCCCGTTCCTCCTCTTCGGCCTCACCCACGCCTGCCTGCCCAGATTTGGTGATCTTTGAATAGGGATGCTCTCTTATGAAGGCTTCATAAGCGATCCGTGAATCAATTGGCCGATTTTCCTCTTGAACAAGAAGGACGGTTGAGCCTACAAAAAATAAAAAAAGCAGTCCATTGAGATAGTGCTTCATCTTTATCATAAGGGGTCAGGTTAGTAAAATTCCAGGTTACAGTAAAAATCAATGCAACAAATTACTAGGTTTAACCTCAATAAGAAATACTCGGAAAAAAGTATTTATCAAATCTCAAATTGTACATAATGAAGTCAGTCTGTGTGTTTTGTGGTTCTGCTGAGGGAAAAAACCCTCAATTTGTGGAGCAAGCTCAAATTCTTGGAAAACTTCTTGCCAAAAACAGTATTGAACTCATTTATGGTGGGTCACAAATTGGTATCATGGGTGCTGTGGCCAATAGCTGTATGAATGCAAGTGGAAAGGTCACAGGAGTTATCCCAAATTTTCTGGCCAGCAAGGAGATCGCCCACACGGGTGTTACCAAACTTGTCAGGGTGGAGTCGATGCATGAACGCAAAACCATCATGTCGCAACTTTCAGAGGGCTTCATAGCCTTGCCGGGTGGGTTCGGTACGCTTGAGGAGCTTTGCGAAATACTCACCTGGCGTCAGCTGGGACTCATTCATGCCCCTATTGGCATCCTCAACACTAACGGATACTACGACTATTTGCACCAGCTCTTTGCTCACATGACGGTGAATGGTCTGCTGAAAAAGGCGAATTTCGATGTTGTGATCTGGGAAACTGACCCTACCCGCCTACTCGACAAAATGGTTGCGGCAGCCAGTGAACTTTCTGCAAGGAAACCGTCAGGCCTTAGTAAGTCCTGAAAAGCCTAGTTCATCAAGAAGCTCTTCAAAGCATCGAGGCTGGCTTCCATTTTCACTGAATTTTTGGGCTTTGCCATGGTCTCTTTCAGCACTTCAGGGATTTCAACTTTCCCACCAAGCACCTTGTCAACCACATCGTAGAATTTAGCCGGGTGGGCTGTGGCCAAAAACACTCCCGTCTTGCCAGCATGGTTTTTCAGATAGTCTTTGGCTCCCAAATAGCCTATGGCGCTATGTGGGCAAAGCAGGTATTCCTCCTTTTCAAAGACCTCCTTCATGGCCTGCGACGTTTGAGCGTCAGTATACCAGGCACCTGAAATATCCCGGTTGATCTTGTCGTAGCTTCCGCCATACAATGCCTGCACCCGTGGAAAGTTACTCGGGTTGCCCACATCCATGGCATTGCTGATCGTCTTCACCGAAGGCTTTGGCTGAAACTTTTCCGTCAGCAAATAATCGGGCACTATGTGATTGGCATTCGTTGCAGCCACAAAGTGGTCGATTGGTAATCCCATTTTCTTTGAAATAAGTCCTCCACACAAATTCCCAAAGTTGCCAGACGGCGTACAGAAGAAGACTGGCTTGCCGTCGCTGTGCAACATCGACCAGGCATAGTGGTAATAGAACGATTGAGGGATCAGCCTCGCTATGTTGATTGAATTGGCTGAAGTGAAATGACGCACCGTGTTCAGCTCTTTGTCAAGGAAAGCCTGTTTCACCATGCGCTGGCAATCGTCAAACGTGCCATCAATCTCCAGCGCCTTCACATTTTGGCCTATCGTTGTTAGCTGCTTCTCCTGAATTTCACTCACCTTGCCGCTCGGATAAAGGATCACTACGTTGATGCCCGGAACACCCAGGAAGCCGTGGGCAACTGCACTACCTGTATCGCCAGAGGTGGCCACCAGAATGGTAATCTCTTTCTGTTTCTTCTCCAGAAAATGGCCCATGATCCGGCTCATGAACCTGGCGCCAAAGTCTTTGAAAGCCAGCGTAGGCCCATGAAAAAGCTCAAGACCAAAAATATTGTCTTCTACCTGATGAAGCTCTATCGGAAAATTCATGGCGTCGTAAATGATCTTCTCCAGGTCTTTTCTTCCTATTTCATCACCAATCAGGGTATCAGTTACATCCAAGGCCAGCTCCTGAAAAGACATGTCCTCCAGCCCTTCGAAAAATTTGGCAGAAAGTGCCGGAATGGCTTTTGGCATATAAAGCCCATTGTCGTCAGGGAGTCCTTTAAAAACCGCCTCTTCAAAACTTACTTCGGGAGATTGCTTATTGGTGCTGTATAACTTCATTTTCAATCTAATATTTTAGGGCCTGCGGTATTCACTTCGGAAATGTAGAGGTTAGCCGATATGCCTCGCTTTTTAAGAATGCCTTCCATAACTCCTCCGGCTTTTGCTATTGCCTCAAATCCATCAGCCAGGGCAAACATGGCTGGGCCGGAGCCTGAAATGCCAAAACCAATGACCCCTTCGGAAGACAGAGCAGCTTCTTTGATTTCGTAGAAATGCGGGATCAACGCAGCCCTTTTTGGCTCCACAATCTCATCTATCAGGGCTCTGCGCATTAAACCAAGGTCGTTGGTGTATAGCGCTGAAACAAAGCCTGCTAAATTACCGGCGTACTTTACTGAAGCTTTCATGGTCACCTCTTTTGGCAGCATGGCTCTGGCATCGCCCGTCGACACTTCCACTGCGGGGTGCAAAACTGCGACATACATATTCGGCGGAACCGGCAAAGAAAGCACCTCCAATGGTTCGTAGCTTTTAACCAACGTAATGCCCCCGAGCAGCGACGGTGCCACATTATCGGCATGGCCACTGCCACAGGCAATTCGTTCGCCCTCTACTGCAAAACGTAGCAATTCCCTTTGGTTCAAAGGCCTTCCCAGCAATTCGTTAACGGCGAAAACACCTGCAACGGCACTGGCAGCACTAGATCCCATGCCGCTACCAAAGGGCATTTTCTTATAAAGAGAAATTTCAATGCCCCCGCTATAATCAATTTCCTGCAAGAACTGGTTGGCTGAAATGCCCGCCGTGTTCTTTGATGCGTCTTTCGACAGTCGCCCTTCGTCTCCTTCGATGGAGACGATAGTTACTCCACTTCCGCTTGTTTTTTTAGCCACCAGCTCATCTCCCGGCCCATTGATGGCGAGTCCAAGAATATCGAAGCCGCAGGTTAAATTGGCTACAGTTGCAGGAGCAAACACTTTGATACTATCCGCCATAGCCACCTGCAAATTTGTAGTTGTCCTGAATAAAATGATTGCTGATGCTGATGATCTCTGCAAAAACGCCTGCCGAAGTCACTTCTGCTCCAGCACCCGGCCCTTTTACTACCAAAGGTCTTTCAAAATACCTTTGGGTGGTGAAGGAAATGATGTTGTCGCTGCCAGAAAGACTGTAAAACGGATGTTCGGCATCGACTGCTTGCAGCGAAATGGAGGCTTTTCCCTCCTCTACTTTGGCAATAAAGCGAAGCTTCTTCCCTTCGTCCATCGCCTTCTTTCTCATGGCTTCCAGTCTGCCGTCTTCTTTTTTGAGTTCTTCAAAAAAAGCGTCAATGTTTGGTGCTTTGAAACAGGCGTCAGACAAAATAGGCTCCAGCTTCACATCCTTGATGTCGAGCTTCTGGCCCGCCTCTCTGCCCAAAATCAAGATCTTTCTTGCCACGTCCATCCCGTTCAGGTCGTCTCTTGGGTCGGGTTCGGTCAGTCCTTTGCTACGTGCCTCCGTCACCACCTGGCTAAAAGGCACACCCTCTTTAAAGCTGTTGAATATGTAGGAAAGCGTGCCCGACAAGATGCCTTCAATTTTGATGATCTTATCGCCGCTGTACTTCAAATCATTGAGCGTGTTGATGACGGGAAGTCCGGCACCCACGTTCGTTTCGTACATGAATTTCACACCGTGTTTGGCCGCCTGCTTCTTTAGCTTTTCGTAAAAAGCCAGTGGGCCCGAGTTGGCCAGCTTGTTTGGCGTAACGATAGAAATGCTGGACTCCAAAATATCTTCGTAAAACTCGATCACTTTAGCGCTCGACGTGCAGTCGATAAACACCGAATTGGCCAGGTTCATAGATTCCATTTTTTCTATGAACGCTGAAAGTTCTATGCCCTTTCCTGGCTTGTCCACAAGCTTGCGCCAAGTGTTAAGGTCAATGCCGCCTTCATCAAAAGCCATGTGACGAGAGTTGGCAATACCCACAAGATTGATTTTCAGCGAACGCTCCTCCATGAGGTAGGCCGCTTGTGCTTTGATTTGCTCGATAAGGGTGCTGCCAATCAGCCCGGTACCCACAAGAAACACATTGAGCGATTTTCTATCTGAAAGAAAGAAGGTTTCGTGCAACGAGTTGAGCGCCTTGGAAATATTGGCTCTGTTGATTACCACCGACACGTTGAGCTCCGAGGAACCCTGGGCAATGGCGACGACATTGATGCCGTTTCTGCCAAACGCCTGGAAAAGCTTGCCAGCAATGCCCGGCGTATTCTTCATGTTTTCCCCAATAACAGCGACTATAGACAAGTCTTCCTCAGCCTGGATCCTATCTATCTCTCGGTTTTTGATCTCCTGGGCAAATTCCTCTTTCAATACGTCTCTGGCAATGGTGCCATCTTTTGGGCTCACCGCAAAAGTGATTGAATGCTCGGATGAGGCCTGCGTGATGAGGACGATGTTCACATTTTTCCTGGCAAGCGCTCCAAAAAGCCTCGATGCCACCCCAGGCACACCCGCAATGCCACCACCTATCAGACTAACAAGCGACATGTTTTCAATGGAGGAAATGCCTTTCACCGGGTACTTTTTTCCAGTGCTTTGCTGCGTAATTAAGGTGCCTTCAAATGCCGGGTTAAACGTGTTTCTTATTCGTAGTGGGATCTTCTTCGAAATGGCTGGCTGCAGCGTAGGCGGGTAAATAACCTTGGCCCCAAAGTGCGACATTTCCATTGCCTCCACATAGCTTAGGCTCGTCATTGAATAGGCTTCTCTCACCTTGCGTGGGTCGGCTGTCATTACGCCATCTACGTCAGTCCAAATCTCTACTTCGTCGGCGTCCAATGCAGCAGCTAGGATGGAGGCAGTGTAGTCGGAGCCGCCACGGCCAAGTGTGGTGGTTTCATTTTGTGCAGTGCTGGCAATAAAACCTGTAGCTACCACCATCGACTTGTTCCCTTCAAAGAAGCCTTTCACCAAAGCATTGGTTTCCTTGAAATTAACCTTCGATCCGCCGAAATGATTGTCCGTTCTGATCACCCGGCGGGTGTCGAGAAACGTAGCGTTTATTCCAATCTTTTGCAGGTAAAGTGTGATTATATTGGCTGAAAGTCGCTCACCAAAGCTCTGTATCAAATCCAGCGATCGAACGGAAAGCTCTTTGATAAGGAACACCCCGTGAAGCATGTCCTTCAACTCTGCAAACAGCTTGTCAATGGTGTCCCGCCCTTCAGGGTGGAGTTTGTTATCATTGAGGCGCTTCATGGTGTCGAGGTGCAGCAGTCGCAGTCGCTCCAAATCCACCAGGTACGACTCATCGCCGGAAACTGCCACATCACCCAGCGCAATAAGCCGGTTGGTAACACCGCTCATAGCAGAAACTACCACGACAACTTCGGTTCCCTGCTTTTGGTAATCCTGAAGGATAGCCGCCACCTTTCGTATATTTTCCGAGGACCCCACTGAAGTGCCTCCGAACTTTAAGACTTTCATAAATTCGCAAAAAATTTAGTCCACAGACAGTCCACACTGACCAATCATCTTTTGTTTCGAGGAAGATTTATCACCGATTTCGACCGTCAAAAATAGGAATCGGCAAATTTGATAAAAGAATTACCAAAAAGAGAATGAAGTTGGGAAAAAACAGGTACAACGGTTTGATATTGCAAAATAATGAACTGAATGACAGGCACTACTGCGCTTTGACAGATTTATGTTATCCTATGCCGCTGGCAATGCCAACGAACGGGGCTAATAATACGTCTATTAGCCGATAGAAATAATGGAAAATGCCCGGGAAGTATGATCGACCTGCTTAAACGAATGATAACCAGACGACACGTCACCCTTTCTCTAACGTTAATTTTGGTCGGTTGCATAGAGCCAATCGAGCCAGAACTGGGGGTTTTTGATTATCTCATGGTCGTTGAAGGTCATGTCTCCAATCTCGATGAGGTAAATACCGTCAGGCTTTCACGCACCAAACCTCTCAGTGTGGAATATGGTGGAGTTGAAGTTGGCGCTCTGGTGTATGTGGAAGACCAGGAGGGCGCTAAATTTTACTTTGAAGAGTCCAGCCCGGGAATCTACCAGAGTGACCCCACATGTTTCGTTGGCCAAACGGGCAACTCGTATGCTTTGCACATAGAAACACTTTATGGCGGAACCTACCAATCCAAGCCCATTTTGCTCAACACTGCGCCAGATATCGATAGCTTGTATTTTGAAAGGGAACGTCGGCTAACTAATGAAGGAACTACCAAAGACGGTATTAAAATACTTCTAGACTCTCATGATCCTGAAGGGCTCACCCAATACTTCCGCTATGAATGGGAAGAGACGTACCAAATCAAAGTTCCCTATCCACAGGATATCAGCGTGTGGGTTTGTTACAACACCGAGACAAACTCCGATATTCTTACGGCAAACACCAGTCAGCTCAAAGAGTCAAGAGTCAGCCAACTCGAAATAAAGTATATAAGCACAGATGGCTACCAGCTTCGCTCATTGTACAGGTTGTTGGTTCGTCAATATGCCCTCAGCAGCACCGGTATAAAGTATTGGACTGAACTCAAAAAAATTTCAGAGAGCCAGGGCACACTCTTCGATCCGCTACCGTACGATTTGCCGAGCAATCTCTTTAACCCTAATAATCCTGACGAGCAGGTAATCGGCTTTTTTGATGTGGGTGCTGTAACCGAAAAAGAAATTTACATCGACAGAAGCCAGCTTTTGGAATTAGATTTTGCTTCGGATGGATGTTCTTCGAAGCTCGTGGAGGTGTCTGGCGGCGGAAGTCCGCCGGCTGGCTATTGCCTCGCAAGTCAGGGGCCATATGGGTCGGGCATTAATTATTACGCCCCGGAGTACTGCTGCGACTGTCGGCTATATGGTGAGCTGGACGAGCCAGACTTTTGGCCAAATTGATCTTAAGAAAGTTTAGAACATGCTAGTTAACTTAGCTTTGTGCAATGCTATATGAACTTCGTATTGAAAGCACGCCACGTTTTTAAAGGGTCTGGCGGCCTGCTATTTTTCGTTTGCTTTTGCACATCATGTATAGAGCCTTTCACCCCAGAACCAAATGAAACTCAGAGGCTGCTTGTAGTGGAGGGCCACATCTCGGACAGTCCTGAACCTTATACAATACGGTTATCAAGAGCACAGCCATTAAATAGTGGGGGTTCAATTCCCGAATCTGGCGCCGCAGTATTTGTGAGGAATAACGAGGGGACTGCATATGATTTTACAGAGGTGAGCCCGGGCACATACCAAAGCGATCCTGCTTGCTTCAAAGGCGTACGAGGCGCAACTTATCAGCTCCATATCGAAACCACCGACGGGGGCCAATACGAATCGGTCGAAGTGCTGCTCAAAGCCACTCCCCCCATCGACAGCGTGTACTTTGAAAGAGAAAAACGTTTTACCGATGTTACTGGAAAAGAACTTGATGGCATCAAAGCTCTTGTTGACACGCATGACCCTGAAAGAAAAACACGGTACTACAGATATGAATGGATTTCAACCTTTCAAATAAAGGTGCCTTTTCCCTCCCAATGGGAGCTGGCGCCGGATGGAAGCTTCGCCCAAGTTGAGTTTTACCACATCTGCTATAACTCCGACACAAGCCGAACAATTCTTACCACAAACACTCTCCAACTCAATGAAGATCGGGTCACAGCCTTCGAACTAGATTACGTCAATACCATTAGCTACCGCTTAAGAACGATGTACAGCGTGTTGGTACGTCAGTATGCTCTTGACGAAAGGGGGCATTCTTATTGGAGCCAATTGAATAAAAATTCCGAAAACCTTGGCACTCTATTCGACCCAACTCCCTATCCCATTGTTGGCAACCTAACAAGCAGTACTAGTCCGGATGAGGTAGTACTTGGCTATTTTGATGCCAGCTCAGTCGAAGAAAAGAGGCTGTATGTAACAAGGGACGAGCTTGATGACCTTGGGCTATCCTTCCCGACCAATCCTTGTGTGCTGCAGGCCGATACTGTAAAGGGTGGCTATGACGAAATGCTCCTTCGGCTTAGCTGGGGGCAACGGATAATCACAATTCCGGGATTTGGAAGCGGTGCTTTGATAATGGGCCCAGCAGAATGCAGCGACTGTCGTTTGCTCGGCGATGCTGATGCTCCTGATTTCTGGGAAAACTAATTTCTAAAATCAGTATCTTTCTCGTCACGCATGAAACACTCAAAAATCCTTCTCCTGCTTCCTATAGCATTTTTTTGCTGTAGCGATCCTTCACTCACTCCAGCGTCGTTGCTTGAAAAATCCATTGAAGTCCACGACCCAAACAACTACTGGCCCCAGCTTAACAACCGCTTCCACATGTCCATCAAGCGAGATGGGAAAGCAGAAAGGCACTTCTCTATTCTTATTAATAATCCTGAAGGCATTTTTGAATATGCCCTGCAGCAGGGCGACAGCACCGTCACGCAGGGAGTACGACATGGTGAGTATTACGTCTCGATAAATGGCAGTTCAAACTTCAATGATGAAATAAAAACTAAATTTCAGCTAAGTGAAGAGCGAACCCAGTACCTCAAAGAGGTATACGAATACCTATACGGCGTGCCGATGAAGCTCAAAGACCCTGGAACCATTATAGCCCCTGTTTTGAATGAAGAGACATTTAACGGAAAGGCCTGTTGGGTAGTGAAAGTGACTTATGACCCCTCCACTGACGGTGAAACCTGGTATTTCTACATTGACAAGGAGAGCTTTCTCCTGGCCGGCTATCGTTTCTATTTTGACGAGAGCAAAGGGGACGGGGAGTTCATTTTTGTTGACAGCTATCAATCGCTGAATGGCTTACAGCTTCCTAAACTCAAAAAATGGCATTGGAACAAAGACAGTACTCACTTCAGAACCGACGAATTGCTCAAAATAGAGTAGCTATTGTCCTGAAGCCCTACTCCTTCAACACCATATCAATACACATCACCGCACCCAAAATCAGAATCCTCAAAGGGTGGTCGGCAGGCACTTTGTCGTTGATCTGAAGCATATAATTGTCTGCAGAGGTAAACATCTCCCGGCCCAACCCTGCCCATTGTTTGCTCACTTGCGCAAATTCAACATTGTCTTTGACGAACTTGAAATCCCAACTTGTCCACCGGCCCTGAAGTGTACACATAAATGTTTCGCTGGCATCCAGCACGTCAAACTTCCCTCCGATGGAAAAGAACTTCTGTTTGAATTTACCCACCAATTGGTCGTTCGCATCTAGTACTTCCACATTCGACAGAATGATAGATACTCCCCGCTTCACTGTCAAAAGCTTTTCACCCATGGGCGTCCTGATCTCAATGTGAAACGGTGTCATCCTCTTATAGTCAGTGAACCTTAATATTTTCGAAAAGAACCCCAGGTTTTCCTCCCGACAGTGAAGGATCACTTCCTGTGAGTTCGGGTCATGGATGTCGTAATTGTTGGCTGCTTTGAAAACACCTGTGTGTTCTTTGACAAAGAATAAGTTGCGGTTGAGTGCTGCGTTCATAAATAATCTGTTGGCGGATAACTATCAATAATATGTTTGGAGAAAAGTAATCAAAAATGAGCTTCCAGTACAGTCCCATTATTCATAATGAGTCCACATTCTAAGCACTTTTACAGTTTTCTCTTCTTCCAGTACCTGGTAAACAAGTCGATGCTGAATATTAATCCTGCGGGAATAGGCTCCAGACAAATCACCGAGAAGTTTTTCATAAGGGGGGTAGTCTTGAAAGGGGTTAGACTCCAATATTTTGAGAAGCTCCTCTACTTTAGATTTGAGCCCTCCAGATGCCACTTTTTTCGCATCCTTCTGCGCCTGTTTTGTGTAAACCAGCTTGTAATTGTTCACCAATCCAACTTATCTGTTGTTTCTTCGAGAGGTGTTTTCAATCCATCCATGATGGACTCTCTCATCCCGGGAATCGAAGTCAGGTAAAGTGTTTCCTGAATAGCACGCCAGTCTTCTTCACTTACCAGCACAGCGTTATTCCTCTTTCCAGTAATCTGAACGGGTTGGTGAGTCTCGGTGGCCTCGTCTATGAGCTTGTAGATATTCTTCCTGGCTTCTGTAATTGATAAGCTCTTCATAGCATAAACGTACGCTTTTGCGTACTTTTTAGCAAGGTTCCAATAAAAAATGTCAACCCAAAAACGAAATCAGCACCCCACCAGCCATGGCTGATCCTATCACTCCAGAGATATCGCTGGCCATGACATATTGTAGCCGGAGCTTTAATATGATTAAAGAACAGACCAAGAGTAGTTGAGAAAATATCCGTGAGTTTGGCTTTCAACTACTCTATAATAATCCTACTAATTATGCTTTGACCACCAGCAAGCTTCACATCTAGCAGATAAAGTCCGGGATTTACAGCATAGGAGTGAAGGTCTATAGTTAGTAAGCTTTTTCCTTCTATTCCAACATTCTTGTAAACCACCTTCCCTGACAAATCATAAAGATGAATGGCTCCAATATTGATCAGGTTATTGGTTGCTTCAATAGACAAAAGATTCGTAGCAGGGTTTGGGTATATCCTAACTTCGTTGGTGTTTTCTACTAAACCGTCCACAAGAAAGCTTCTATAAGAGCCCGCAGTAGCCGCCGCAATGATAGAACCACTCAGTTCTCCTATCTTTCGGCTGCTTGCATCATGTTTGTTAATAGCAAACAAAGTCGAAATTGCCAATGGATTCTCATCGCCAGAACAGCAATACTCAGCTCCTCTCAACCCCAACAATTCACCATCCTTTGTGAAAAATATGGAAAATGAATGCCACTCTGCGCCGTCTACAAATCCAACACTGTCGAGCGCTTCGCTGTTCCACCTGTATAGTTCTGTTTCGTTATACAATAAATAATACTGATCAGACAACCTGTCGATAGCTAAATCAAACCCACCTACCTTGCTTTCATCAATAGTTGGGATAAATTCCACAACTGAAAGTTCGCTGGTTTCAAAAGAATACTTGTTAATAGATGTGTTTGCAATTTCTTTTGAGCCAGGGTGGTATTGAATGGCTAGAATTAAATTGTCGGAACTGTCAAAATCCATCGCTATAACTTGTCTTTGTCCTGCTCCGGGTAGATTGACGAGCTCAAATAACTCAGTCAATTCCTCTAAGGCCCCGCTTTTTGGGTCCATTTGATACAGGGTTGAGGCAATTGTCGTGAATAATTCTCCTTTTGAGTTAATCGCCATTGGGGATTTTGTTTGGCCAAAATAGACGTTCCCTAAAGTGCTCTCCGTCTCCAGAGCCAGGTCAAAGCTTTTTAGTTTATTCCCTTCATAAAATGAGTAGTCAATCATCAAAATACCATCCTCTGCTGAAACAGTATTCATTTGATACCCTAAGCCGTTTAACCTGACACTGTCAGACAACCTAAACTGATCGTTAGTGACGAACGTAAAAAAGCTTTCGAATTCTGCAGACTGATTTGGCTCGAAACTTACCTGGAAGGAGAGATGTCCAGAGGGTTCTATCTCTACAACTTCTGGCAGGTTGGTTGAAAAAGGAGCATCTACATTTACATCCGATATTCTTAATACCGCATCCCCGTGATTGTAAAAAGTGAAGTTTCTTGTTGTCTTAGAATCTTTTATGGCCTGATCAAAGAAAATGTTTTTGCTCGTTAGGCCCAGCATTGGCCCTGTTTGTGAACGTTCCCTGAAATATGGCATCATGTCAAAAAGGTCATCTTTCGAAACTGCCACCGACTCAGTTGCGGGATCAAAACAATATCTACCGGTTAAGTATAAAGAACCGTATGAGTCTGTCTGAGGAGCAGACGCATAACCATATGAATACTCTTTCGTTTGCCCACTTTCGAGGGAATAAGCATGGAGCTTCAAACATTCGGAACGGACACCGCAGACGGATCTGTCTTGTTCCACCACCCACAATATTCTTCGGTAAGAATCATAAGAAAAATCATAAAATGAGTTTTCGTACTGATATACCTGCTTTTCCTCACCGGTTTTTAAATCAAAATGAAAAATTTTAGAATCAACCTGACTATTGTAAAAAATGGAGCTATCAGTCTCGAACCTAAAGATGCTGCTTGTGTTGAAGAAATCCTTTTTGATAAGTAAATACTCCTTTCCTCCACTTGTCAAATCCAGCAAGTAGATACCATGATCGTCCGAACTGGCTAATCTACCACTGGGCGAAAAAATCAGAGGAGAAAGATTCTCTTTCTCAACGGGCGACAGATCAATACTCACAGACGAAGCATTCTGAAAAAATGCGTCATACTTTACTAACGAATCTCCACCTTGGGATCTGTAATACCACCCTTCACTGAGGGTGTCCTGGGCATGGACAGGAAAAAAGAATGTTAAGCTTAGAACGGCTGCCGCCATTAGTTTAGAAACAGTTCTCCTTGAAGGCATAATAAATATTAAAATAGCTGATCAAAACAGCTCTAATTTACCTTAAAAATACTTTACCAAAAAACTTGCAAAAAATATATAGTTGTACTTTCAGCTCAAAAACGAAATCAGCACTCCAGCCGCCACGGCGGAGCCAATCACTCCTGAAATATTGCTGGCCATGGCGTATTGCAGCAAGTGGTTGCTGGGATCATGCTTGATGGCTATTTCATTGGCTACCCTGGCGGCCATAGGTACGGCACTTAAGCCAGTAGCGCCTATCAGTGGATTGATCTTCTTTTTCGCAAACAGGTTGTACACTTTCACAGCCATGATGCCGCCTAGAATGGAGATGGCAAAGGCAATAAAGCCCCCCACCACAATCATGAGCGTCTGGGTATTCAGGAAGGCTTTGGTGGTCATGGTGGCGCCGACAGATAAGCCAAGAAACACAGTGGCTGAATTCAGAATGGTCTCGGATGTGGCCTGGTACAATCGTCCTGTAGCCACGCCAATTTCCTTTACCAGGTTGCCAAACATCAGAAAGCCCACCAATGGCACAGAAGAAGGAACCAGGATTGCCACAATGGAGCCCAGGGCGATGGGGAACATAATTTTCAAAGCCTGCAAATTCTTGATTGGCTTTGTGGAAGGATACAGCTTGTCCTGCTCTTTCATATTGATGAGCAACTCCTTTTTAGTCATGGAAAACCGAACGACAAACGGGATGATCACCGGCACCAATGCCATGTAAGAGTAAGCCGCAATTGCAATCGGCCCGAGTAGATGCGGCGCCAATTTGATGGTGGTGTAAATAGCGGTAGGCCCGTCGGCCCCACCTATGATGCCCAGAGAAGCAGCCTCTTTCAAAGTAAAACCCATGGCCACAGCCGCCATCAACACACAGAAAATGCCTATTTGTGCAGCGGCACCGAAAAAGGCCAACCTGAGGTTGCGCAGCATAGGACCAAAGTCGGTCAGCGCACCTACCCCCATGAAAATGATTGGCGGCAGAAAGCCCGTTTTGATCAGGGCGTAGTAAACAAAGTTCATGATGCCGTACTGCTCGGCAATCTGCGGCAGGGTAAGCCCCTCAGGAATCTTTTCCACTCCCATCCCTCCTCCGGGAAAGTTGGCCAGCAACACTCCAAAAGCAATGGGTACAAGGAGCAGCGGCTCATATTTTTTGGCAATGCCCAGGTAGAGCAAACCAAACCCGATGAGGATCATCAGGATATAAGACGGATGAGCAACCAAGTCGCCCAGGGCGGTCATTCTGTATACTTTTTCGAACAGTTCCATGGTAGGGAGGTAAGTGGTTATTGGTAAGAAGTAAATAGTGAGCTGGTTATGGCCTTAACTTTTCACTCTCACCAGCACGTCGTCATCGTATACCTCCTGCCCGTCTTTGAAACAAACTTCCACCACTGTTCCTTCTTTATCGGCAGAAATAGCGTTGATCACCTTCATGGCCTCTATATAGCCCACAGTATCACCCTTTTTTATAAAGTCACCTGGCTTGATGGCCTTTTCGCCAGCGTCCTTCGTTGAAAAGAATTTTCCTTCCAGAGGGGCCAGTATGTCCTGCGTATGTCCGTTGCTGGAAGCCTGCGGCATAGCCGGAGCTTCGGAAGCCGACGTCGGCTGACTATCTCCATCGTAGGATACCGTCACCCGGAATGCCTCACCGTTCACATCTACCATTAATGTTTGAGGCAGGGCTGCCATGGCTGGCGTTTGGCCTCTAGCCTGAGCAGCAGGCGCCGACGCAGCTGCTTTTCTTTGTGCCAAATCCTCATCAAAAGCTTTCTTGGCTTTACCCGACTTGTAATCGATGTATTGCTTAGGGTGCATGGCATATTCCAGCAACTCCTCGTCATCTTCTCCAAATTCCCAGCCTTTTTCCTTCATCTCGCCCCTGATTTTCTCGAGCTCATTTGGGTACAGGCTGTGCGGATCGCCTTCAAAAAATTCTCTATTTTGAGCTTTGGCCAGGGCTTTTAATTCGTCAGCTACAGGGCCTGGCAGCTGACCGGACTTGCCCAGCATCATATCCCAGGTGTTATCGTCCAGCATACTCCAGCGCTCCTTGCCCTTGTTCATCTGCATCACATTCATGAGTGCAGCATTTTTCACATACTGGCTATAGGGAGTCACCAGTGGCGGATAGCCCATCTTCGGCCAAATATGCTCCACTTCCTCAAACAGCTTGATCAGCAGGTCGTCCTGCGACATGGCAGGTTCTCCGTTTTTCTCTCTGGCTTTGTTCACAGAAACCAGGTTCTTCTCCAGATCGGCCATCAGGCTGCCCATCATGCCTCCTGGCAAGCCCGGGCCGATCAGCAGTGAATTCATCAGCCGGTTTTTAGGATCGATATAGTATCCCAGAAAATCATCTATGAACTCCTGTGTCAGCGTTCTCACCTGCATGTAGGCTTTCATGTTGATGTCGGGCAGAGAAAACCCTGCATCCCGCAGCATAGCATGAACAGTGAGCAAATCAGCATGCCCCGTGCCCCACGACAGCGGCTCCATGCCCACATCAATGATATCTGCACCCGCTCGGGCTGCCTCCAACGAGGAAACAACCGAAAAGCCTGGCCCGGAATGGCCATGGTATTGCACCAATATGTCTTTTTTGATGGCCTTAATGCCAGCCACTATTTTGCCAATAGACGCCGGACGACCAATGCCAGCCATGTCCTTCACCGCTATTTCATCTGCACCGGCATCTATCAATGTACCCGCCATGTTCACAAAATAGTCGACCGTGTGGATAGGGCTATGGGTGATACTCAAGGCCGCCTGGGCAATCATGCCTCCTTTTTTTGCCAGCTTTATTGAATTGATGATGCTCCTTGTGTCATTGAGACCATCGAATGAGCGGGATATATCGGTTCCCTGTTTTTTCTTCACCCTGAACATCAACTCCCGCACATCCATGGGCACGGGGTACATACGAAGCCCGTTCAGGCCTCTTTCCAGCATCTGCGTTTGAATACCTGCATCATTGAACGGTTGTGTCCATTCCCGAACCGAGCGGTTGGGGTTTTCACCATAAAGCAAATTGATTTGTTCAAAACCGCCGCCGTTGGTTTCCACTCTCCTCCAGCAGCCCATGTCTACTATAGGGGCTGCCACCTTCACCAATTGGTCTTTCCTGGGCATGTACTTGCCCGACGACTGCCACATGTCTCTGTACACAAGACAAAGTCCTATTTCCTTACTCATTTCCGGGTTGTTTAAACGCTACAATTTCTCAATCTTTTGGATGTTGGCCTTACCTCCTGAGAGCTGATGAACCGCCGAGGTAATGGCTGCTATTTTTTTGGAAGCTACCTGGGATGTTTGTGTGGAAGGGGATTTGGGGGAAGCCTGTAAGGTTTCCGGAACAAAGGTGTTGACAAACTTGATGAGTGCATTTCCAGTAAGCACCACCAGGGCCAATACCAGGAACACAGTAATCATACCTACTCCCATCAGGGAAACTGCTCTTTCTATGTCTTCCATCACACTTGGGTTAGCGACAAATTAGAAATTTTAGATCGATTAAAAAATGACATTTAGACGAAGTAGTACAGACAAAATGAAGGCTACCCTGAATCAGCACATTAAAAAAACCGCCAGTGAAAGAATTTTATTAAACTTGCCGGGAGCTCAACATAATCCCGGCTTAAAATACTTTCAGTGTTATGCACGATCAGCTTCTTCTTAAGCTCGACAACCTAACCGCTCGCTACGGTGAAAAAATCGTTTTCAAAGACTTGTCCTTTGAGGTGAGAAGCGGTGAGTGCTGGGCTCTTCTGGGGCATAGTGGATCCGGTAAAAGCGCCCTGCTGGAGGCCATTGCAGGTAATTTCAATGTTGTAAAGGGGCAAGTCATCAGGCCTTTTTACGATGAATACATCAGGGCCCATCCGCCAAAAGACCCCTATTTTAACCACCGGCAGCTCATCAGCTACCTCCCGGTAAAGTACCAGTTCAAGAATCTTTCCAACACTTCGGAGTTCTTTTACCAGCAACGCTTTAATGCCGCCTTTTCAGAGGATGCCCCAACCGTCGAAGATTTTCTTAATGACGAGGCGCAGAAAAACTTAGCAGAAGGGTCCTGGGACGTCAGCAAAGTCATCTCGCTTTTCCAGCTTGAGCCGCTGCGTCAGAAGCAGCTTATCAAGCTAAGCAATGGAGAAACCAAAAGACTCAGGCTGGCAGCCTCCCTGCTGAAAAACCCCAGGTTGTTGCTTTTGGATAGTCCACTTGTTGGCCTGGATGTGACAACCAGGACAGCGTTCAATTCCATCCTTGACGAAATCATCACTTCTGGCATCGCCATTGTGCTTACCACCGCTGTTGATGAAATACCCTCGGTGGTTACACATGCCGCCATTCTGGACAATTGTCAGATCCAACAGGTCGTCGTCAGGGACAAGTTTAGTTCAATTACACTGCCCATCCCCCCCTCTTACTCCCTTGATGCCACCAAAGTGAACAGGCTGACAGAAAATCAACCGCTATCAAAATACAAATTGATCGTGGGTATGAAAGAAGTGACCGTCAAATATGGAGACAGCACTATTCTCAGCGGCGTCAGTTGGGCAATCAAGCCGGGAGAACGCTGGGCGCTGCGAGGACCAAACGGCGCAGGAAAGTCGACGCTACTAAGCCTGATCAATGGAGACAACCCCCAGGCCTATGCCAACGACATCACGCTGTTTGACCACAAGCGAGGCAGCGGAGAAAGCATTTGGGACATCAAGAAAAAAATTGGTTTTGTATCGCCAGAGCTTCTACAGTACTTTCATTCCAGGGCTACCTGCTGGGAAATTGTCGCTTCTGGCTTTCATGACACACTTGGCTATCTAAAGCCTGTGAACAAGGAGCAGGCGTCTTTGGTCGACGAGTGGCTTGACCTGCTTGAGTTGCAGCGTTCGGGCACACAAATTTTCGAAACAGCCTCGCCCACCATACAGCGAATCATTCTCCTTGCCAGAGCCATGATAAAAAATCCTCCACTGCTTATCCTCGACGAGCCGTGTCAGGGTCTTGATCATGTGCAACAAACAAGGGTGCGGACTGTGGTAGATGCTATTTGTAGCGCATCCTCCACAGCACTCATTTATGTCACACATTATGAGGAAGAATTGCCTGCATGTGTTGACCACGTGCTTCAGCTGGAAAAGGGAAAAAGGGTCAGTTGACAGGGCAAACGCATTTAAAACCATTTGGCTTCGAAATTCTTCTTTGAAAAAAATTTGACTCCTTTTTGTTTTAAATGCGTTTGCCCTGGGTCATTTGATGATTATTTAGACCAAATCCTTATCTTTCCGAAAATAACTTTTAGTCTCTGACACTTTTAAAAATTTCTATTCCAGGGCTTGATATAGCCTAGGGCGCTCCTTCGGGCGGCGCTTCTTTCAGATCCACCTTCCCACGGTGGAGTAGATTTTTATTGACTAAATCCTATACTGAAATGGAATACAATCACTTAAGCCCGATGGGCTGGAATACCTATTTTGAAAATCAAATTACCCAGGAAGAAAGAGAGCTCATCGTCGGCAGAGTATCTATAGAAAACAAAACCAACTACCAGGTACTCACGGCCAGGGACACATATATTGCCGAAGCCACTGGCCGTCTTTTTTACATGGCGGAAACAGATGCCGAATTGCCGAAAGTGGGCGACTGGGTGCTGATGATAGAAATTGACAAGGGCAAAGCCATCATTCAAAGGGTGCTGGAACGGCAGTCTGTCATCTCACGAAAAGTGCCAGGCAAGAAGCTGGAAGCGCAAATCATTGCTACCAACATCGACAAGCTTTTCATTGTGCAGGGGTTGGATAGCAACTTCAATCTCGCCCGACTTGAGCGCTACCTTGCACTCGCACAAAACGTAGAGCCAATCATTGTTTTGAACAAAGCCGATCTCTGCCCCCATCCAGAAGACATTGTTCGACAGGTGAAAGAGCGAATCAAAAATGTCGAGATTGTGGTGGTAGCGGCCCTGCAAAATCAGGTAAGCGCCCTTCATCCTTATATAAAAGCTGGATCAACCATAGCGATTGTAGGCTCCTCTGGCGTTGGCAAATCGACAATCATCAACAGTCTGATTGGGCAGCCGCTTATGGCAACGGGCGAGGTGAGGGAGCTGGACTCAAAGGGCAGGCATACCACTACAAGCCGACATCTGATGCTGCTGGAAAGTGGAGGTGTTTTGATAGACACTCCCGGCATGCGAGAACTCCAGCTCTGGGGTGACCAGTACAGCTTAAGCACTTCTTTCGAAGACATTGAAGCCTTGAGCGAGCATTGCAAATTCAAGAACTGCACACACACCGATGAAAAAGGCTGTGCCATCACCCAGGCGCTGGACGAAGGTTCGGTGGACGAAGCACACTGGATCAACTATGTCAAAATGATAAAGGAACTGGCGTACCTGGAAACAAGGCAGGATGTAAGTGCCATGCTTGAGAAAAAGAATAAGTGGAAGAAGATTCACAAAGAGCAAAGAGAACTTTACAAACGAAGGAACATATAGCCTTACATCTTGTTATTATGGTGAAGAATTGGACGAATTACTGTGTTAAAATTTAATGAAAAATAAGTATTTCTGACAATTTTACAATTGTGATAGATACTATTAACTTCGAAGTAACAAACCTATATCAACAATGAAAAAACTTAGCTATTTCTTTGCCGCTGCCGTTTTGGTGGCCTGCCAAAGTGGAAAGAAGACCGAAGAAACCGTCGTGGAAGAAACTCCTGTGACAACGGTCTCTCTTGTGAAAAAATGGGAGACTGACACAACGCTGACTACGCCTGAGTCTGTTTACTACGATGTAACAAATAGCGTGCTGTACGTTGCTTGCATCGGAGCGGTGCCACCGGATGCGAAAGATGGAGACGGATTTATAGCCAAAGTAGGGCTTGATGGAGCCATCATCGACACCCAATGGGTGGTCGGCTTGGACGGCCCTAAAGGCATGGGCATGGTTGGCAACCTGCTTTACGTAAGCAATATCGACGAAGTGGTGGAGATAGATGTCAACACCGGTGAGATCACCAATAGATTTCCGGTAGACGGGGCCTCCTTCCTCAACGATATCACCGTTGACGCTTCAGGAACCGTCTATATCAGCGATTCGAACTTGAGCAAAATCTTCGCACTGTCCAACGGCGCTGTGGCACTATGGACAGAAGGCGAGGTCCTCGGCGGCCCCAATGGCCTATTGGCGGAAGATGGAAGGTTGATGGTGGCATCCTTTGGCGCAGGCAAATTCAGCACTATCAGCATCGCCGATAAGGACGTGAAAATGGTGGTGGACTCAATTCCCGGTGGTGATGGCGTGGTAGCGCTGGATGGCGACTACTTTGTGTCTAACTGGAACGGCGAGGTATACTACGTGACAGAGGACTGGAAGAAAACAAAACTGCTTGACACCAAAGCAGCCGGTGCCAATGCGGCGGATATTGAAATTGCGGCGGATCAAAGCTTACTATTTGTTCCTACGTTTTTCGGCAACACAGTGGTCGCTTATGACATCGTGAAAAAGTAGTCTTCCGTTCTAGAAAATCCGTGGCCACTCGAAAAGACAGAATTTTATGGTTCTCCGTCGTTTCAATAATTTACTTTATTGGCAGAGTGGTGGCCATCGGATGGAATAGAGAATACCTGGTGCCCAAAGATTGGTGGTTTTCAGCGACAGTTGCCGTATTGGCCGGTGCAGGCTCGGCTTATTTTGGCCCCAGGGCTGTTGACGTCGTTAAAGCCACAAAGTCCAACAAGAATTCCTGACTCAAAAAAAACAGGCTGGTTTCCCCAGTCTGTTTTTTTAGTATAAACCATTCATAAACCTCAGGCTATTGGCTTAAAACCTGCCTAGCCTGATCGAAAACGTTCCTCCCCAGCTGGTCAAATCATCATCCGAAATATTCCTCAAATCCGACCCCTTTATGAGGCGATAGGTAGCGCCCACTCCCACCCGCAAAAATTGCGTGATATTGACTTCAAGCTGCGCACTGGGCTTCACAACAAAAAACGCCGTTGACTCAAGTACATACTCCTTATCGAAGGAAGTGGGGAAATACTGCTTGTCGACAATATGGAAAGCACCGGCGCCAAATAGTACCGGGATCGTTAAGTGCACCACTTCGTTGGGGAACAGAATGCCCCCAAGGTACAGCCCACCATAACCACCTTCGATATTGAACATAGTGCCGGCCTCGCCCCTGAATTGGTTCTCAGTAGAGATGCCATAACCTGCCAGACCGAACATCACATGCTTGTTGATGATTGCACCCCCGTATGCCCCCAGCAGAAGGCTTCTTTCCTGATACACGTCTGTAATATTGATGTCCACACCACCGAAGCCCTTGATCTCATTTTCTTTGCTAAAAAGAGACTTGATTTCCTCGGGATTCTCAATACCCTGTGCAGCGCTACTGAGCCAACCGCATGTGATAGAAAGTATAAAAACAATTTTGACAGCTTTCATCGATCTTTTTTAAAAAATGTACTTAAATGAAATGGCTGAGTCCCAGAACCTCGAATCCGTTTTGCGGAAACCGATATAGTCGAAATAGGGTTTTACATCAAAAGAAACCGTAATCGGGGCTGCCAGCCACCTGTATTCCACACCAATAAGGAAGTCAGCTCCCATGGTAAAAAAGGTCGCCCCATTTTCATAGCTGAACGCACTCCCGTCTGTCCCTACCAATATCTTGGTCAGGTTGTTTCGCTCCTCAAATCCGAAATGGCCACCAGCGCCGTAGTAGGCATAGAAGTTTGGAGAAAAAGCCAAATCCATCGGCACATGGAACACATACATAGTAGTGAGCTGCAGCCCTTCGTGCCTGCCACTTACCATAATTTCCAGTGCCTCTTCGGTTACCAGAAACTTCTTGTAAGTCAGCGCTGACGTGGCGCCAAATCGTACGCCGGCTGACTGCGAGTATTCCTGCGTCGTTTGCGCATTGGCCAATTGACATGTAGCAAGACTAAGGGCAGCTATCAACAGCTGCGCACCAAAAAATAAGCTCTTCATTGTTAGTATTAGTTCTTCGTAAACGGCAGAGCCTCCATATAGCGAAGGGTTACCGAGGCACCTTGCAAATCCAGTTGCATGATGCCTTGTTTGTCATTCGTTCTACCCACCTGGCCACTCAACTGGATGTAACCTTCCTTTCCAGCTACCGGGCTATTGGTCAGCATGGGAATCCAGTTGCCAGGGATATAAATCTTATCCTGCTCCGCCTTGATATCAAGATTTACCCAACTGGCAGGATCCATAGTTACATCCAGGTCCGTGTACTTACTTGCCAGCCTTACCTTTGCAAAGTCTTTATTAAGGCTATGAAGTATCACCTGCCCGTAGTTCACCTCCAAATCGAGGTTCTCCTGTATTTCACCCAACGTCCAGTCGGTAAACATTCCTTTGCCACTGATCCAACCTATCTTCTGAAAATTAAGCTTGTCGTTTCTGGAATCTACCCTCGCTGAAAGCGCACTTTCTACCCTGAGTTCGGAAGTCATCGATTGTAGTATGATACCCTTTGCCTGCTGAATGTCGACCTGAGCAGCCTTAAGCGTCAGCTCCACATCATGCACCCGTCTAATATTCGCCTTACCAAAACTTAAATCAACGATCGACTTACCCTTCAACTCATTGGCCTTCAAATCACCATGGGCAAGGGTAAGTTTAATGGGCCCCCCATGATCGGCAATAAAAACATTCCCAAAGCGGTTGTCCAAAAATAGGCTTGCTCCCTCTGGCAAAGTTATTTCGTAATCTATGGTCAGCTTGTTGCTGCTCAAAACCGTCTTCGACACATCACCAACCGTGTTCAGCAATTCCTTAAAGGTTCCGCTGCCCCTGTCCAGCACAGTTTCAACGGTTAAAAAAGGCCCAAGATTGCTAAAGTCAATTTCAACCCTTTCCATCAGCTTTTGAGTGGACCTGGAGTCCTTGGCATACGCCGTTATCTCCACCGAGATAAGCACAGAATCCTTTGCCCACGACTTTACCGCTACCCGTCCATATTTATTGCTCACGTCAACAGTAATGTCCTTCGGAACCTTGTACGCTTTGTTAATGCTCTTCGTCAGTTTCGTATCGCTCTGCGATTGTGCGTGGTTTCCCGCCAACACAAGCAACAGCATGATCAACCACCTAAAGAGACGATTCTTTCCTACCTGCTCCATTTTTTGCCTCCTTTATTTGTGCCAGTATCCTGTCTAGGATGTCCAGCTTAATTTTATAATTCACAATCATTGCATGAATGACCTCTTCATTGTCTACGTTGTCTGCCAGGTCAGTCTGGAGCTCAGTATAGGCCTGATCGAGGGCCAGCATGTCCTCCACCACTTCCTTGTCTACCCACTGCCCATTGGCTTCTATTTCATTCATTTTTTCAGAAATCATCATGGCATAATACTGCTCAGTCTCTGCCATTTCCGGCGACACCATAGAAAGTGTCGGTTGCGACTTTGATGATCCCACACCGTTCCACATGAATGCGATGGATGCCGCCAACAATAATGTAACAGCAGCGGCTACCCGGACTACTTTACCGCTCCAGCCCCACATGTGCACTACCTTTCCTGATTTCTTGCCGCCATTGAGTCGCTTGTCAATGTTTTCCCAGGCCAAATCAAGGTCCGTGTCGAAAACATCGAAGCTGTCCCGGCGCTCATCAATGTTCTTTTTTAGAAAATCTGTCATTGGTTGGCTACTTTCAATTTTTCCATTCCTAACAAGTCTCTCACTTTTGCTTTTCCTTTACAGTACTGGGCCTTCGAAGCCGACTCCGTTATACCCAATATTTGTCCGATCTCTCCATGGTCATACCCTTCAAAGAGGTACAGATTCATCACCGTTTTGCAGCCCACCGAAATCTGATCCATGGCTTGCAGTATTTTACCGGCCTCCATCCGTGCATAGTAGTTGTCGTCGTCATCTTCATAAGCCAGGTCAAACTTTTCCTCAATGCTGATAGTGAAAAGTCGCTTCTTCCTGAGCGTATTGATGCAATGATTCACCACTACCCGCTTGATCCACGCAGGGAAAGTCTTGGGTTGCTGGAGCTTTTTCAAGCTGGCAAAGGCATCGACAAACGCATCCTGAAGCACATCTCTGGCTTCTTCCTCGTCGCCTATCATCCGGCGGCAGATATTGTACATAGCCTTTGAGTACAGCTTGTACAACTCATTGATCGCCCGACGATCGCCCTCCTGGCTCCTCACCACAAGGTATTCCTGTAAACTCGTACTTTCTGAATCCAATTTCTAATTAGGTTGCAGGGTAAAAGACATCCAAAAAATGAATAGGTTTCGATTGAATCGGTTGGATCAAAAAAATATTTAGCTTCTCGCTAAAAGGTGAGTACCTATCATTCCTCTACAATACGTGGCACTCTCCTTAATGTTCCATCCAGCTCTGGCAAATGCCTCCTGCCAATTGGGAAGCCTATGTGCCTCAATATCACAAGTTAAGCGAAAAAATAAGTACATACCCCTTATGAGAAGTGATTTCCACCCTCGTTTTTCCTGTTTCACAAAATCAGTCACGATCAACAGTGTGTTCGGTTTACTCACCTGCGATACCGACTTCACAATACCTTCCACCGACTCGTCGGAGAACATGTCCAGAAAAAACGGCAGTAACACAAGGTCATAAGGATCGGTTTCGCTGTAAGTCAAAAAGTCCGACCGCACAAAACCAATATTCATCCCCGGCATCGTTCTAGACTGTGCCTTTGCGATCATGCCTGCCGACTTCTCAATAAAAGCCAATTGGCTATCCGGATGCTGCTTGAAGTATTCTTCAAAAAACCGGCCAGTGCCGCCGCCTGCTACCAGTGTAGACTTGACACTCACTGCCCTTCCGAAGAAGTGGCATTGGCTTCTGTCAATGCACTTTCCAAAGACAAGCCGGGCCAGCGGGTCGTACACAGGAGCCAAAAGGTTAAATCCATTGGCCATGCTAAATCAGAAGAAGTATCGGCATCAGAAAAATGCCATCGCCAATGAGCCGATAGGTGAAAGAGGTTTCAAAATCAGCCATTCGCTGATAAAGTATCCAAAGTACACCAAGCATCAGCATCAGCAACCCTTGCAGAGCAAGGAGGCTGTCACTGAACCAGGAGAAGCCAGCTATCCCGATAATGGCCATAGTAAAAGCAGCCCGCAACAGCAAGCCTATTTTTTCGGGTTTCCACCGGGTTATGAATGATTCCTGACTATCGGCCATGTCGTACTGCCGCTCTTGGCGGGAGAATAAAATCAGGTTGATAAAAGCAATGAGGAATATCACCATGAAAATCAGCAGATCCACGGGCCCCACACCACTGCTCGCCAAGGCCCGGGGTGCCAGCGAAATTCCGGCAGTATAAAGCGCTGCCACAACCACTTCTTTAGGCAGGCTCCGGGTCGACAAAAATACCCACAGCAAATACAGCAGGCAGCTTCCCATCACCAACACACCATAAAGCAACACTGGTGCCGGCAAATAGACCAGCGAGCCGAGGCCCACGCATCCCACTATCACAAGGACTGTAAGCAACTGTGAGAAGTGCTCCTGGTAGAAATGATGCCGGGGGTTGCTGGCGGATGTGGGTATTTTTCTGGCATCAAAAAGCCGGTCGAGAATATAGATGAACCAAACAGCCAAAAACAGGGAGACATAAACGGAGCCTGGCACATAGGCACCGCAGGTAGAGGCAACAACCATCGACATGACGACAGCACCCAGAGCTACCTCCAGGCTGCCATGTTTAAGCAGTCCTATTATGAAAGACCTGCCCATCAACAAAAAAGCCCATGAATATTCACGGGCTCAATTTATCGTCAAATATTGGTTTTAGCTACTATTGCGGGCTTCCGTGCTGCCAACAACTCAAAGCATCCGCCAAGAATCTGGTGAGCCCATGACCTGCATTTGAAATGCAGGGCCCTATTCTTGTTGACAACTAATGACATTCTGGTCAAGGCACCATCGTCGACTGCTATTCCGGAGCTTGACGGCTCACAAAGGGGAATTCCACCGAAAAGCAAAGAAAGTTATTGAAGGCACAAGAAATGGTAATATATTTAGAAATGTTATATTCTGTAACCAGTAGAGCAACCATAATTTCTATTGTCTATTTTCTTCTTTTTACGCAAGAAGTGCGGTCACAATCGGTGTCACTAAGCTTTGAATCCACTTATGGCACCTACAATATGGAAGATTTTAAGACGGCGCAAGATAACATTCCTTTCATTTTCCTTGGTTACGGAAGAATCAACCTGCCTTACAAGATATATAGCAACTTTGAACCATACTATGGCTACAATGGAATGCTGACTCTTCATCTTGAGAAGCTAGAAGTGTCAATTGAAAATGGGGCCAATTCAACTGGTTCCAGAATGAGCTATAAAGATTATTCAGGGACGTTTAAAAGTGATCAACTAGTGTCCAATAAGTATTGGGGTGCAGGAATATCACCATTTAAGATGTCGCTCACCGACGCCTTTTTTATAAGACCTCGCCTGGTAAGTGGGGTTTCCCTATCCAATTACAGCATGCGGAACTTCGCTGAATTGACTAATACCAATTCTTATATCAACCAGTCAATCGTTGTGAAATCAAATCAACTTTTCTTTGAACCGCAAGCTTCAATAGGCTTTACGAAGTATCGTTTCGTAGTAAGTGCAAGTGTCGGCTACCACCTGCAGGTAGTGTCCCTAAAAGAAAATGTTATCGAGGGTAATCAGGCTGAATGGCGGGCTTATTTCCCTTCAGGCGAGCCGAAGCCTCAGTGGAATGGTATTAGACTTAAAGCTGGCCTTGGCTTCATCCTCTTAAAAAAGAAGAGCAAAGCTATTATAACAAAAGCCTGATGAAAAATAATATCGTTTTCGCTGTTCTACTCATTCTGCTCTCGTCAGTCTTTGCATGTGAGTTTCAATTAGAAGGAGAATATTATGTGGAAATAGAACAAGAGATTAACTCTAGCTTATCAGAGTACGAGCTAACTGCGATAGCCGATGACGAGTTTATCGTTCGTCCCAAGGAAATCACCTACAGTTTTGAGGTCACCGATGGGCTCTTTTATTTAGTTGTAGCTACCCTAGATGACAAGGAGATTTATGTTTCTGACCTACCATCAGGTAGTTTCATACTTAGGCCTGGTATGGCTGTAGCCGATTATGGTTTTGCTGAACTTGTTGTGAATGTTTACACAAGCACAAATACTAACAGCCTTGCCGATCAGGTGCAGGCCGAGGCCGCCATTTATCAATTTAAAAAGCGAATCCGAATTGATAAACGACCGGCCGAAGCCATCCCTTTTACCATTACAAGCACCACAAATGCACTCACCTTCAATTTTCAGCAATATCCTAAAAACAACTTGTGGAGAGTAAACATATATGGAGGCCCCGATCCTGACCAGCTGTTCAACAATGAAAATCAGCTGTCGTCGGTTTTCGAAGTTCCCGCTCAATATATCGATCTTGGATACGTAGGCGGAACGATGTATTACGGGGTAGAAACACAGGTATTTCGGGGTGATATAATGGATAGTGAAAGATCAAATATTACGACTATCAACTTATCGGATGGGCCAAAAATTGTTGAGTATGAATCAACAGCAGATGGACACCTCAAAGTATATTGGTCGAGGGCCCCATTTGAAAGTAGTTTCTCAACTTATACCTTGAAATGGCTATTCAACGGAGGACAAAGCATTACCAATACAAATTTCTATGACACAACAGCATCAATTAGTGGTTTGCCAATGGGTGACACTATCCGCTTTGAATTGATGACTACAAGTGCCAATCAGTTGAATAAAGTAGTCGACTCAAGTCCCGGCGCTTTAGGTGACCCAGCTTTCCAATTTGATGAATTGTATACCGACCGAAATACACCATCCGGAAAACTAAGTTATGTTGTCAGCTCCCAAATACTTCGAAAAACCGAAAATGAACAGATTTCAATTTCCCTCCCAATATCTGGATTATCTTTTTCAAATACCGGAAGCACCATTGCTACTTACAACCGTGACATCATTAGTCTCTTGAATTCTTCGACGCTGACATATATAAGACAAATTGAATTGAACGGTTTGGCCAACAATTCATTCTCACGGCCAATAGCACGCTTGCAGGTCATCGATGATAGGTACATCGCCTACACTGACGGAGTTTTTAAGTTGTTGGATTATGTCGAGGACGCTATAGTATATCAAGGCAATTTTAATAACAATGTGATTTATTATGAGGAATCGAAAAACCTGGTACTTATCGGCAGAGATTTCTCCGGAAACTCAAGGGCATATAAAGCAGAACACTTCGTGGTTGAAAATGGTACGTTGACAGAGCTTCCCAACGAGTTCAAATTCATGAATTATACCAATTCTATAGGCTTCGGAAACTACGTAGCGATAGTAACTACCACAGAAAACAAAATTAATGTTCTAAAAATACCAGAAATGGAGAGTATTGCCGAGTATACTCTTGGCACTCGATATTTTTTAAAGAGTGCGGATGCTGCCACTAACTGGGGGCTATTCTTTATTGAAAGCTCCGTGCAAGTAAGGGACATGTTAACTGGAACTATTATCTACTCCGGCCCTAACAAAATTGAGCAAAATTATGCTCTTGTCGATGGTGTCTTGTATAGCGGCAATGGCTTTTCTCTTAATTTAAACCGATGAGAATCCCTCTGAACCTGAACCATCAGCCCGCCCTGCCAATACCCGGATAAACCACAAAAAAAGCCCATGAATATTCATGGGCTCAATTTATCGTCAAATATTTATTTTAACTACTCTTTAGTGCTTCAGCACCACCAACGATCTCTAGGATCTCCTTGGTGATCGCTGCCTGACGGGTTCTATTGTACATCAGCTTCAGCTCTTTCAAAAGCTCACCGGCGTTATCAGTCGCCTTGTCCATGGCTGTCATCCTGGCGCCTTGCTCTGAAGCATTGGATTCCAAAGTAGCCTTGTACACCTGAATCTTCAGCGACTTGGGGATTAGCTCCTTTACAATGAACTCCTTTGATGGCTCATAAATGTAGTCGATGGCATTTGAGTTGGAGGTGCCCTCTTCTTCCACCTCAGACGGCTCAATAGGAAGGAACTTTTCTACCCTCAACACCTGAGTAGCCACGTTTTTGAACTCGTTGTATACAAGCTCTACGGCATCAAAATCTCCAGCCTTATAGGCTTCCATCAGGTACTCGGCTACCGGGCGAACTTCATCAAACGAAAGGTTAGAGAAAATGTCCCAGTATTTCGTGTCCACTTTGTAGTTTCTCTTTTTGAAAAACTCCATGGCCTTCTTCCCCAGAGGAATGATGGTAACTCCGCCGAACTCATTCTGCTCCTTGTACTTTGTCTTCAGAAGGTTGACAGCTGCTTTAAAAACGGAGCTATTAAAAGCACCGCACAAGCCTTTGTCGGAAGAAACAACAACCAAAGCGACCCTGTTCACCTCCCTTACAACGGCATATTCATTCTCCAAATCGTCACTAACAGATGAAGTAACATTTCTAAGTATACCTGTCAGCTTCTCAGAGTAGGGGCGCATTTGGGTAATACGGTCTTGTGCTCTCCTCAACTTTGCCGCCGCCACCATTTTCATGGCCTTGGTGATCTGCTGAGTAGAAGTAACCGACTGAATTCTGCCCTTAACCTCTTTTAGGTTCGCCATATACTTTCTATTTGAAAAGTCCGCCAGTGGGCGGACTCACCATTCTATTTAGGATACGTAACTTTTTTGAAGACTCTTAGCCGTCTCGGCCAGGGTGTTTATCACGCTGTCTTCCAGCTTACCTGCACGAAGCAAATCCAGGGCATCCTGATGCTGCGCCGATAATAGTGTCAAAAACTCTTTCTCAAAGGCTTTCACCTTGTCCAAAGGCACCTTATCAAGGAAGCCTTTTGTTGACACGTAAATGATAGCAATCTGATGCTCAACCGACATAGGGCTGAACTGAGGCTGCTTCAATATTTCCTGATTTCTTCTACCCCTGTCGATAGTCAGCTTAGTAGAAGCATCGAGGTCAGAGCCGAACTTGGCAAAAGCCTCAAGTTCACGGAACTGGGCCTGATCCAGTTTCAGCGTACCTGCCACTTTCTTCATCGACTTGATCTGGGCATTACCACCTACCCTTGATACAGAAATACCAACGTTGATCGCAGGACGCACACCTGAGTTAAACAGGTTGGTTTCAAGGAAAATCTGTCCGTCAGTAATTGAGATTACGTTAGTCGGGATGTAAGCAGAAACGTCACCGGCTTGCGTCTCAATAATAGGAAGGGCTGTCAATGATCCGCCTCCTTTTACTTTGCCTTTCAATGACTCCGGAAGGTCATTCATTTGGCTGGCAATCTCATCGTTGTCGTTGATTTTGGCAGCACGCTCCAGCAAACGAGAGTGAAGATAGAATACGTCACCTGGGTAGGCCTCACGTCCTGGCGGGCGACGAAGAAGAAGTGACACCTCACGGTAAGAAACCGCCTGCTTGGAAAGGTCATCATAAATAACCAAAGCAGGGCGTCCTGTATCACGGAAGTACTCCCCGATAGATGCACCTGTAAACGGCGAGAAGAACTGCATTGGCGCAGGGTCAGATGCAGCAGCCGACACGATAACGGTATAAGGCATAGCTCCTGCTTTTTCAAGAGAAGCAACAATACCCGCAACGGTAGAAGCCTTTTGGCCTACCGCCACATATATACAATAAACAGGTTCGCCCTTTTCGTAAAACTCTTTCTGGTTGATGATGGTATCGATGGCCACAGCGGTCTTACCTGTCTGACGGTCACCAATGATCAACTCCCTTTGACCGCGACCAATTGGAATCATGGCATCAATAGCCTTTACACCAGTTTGCAGCGGCTCATTTACCGGCTGACGATAGATAACACCAGGCGCTTTTCTTTCAAGCGGCATTTCGTACAAGTCGCCAGTCAAAGGACCTTTACCGTCGATAGGATTGCCAAGTGTATCTACTACTCTGCCGCACATGCTATCGCCCACTTTAATGGAGGCAATTGTCTTTGTGCGCTTTACAGTAGCACCTTCTTTAATTCCTTTTGGGTCGCCCAGCAATACCGCACCTACGTTGTCTTCTTCCAGGTTAAGTACCAATGCCTTCAAGCCGTTTTCGAACTCTAAAAGTTCACCGGCCTGTGCCTGAGTAAGTCCGTAAATACGGGCCACTCCATCACCTACCTGAAGAACTGTTCCTACTTCTTCGAGCTCAGCCTCAGTTCTGAAGTTTGAGAGCTGCTCTCTCAAAATCGCTGATACCTCGTCAGGTCTTACGTCTGCCATTAGTGTATTATTATGGTGTTTTTAAAACTTCTTAATGTATGAACTTGAAATCAATTTCGTCTTCAAATCTTTGAGACGAGAATCGACGCTGTCGTCTAATTGAAGGTCGCCCACTTTAATGATGTAGCCTCCCAACATCTCCTTGTCTACCTTTTCCGTCAACTCGATTTCCTTCTTGGTAATCTCTTTCAACAGCCTCATGAATTCTTTACGAAGATCAGGCGTCAAGGCAAAATTGGTAGTGACAGTTGCCTCGGAAATTCCCTTCCTCACATTATACTGATGGGTAAATTCACTTGCGAGCATTGGCAAAATGAATTCCCTGTTCTTTCTTGTGATAATATCGAAAATGGACAGGGTCAGGTCATGCACCTTGCCAGCGAATATCTTTTTAAGAATGGCCAGCTTCCGATGGTGCTGAATAATTGGGTTTTTAAGCATCAAAGCAAAATCCCTGTTAGCCTTGCACAAGTGATCAAATGCGATCATGTCTTCGTTGACCTTATCAAGCACTCCCTTTTCCTCTGCCAACTCCAGCAAAGACTTGGCGTATCTTGTGGCTATCCTGAATTCTGACATCTTAGTTGACTTTTAGGTCTTTGATGTATTCGTCTACCAGCGCCTTTTGTGCTTTGTCGCCACTTAGGTTCTTTCTCAAAACCTTCTCAGCAATGTCTAAAGAAATTTCAGCCACGAGGTTTTGTACCTCAGCCAGAGCAGCCTTCTTCTCATTTTCGATAGAAGACTTGGCATCGGCTATCATTTTTTCGGCAATTTTTGAAGTGTCGGCTTTTGCTTCTTCCTTGATTCTATTGGCGGCAGCAAGAGCCTCTTTCAATATGTGGTCTCTTTCTTTTCTGGCATCCTCCAAAAGAAGCTCATTGTCTTCTTTCAATTGTGCCATTTCCTCTTTGGCCAGCTCAGCTGATTTCAAGGCATCGTTGATGAAGCCTTCTCTCGCTTTAAGGGCGTCAGCAATCGGCCTCCAGGCAAATGTAAGCAGAACAATAAAAACGATTATGAAAATAACCGTTTGCCAAAATATAAGGCCAATCCCGGGTGTTAAGAGTTCCATTACTTTATCACGTTTACAGTCAAAAACAAACGGAGGCTACTAAGTGCAGCCTCCGTGAAGCCATTTTTAGGCTTTGAATGAGATAAGCAAACATACTACCACACCAAAGAGGGCAATTACCTCAATAAGTGCAGCAATAATAAGCATACCGGTTTGGATTCTGCCGGCAGCTTCTGGCTGACGAGCCATTGCTTCCATTGCAGAGCCACCGATGCGACCGATACCAATACCTGCGCCTATCGCAACAAGTCCGGCACCGATACCAGCGCCCATAATTGCCAAACTCATGTCAAGCAAAATAGATAACCACATAGTTTTATTATTTAATAGTGAAAATGGTTTCGTAATTAATGATGCTCTTCGTGATGCTCCTCAATGGCAAGGCCAATATAGAGCGACGAAAACATCGTAAAAACATAAGCCTGGATCGTGGCAACGAGCAACTCGATAAAGGTAATGAAAACCACTATCAATGTTGACGCAAAGCCCACCATATAGCTCTCGAATATGAATATCAAACTAATCAAGCTCAGAATTACAATGTGGCCTGCGGTGATCGCCACAAACAATCGTATCATGAGAGAAATAGGCTTAGTGAAAACGCCAATGATCTCAACAGGAACAATGATGAACTTCAATGCAAACGGAACTCCGGGGGTATTAAAAACGTGTCCCCAATAAGTCTTGTTTCCGCTAAAATTTGTGAAAAGGAAAGTGATGATGGCCATTACACCAGTCACGGCGATATTTCCAGTGAGGTTGGCAGCACCTGGCATCAAACCAAGCAGATTACCAAACCAGATGAAGAAAAACAACGTCAACAAATACGGCAGATACCTTTCGTACTTGGGGCCAATATTAGGCTTAACTATGTCGTCTCTCACAAAAACGATGATTGGCTCGAACAAAGACTGAATGCCTTTTGGTGCTTCTTTCGGCCGCTTTTTGTATCCTCTTGCCACCGCAAGGAAGATTACTATCATCAAAGTGGCATTCAGGAAAAGAAAGGCTACATTTTTCGTGATCGAGAAGTCAATAACTGTACGGCCTTCTGCTACAGGCAGAATATGTCCGTGCTCATACTTGTAGCCGTTGTATTCAACGATGTTGTGATGTTCATCATAGAAATTACTGCTGGAAAATACTTCCAGCCCATTGTCTGACGAATACAAAATAACTGGCAGGAAAAGCGTGCCATAGTGGCCGTCGAAAAAATGCCACTCATGTGCATCCAAAATGTGATGATTGATCAATTCTGAAGGATTAAAGGTTCCCCCTGTTTCCTCTGCAGCTACCGCCAACGGGCTATTAAATAAAATAATCACCAGTGATAACACGGTGATTTTTAATAGGTTGGCCCTCTTATGATTTACACCTTCATCCATCAATTTGAACGCTTTTCGAATTTGAGCGCAAGTTAGTCATAAGCATAAATAATTCAAACCCAAGAAATAATAAATACAGGGCAAAGAAAGTCATGATGAAACTGGTGTTTTCTTCGCCAATTGCCACAAGGTAGGTGATTGCAACCAATAAACTTGTCAGAAGACGAAAGGAAATACTGCCAATGACAAAAAGGACGAAATTTTGACCATCGTTGTTTACAAAAATACCTTCGGCCCAAAGTAGCAGCATGGATTGGAGCGAGTAGAAAATAATAGCCGCTATCGCCGTGGAATGGATGTATTGACCGAAGCCGGAGGCCTGCAATCCGAAATATGCCCCAACGACAACTGCTGAGAAAATAAACAGCTTGAGATAGTTATTCATTATTCTTTAGGAAGGCGCTTGTAAAGCAAATAAAGAGAACCAAAAAGTGAAATGAACGAAAGAGACAACAAAAACACCGGGAACTGAAGCTGAAAGTACTTGTCGGCATAGTATCCGGCGGCTACTCCCACGCCTATAGTCGCCAACATTTCAAAACCGACACCGGTAAACCTCAGAAAAGTTGAACCGGTGCCAGCGTCTTTTAGTTTTCCTGCCTCAGATTGGTCAGGACTGGGCTTTAAGGAGCGGTCTTTCTTCCGAATTTTTTTCTCCAATTTTTATTTCCTTAACGGTTACACCCATCTGGCATTTTCCATTGAAAGAAGCACCCGATTCAATAACCAGTTTGTTGGTAACGATATCTCCGTTAATAACCGCCGAAGGTTTTAACACAAGCATTTCCGTCACTTCCACTTTGCCGTCCACCGTACCGGCGATTTCAGCATTTTGTGCCAACACATTTCCCTCAATGTAAGAGGAATGACCAAACGCTGCTTTTGACTTAGTGATAATATCACCAATAACTTTCCCTTCTACCCTGATGTTGCCGAAGGTTTCAATACCTCCTCGAAGGATGGTTCCCTTTCCAATAATGTTGCTGGAGTTGCTGAGCTCTTCGGCTTCCTTAATTTCCTTGTTATTAAACATGGTCATGATAAATAAATTAAAAAGCTACGAATTCTTCAGGATCCACCGGCATTCCATTGTGCCAAAGCTCAAAATGCAAGTGAGGCCCGGTTGTCAATTCGCCTGTGTTGCCTATAATAGATATAATCTCGCCGGCGCTGACAAAGCTACCAACGTTTTTCAATAATTCCGAATTGTGCTTGTATACTGAAATCAAATTACTTCTGTGCTGAATACCAATCACATAGCCGTCATTTTGTGTCCAGTCGGCAAGTATAACAGTACCGTCAGCCACACACTTGACCGGCTCATCTTTTTTTGCCACCACATCAGTCCCATAGTGGTTGTTCTTAGGGTTGAATTTGTCAGAAATGATGCCTGAAATGGGCTGAAAAAGGTAGATGTCCTGAAGATCGGAGCCAATAGAAGAGCTTACAGGCAATATCTCAGAATCAGCGCTTTCGAACCTTTGTCTGAAAATAGAATCGATAGGGGCCAGTCTTTCGCTGTTGATCTCAGAAGCCGACAGCACCCTTTCCTGTTGCTCGGAGGCCCTAAGGTCCGACTCGGTTTCCAACATGCTTGTGTCGCCCGAAAGCACCAGTTTCAGGTTATCGATGTACAAGTCTTTGTTATCCATCTCAACAAGCATAGAATCCACTTTGAGTGAAAGACTCACTAATTTCCGATTGGTTTCCATTTGCTGATGGCGTGGGTCGTACCACTTGGCTAAAATGGTGGTAGCCAGGTAAAAGCAAATCGCAAAAAAAACTGAAACTACAACAAAGGCTAAAAGCAGGAGCCTTGCGTAGTTGAACCTGATGGTGCTTTTTTCCGCAAAATTCTCCTCACTCCTTATGATCAGCAGATAGCCAGTGGTAAGCCAGCTGGATAATGTTTTCTTATTTTTCAAATCCTTTTAGGTTCTGGGAGCCACAAAATTATAGAATAAAATAAGACCTTCTTATTTTTATGTATTATTGAGACATTTTTGAGCGTTAGCAATTCAAATCAATTCAGTTGGCCCAACGTATTTTACCATACCATTTCCTCAGTTTTCTTCTTTTCTCCTACCTGCTCATTGGCTGCAAAGGAAGCAAAATAACTCCGGTGGGCGACGTGTATCACAATACGACTGCTCACTACAATGCCTATTTCTACGCCAGAGAACGAATCCTCGAAGTTGAACAAAATTTGCTCAATTATGGCGAAAGAAATTACAATAGGATTTTACCTATCTATCCTCCCATGGATTCGTCTTTTTCCAAGGCTAACGAGGAGCTGATAGAGGATGTTGTTAAAAAGGCTTCCATCGCTATTCAAAGACATGAAAATAGTAAGTGGGTTGATGACAGCTACATCACCGTAGGCAAGGCACGGCTTTTCAGTCTCGATTTTCCGAATGCTGTAGAAACGTTCAAATATGTGAATGTGAAGAGCAAAGACAAGGACACACGCCACCTGTCGCTGGTTTGGCTTTTTCGCACATTTGTTGATGCCGGGGAATACAACAATGCCACAGCTGTGATCGACTACCTGCAAAGAGAAAAACTCAGCAAGGATAACAAAAGACTATTCGCTCTTTTTAAGGCCCGTTATTATCAGTTGACCGACGACCTCGACAACATGGTGAAAAACCTGGTCGAAGCGGTTCCTCTTGAAACTAATCACGACGAGAGGGCAAAAATCTATTTCATTATTGGTCAGGTGTATCAGCAATTGACCTTTGATGCGCTGGCGTATGAAAACTATCAGTCCTGCCTGCAGAACAACCCTCCCTATGAGCTGTCGTTTTATGCCAAGCTCAACATGGCGTCGGTTACCCAGCTCACCAATTCGGATGACCTCAAAACTGTGAGAAGGTATTTTCGGAAGCTCTTAAAGGACGAGAAAAACATTGACTTCAAAGACAAGATTTACTACGAGCTGGCCAACTTTGAGCTAAAGCAGGGAAATTATGATGAGGCCATTGAAAACTACAACTACTCTATTCAATCCAGCACATCGAACCCCAGGCAGAAGGGTTATTCATACCTTCAGCTTGCCGAGGTGTACTACCGCCATTTCAAAAAATATAAGACTGCTCAAAGCTACTACGACAGCACCCTGAGTGTGCTACCGAAAGACGAACCCAACTACGAAGCGCTGAGCCAACGGCTCGAAATACTTACCGCTTTTGTGGAACAGGTTACAATCATTGAAACCCAGGACAGCCTGCTAATGCTTGCAAAAATGCCCGAGGATGAGCTGGACAAGTACCTCGATGATTACATCGCTGCCAAGGCCAAGGAAGCTGAAGACAAAGAGAAAGCCATTGCTGAAAGCAAAAAGGGCCGACGTGGAAACCAGGCCGTGAACTTCCAGACTCAGGGTAGGGAAATTAATGTGCAACAGCAGGGCACCTGGTATTTTTACAGCGCTTCGGCTGTCAGCCAGGGCCGGCAGGAGTTCGCCAGGGTTTGGGGCAACAGGCCCCTGGCCGACAACTGGAGGCGATCAGTGAAGCAGGGAGAGATTGCAGCAACGGTAAGGGATGCCGAGGCACCAAAACAAACAGCACAGGCTAATCCTGACGAAGCGATTGCGTCCATTTCCAAGGAAGATTTAATAAAAACACTTCCATTGACTCAAGAGGCGCAAAATGAAGCACTTGCGAAAGTGGAGGAAGCCCATTTCCAGCTCGGCAACATCTACAACTTCCAGTTATTGGAAAAAGATAATGCCGGGATCACGTTCAACACCCTCATTGTAAGGTTTCCGGATTCAGAGCATGCCCCAGAGGCGCTGTATGAACTGTATCTCATCTACAAAGAGTTGGACAGTGCTATCTATTCTGATTATGAGAGACAGCTAATTACCCGCTTTCCGGAATCCATTTTTGCCAAACTGATTGTAAATCCACGGTATCGGGAAGAAAGCTCCGCAGCGTCGGCCAAGCTCCAGAAAATGTACGCAGAGGCGTATGGCTATTATCAGCGGGGTGAGTACAAAAAAGCAAGGGAAATCACTTCTGAGGGGCTTTTGGCTTACGACGATAACGATTTTACTGACAATATGAAGCTGCTGGACGTTATGCTGATCGCAAAGCTGGACGACGTGTACAGGTACCAGTTTGAGCTGAACAACTTCATTACCACCTACTCCGAGAGTGAGCTAATTCCTTATGCGAAAACACTCGTGAAGGCATACGATGATTTCCAGCTAAACCTTGTCAATAGCGCAAAGGCAAAATTCAAACAAGAGTTCGATCAGCTCCATTTCTTCGTAATTATTTATCCGCCTGACGGCAAATTGCCCGATGAACTTCCGGGGAAAGTCGACACTTATATTAAAACCAACCTACAAATTCAGGGGCTTACACTCGGCAATTTGATTCTTGACGCCAGAAGATCGATGATTTTAGTTAACTCGTTTCCAGGTAAAAAAGAGGCGGCTGAGTTTTATCAAAATTTCAACAGCAACAATACCTTGTTTAAGGAATATGGCACCATAAAATTTTATAATTTCGTAATCACAAGAGAAAACTTCAACGTTTTCTATCAAACCAAAGACCTGGAAGCTTACTTAACCTTCTTTAACAATAACTATTAATGAAGAGCAATAAAATCAAATGGCTATTGATCACCCTTTGGGTGGTTTTCATTTGCACGATGGTTGGTGTTCCTGTGTTCTTTAACATGATCGGAAACAATTCCTTTGGTCTTTTTGGCGAACTCCCCGGCCTTGAAAGCCTTGAAAACCCCGAAGAAGAAACTGCTTCACAGCTATTTTCAGCTGACAACGTGCTGCTGGGTAAATACTTTAGAGAAAACAGAACGCCGGTAACCTACGATGAACTTTCGAGAGAGCTCACAGAAACGCTTCTTGTCACCGAAGATCTCAGGTTTAGTGAGCACTCCGGTATCGACTTGCGGGCACTGGTAAGAGCGGTCGTCGGAAAACTCACCTTCAGCTTTGCCGGTGGGGGCAGCACCATAACGATGCAGCTAGCGGAGAACCTCTATAAAACTGAGCAAGAGAACAAAGGGAAATTGCATAATGTCCCTGGCCTTGGGCAAATCATCACCAAGTTCAAAGAATGGATCATTGCCGTGCAGTTGGAGAAAAACTACACCAAAGAAGAGATCCTGGCGATGTACCTCAACACCGTTCCGTTTGGCAGCAACGCCTTCGGAATTAAAGCGGCAGCCAAAACCTTTTTCAACAAAGAGCCGAAACAAATTACCTACCACGAGGCTGCCCTCCTCGTTGGCCTGGTAAATGCGCCAACCAGGTACAGCCCTATTCTCAATCCTGAAACCTCCATGCGCAAAAGGAATGAGGTACTATACAACCTTCGCAAATACAATCGAATAGATCAGATAGCCTACGATTCTCTCAGAGCCAAAGAATTTGATTTGCAGTACAAGGTTGATGGACACAATGAAGGCCTCGCTACCTACTTCAGAACAGTCATAAGAAACTTCCTGATGGACTGGACCACGCAGCACGGCTATGACCTTTTCGAGGATGGTCTCAAGATTTATACTACCATAGACAGCAGAATGCAGACCTACGCCGAAGATGCAGTCAGACAACATATGGACACACTTCAATCAGTGTTTATCAAACACCTTGAAGGCAGAAATCCCTGGATCAATGAGGATTTCACCGAAGTGGAAAACTTCATTGAAACTACCATGCAGAGAACCAGCTACTACAAAAGCCTGGTAAAAGAATACGGCAAGGACGCTGACTCGGTCGATATATTGCTCAACCTGAAAAGGCCTATGAAAGTATTTAGCTGGGACGGCGAAATTGACACACTTATGTCGGCTTATGACTCGCTGAAGTACTATAAGCACTTTCTTCAGGCTGGTTTCATGGCAATGGATCCACATTCCGGCCACATAAAAGCCTGGGTCGGGGGAATAGATCACAAATACTTTCAGTTTGACCACGTGATGCAGGGAAAACGGCAGCCCGGTTCTACGATCAAACCCTTCGTTTATTCAGCTGTAATAGATAATGGATACTCCCCTTGCTATGAGGTTGCTGATGCCCCCATCACCTTTTCGTTCCCCGGGCAGGATCCTCCCACTTGGACACCCAGCAATGCCGTAGGAAACCCCACCGGCCAAATGATGACCATCAGAAGTGCTCTGGCACAAAGCGTCAATACTATTACCGCCTATTGGATGAAAAAACTCGGCCCACAAACTGTCGTCGACTACGCACACCGCATCGGTATTCAAAGCGACTTAGCAGCTGTTCCTGCGTTATGTTTGGGTGCCGGCGGCGAAGTTTCAGTTTATGAAATGGTCGGTGCTTACTCCACTTTCGTGAACCAGGGAGTATGGACAGAACCGATCTTTATTACCCGTATTGAAGATGAAAACGGCCGAGTGCTCCAGGACTTTGTTCCGCAAACCAGGGAAGCGCTGAGTGAAGAAACTGCCTACACCATGCTGTACATGTTGCGAGGAGCCACCGAAGAACCTCATGGAAGCGGAGGCGGCCTTTCAAGAGAAATAAAAGCTAACAACCAGGTGGGCGCAAAAACAGGTACCACGCAAAACGCCTCCGATGGCTGGTTTATGGGAGTGACCAAGGATCTCGTTGCAGGTGGCTGGGTTGGTGGAGACGACAGAAGTATTCACTTCCGCAATTGGGCCATGGGGCAAGGTGCCAGAACAGCCATGCCCATCTGGAACAATTTCATGCTGAAAGTGTACGCCGATCCCGACCTTGGCATTGAAAAAGGCCCTTTTCCGAAACCTGTCAATGGTCTCTCCGTTGAGCTCGACTGTTCGAAGCATGATCGCACGCAAGGCATCGATTCTCTTGGCGTTGATATTGAAAAAGTATCGGAAGACGACATCTTTTAAGGCATGTCATCAGGTGAAATTTCGCTGACCTCTTACAAGACGGAAGATGTCCTCTTGCTTCCACATGATCCCGGTGTCTACAGGTTCAAAAATAAACACGGCAAGCTCATTTATGTAGGTAAAGCAAAAGACCTAAAAAAACGGGTAGCTAGTTATTTCAACCGGTCCAATCAGCTTAGTCGCAAAACCATCAAGATGGTCGGTGAGGTTGCTGAAATAGAATTCACTATCGTCAATTCTGAGTTCGATGCGCTACTTCTTGAAAACAACCTGATTAAGGAAAATCAGCCGAAATACAATATCCTGCTCAAGGACGACAAAACCTTCCCTTACATTGTCATCCTGAAAGAACAGTTTCCGAGAATTATTTCCACCAGAAAGGTCGACAGGACGAAAGGTGAATATTTCGGCCCTTACACCAGCGTGAAGGCCATGAAAAATGTGCTTCAGCTCCTTCGTCAGCTCTACAAAATAAGAACCTGCAATTTTGACCTCTCTCCTCAAAACATAAGAAAAAAGAAATTCAAGGTCTGCCTTGAATACCATTTAGGGAACTGCCTGGGGCCCTGTGAGGGGCTACAGGATCACAATGACTACCTGGAAGAAATCAATCAATCAAAAGAGGCCCTGAAAGGCAATCTATCGGTTGTAAGAAACTACTTCAAAGAGAGAATGCAAACCGCAGCCGAGCAGCTGGCGTTTGAAGAAGCGCAAAAGTTTAAGAACAAGCTAGACCTGCTTGAAAAATTCCAGTCAAAGTCATTGATTGTCAGCAACAAGATTACCAATACCGATGTATTTACGCTGGTGTCAGATGAGTCCTCAGCATTTGTCAACTATATGAGGGTGGACGGTGGTATTATCAATATTTCCGACACCCTGGAGATAAAAAGAAAACTTGACGAAACCGATGAGGAAATACTACAGTTGTTAATGATAAGCCTGCGAAGCAAATATGAGAGCAGCAACAAGGAAATCCTTACCAACAAACAGGTAAGTCTTTACGATGAGACGCTGAGTATCACGCAACCAGCAATAGGTGACAAAAAGAAACTAGTTGACCTTTCAGTAAAAAATGCCCTTTTCTTCAAAAAGGAACGTTTTAATCAAAAACTCCAAAGTCAAACCAAGGAAAACCGGGTGCTCCTTCAAATGAAGGAAGATTTAAAGCTGACTCAAACACCCATGAGGATTGAGTGTTTCGACAACTCCAACATTCAGGGCACTCACCCTGTTGCGTCAATGGTCTGCTTTATCAATGGCAAAGCGGCCAAAAAAGAGTACCGTCATTTCAACATTAAAACCGTGGTAGGTCCCGACGACTTTGGCTCCATGCGTGAAATTGTCTACCGAAGGTACAAACGGGTTATTGATGAAGGTCTTCCTCTCGCCAACCTGATCATCATCGACGGAGGCAAAGGCCAACTAAGTGCAGCGGTCAGCTCTCTTAAAGAACTGGGTATCTATGGCAAGGTTCCCATCATCGGCATAGCCAAAAAACTGGAAGAGCTCTATTACCCGGAAGACTCGATTCCAATCCACCTGGCAAAAAAGTCAGAGTCCCTCAAAATCATCCAGCAACTACGTGATGAGGCCCATAGGTTTGCCATCACATTTCACAGAGCCAAGAGATCCAAAACTCAAACCAAATCTGCTCTTGATGACATTGATGGTATTGGAGAAAAGACAAGAAGTCTCCTGTTAAGTGAGCTGAAATCTGTCGAAAAAATCAAGCGGGCTTCTATTACTGAACTTTCGAACCTGATAGGTCAAAAAAAGGCGTTGCTCGTCAAGGATCACTTTACGTCAATAGACACAAATAAAAAAGGGGCTTAGCGCCCCTTTTTGCATATAACTGAAAGTAATTAATACTCCCACAATTCATTTTCGAAATCCACCAGTTCATACTCCAGTCTCTGAGAAGCAAGTACACCTTCTTTCTGCGACTTTGAATACACATCAATAATCCTTTGATCCTGAGGGTTAGAGTATTTCACCAGCGTGGCACTAAAGAGTCTAAGCAAAAACGCATCTGACATCTTTCTATGCTCTGCCATATTCTGAGCGTTGTACCAAACAGCTTCGTCGGGCATGGTTGCAAACAAGTCCACTATATCCTTATATCTAAACGAAGCGATTGGCTTCTCGTACAAGGCAGGGTTCTTGTCAGCAGGCAAAAACATGCTCAGTGCCTGAATGTCATGATACATTCTAGAACGGTTCCTGTCAAAATACCAATCCTCACGCAATTCAAAAATAGAAAAATCACGGGTATTAAACTCTAGCGCTGCTGGAGCTGCAGCCTCACCACCACCAGCCGGAGCTGCTGCGCCGCCACCGCCCCAGTCACTGGCACCCCAGTCGCTAGCGCCCTGATCGGCACCAAAACCCATCGCTTTTTCCTCCTCGGTCAAGCCGCCACCCTCTTCGGGTAACTTCAGGTTTTCAAGAAACATCTCTTTTGACATTCTGTTGGTAAGGGAATCATTCATATAAGGAAACAACAACCCAGCCTTAACTGCCTTCACCAATAATGTAGGCAATTCTCCATTTATCGCATAGAATGGTTGATTTTGTTTTTCACGCAAATCCATTCTCCACCACAACTCTTTCTTGAACATGATCTGAGATTCATGTACCGGAAATTCCGAGTTTGGGTTATACCCCGGCTTTGCCTCCTGCGCCTGCAATTCTCCCATAGAGAGGACTGCGATAAACAGAACAAAACCAATTACATAAACAAACTTTTTCATACCTGTATAATTTATTGTATTCGAACTGTAAGAATTCTGGGGCCATAGTTATTAAAGTCCTCTGTGGCACCTTTGAAATTCATACGTTGTACTTGCTTAATGTCAATTACTATGGCATCACCGCTCCTTGCCTGGCCAGCTATGTCAGCCAAGTTGATGTCCGGCCCCTGGAACCGGCGAACTACAACAGCTCTCGCACCTCTTACCAATGCAATTTCTGAGTCGGTTACTCTGAATCTTGCATCGTTAGGGAGCAAAGAAGCAAATGACTCATCAGGCTCGGCTCTCAATTGAAGCGCTCTTGGTGGCTGAGCCACACCCATTTTCATGTCAACCGCTCTACCACGGTCATACACCACTATTTCAGGCTTGGGTATTCTCTTTACCGTGAAAGTTTCTGTTCCAATCAAGTTTCCTCCACTCGATACGGCTATGTCCACTTTTGCTGCCTGAGGTACAACGGTAACAAAGCCCTTCTTTGAAGGATCTTTTGTAGCAGTACCACCTGTTACATTAAATGAAGGATCATATGCTTCTCCCATTGCGGGCACCTGTATGTTCAGCTCGTTACCGCAATTCAAGTACAAAGCTGACAATGAAGCAGACTGCACCTGTATTACCGGCTTTGAGACGAAGTATTTCACAGTATTTACGAAAGTCGTATCCTTGCCTCTTGAGTTTACCGTAATAGCAGCCTCAAACGTCTTCTCAGCCCGTCCGTTTACGTAGTTTCCAGGCGTGGCAGTAAATTCTACCTGACCCATTCCACCTACAACTGGAATCTCTTTCCCATCAATTGTCATCTTGGGGTTAGCAGAGGATGACGATGCTGCAATAAACAACTCAGCCCGGAACTTGGTACCCGCAGCCACTATGTTTGACTCAGGCCTAACCATGGCAACAATCTGGTCAAACTTAAGGTCAGCAGCACCCACCTGCCTCGCCAGCAAATCCAATGCTCTTGCTTCTGAATCTATCACCTCCATTTGAAGCTGACTCAGTGTAGCAAGTGCACCCACCATCGGTGTATTATGTCCGAAGTTGAGGTCTGCAAATCCTTTAGAGTTCTGTTCAGGGTCGTTAGCAAATACTTCTACGTCTTTGGCATCAAGAGCAATATTTTTAAACGTTTCGTCACCAGTTGTCTTACGCAAATAGTCCGAATAGCTGTTCAAAAGTTCCCTTAGTTTATCGCCTTCCCCCTCGTTGATAAACAAGGCCGGAGCTGTATCGATATCCTTTTGACCTATAAGCTGTCCGTGCTCATCTTTACCTCCGGTTAGTTCAACTAACCTGGTTTTATAGGTTTCAACTTCCTGAACGGTCTTTTCTGTTTCTTCCCTAAGAGCTTTAGCCTTTTCAAGTACAGCCACGTCATCGGCTCTTTCACCAGACTCAGTAACAGCGGCTTCGATTCTTCCAATTGTTCCTAAATTGCTCGCAACCTTCTCTTGAACGGTTGCTTCGAGACTCATATTGATCAGTACAAATTTCTCCAGCACACTGTTACTTACCTGCAAAGCAAGAAGTGCAGTAAGCACCAGGTACATCATACCAATCATTTTATCTCTTGCCGATTGTTTCCCTCCAGCCATAGTTTTACTTTTTGGTGGTTAGTAGAAATAAATTAACCTTTCATGGCAGTAAGCATGTTGCCATAAACTTTGTTCAGTTGCGTAATATTCGTTGTAAGTTTAGACAGTTCGCCTTTGAACTGCTCTGTGTCCTTACCGGCCTGCGCAATGCTTTCCATGGCAGTGCCTATGTTTGAATAAAACTTCTGCATCGCCTTCAGGTGAGTATTAGCATCCTGAAGTTCCATCTCATACACTGCATTCAGCGCACTAAGGTTTTTAGTTACACTTTGCACCTGAGAATGATATTCTTTAGCATCTTTTGAAGCGTTGGCCATCTCTGTCATAGCTGTAGCTGTAGTAGCATAAGCTTTGTTCATATCTGTCAACGACTTGGAAGCGGCTTTCACATTATTTGCGTACTCGTTGGTAGCAACTGACGCTTCCCCTAGTGCAGCCATCTTGTTAGATGTGTCTGCAAGGCCTCTCATGCCTTTACCTAAACTGTCCAATAACTCGGGGCCAATTTTAGCTTCCGCCAGAATTTTGTCCATTTTTTGGCTTGTTCCGTCACCCACAGCAACCGCAGTTGGTCTAGGTCTTGCCGGGCCTCCGTCGAAGTCGTCAGCCAATTCTGGATAAACTTTTGACCAGTCTACCTCCTTGTGCTTCGGTTCGAATGCACTTAGAAAGAAAATGATTGCTTCTGTGGTAAGTCCAATACCCAACATCTCACTCGCACCGGGAAGGTGAAGGATTTTGAACATGGCACCGACAATTACGACAGCAGCGCCAATACCATAGACTTTGGGCATTATTGTTGAAAAGAGAAGCTCCTGAAATCCGCCTTTTTTGCTCATCTGTTTAAAAATTTAAGTTCTTAGAATGGGTTTAGGTTAGTGTTTAGAATTCACTGCCAGCTGACCTTCCGAGGTAAGTCATAGCACAACGGAAGCCTATACTTGCTCTGGAAGTGTCCTTATATTCAAATGTTCTTGTACCTGTCTCAAGATAGTAGGCGATGTCTTTCCACGATCCTCCTCTTATTACTTTCCTAGGTTCATTATCATCGTTATAAGTTGGGTTCAGATCCCACACTAACGGAACTGAAGCCTCATCAAATGCATCTTCGCACCACTCGGCTACGTTGCCCGACATGTCATAAAGACCGAAGTCGTTGGCAAAAAACGTTGCCACCGGTGCTGTGTAAGCGAATCCATCATCGAAATAGTTACCTCTGCCTGGCTTAAAGTTGGCCAACAGACAACCTTTCGTGTTTCTTATATACGGGTTACCCCATGGATACTTGGCCATATCTCTGCCTCCTCTTGAGGCATATTCCCACTCGGCTTCAGAAGGGAGCCTGAAGTTAGGCATCCTGAATAAGCCCTGGTCGGCCCGATAAGAATTCAAATGCTCTGTTCTCCAGTCGCAAAATGCTTGCGCAGATTCCCAATCGACACCTACCACAGGATAGTTGTCAAAGGCAGGGTGAGACCAATAGTACACCATCATAGGGTCACCCATATGGTGTGTGTAATCTCTTACCCAAACAGCAGTATCGGGATAGATATCTTCCAGCGTGATACCCTCTGGCATGTCTACTTCTGATCCCTCGGACATTGCTACAACAAACTGACGATACTCATTGTTGGTAATCTCAGTATCATCCATGTAAAAACCACCAATTGTGATTTGCTTGTTGAAGTTGATCTGCGTAGCAGCCACATCTTCGTCCGCCTGTCCCATGTGAAAAGTACCCGGAGGTACTGACACCATTCCAAATGGTATCGTCATCTCCCAACCTTCCCGGTCAGGAACACCCACAAGCTCTCCTCTGTCGTCATACCCACCACCGCCAAGGCCAAGTAGCCCACACGATTGTGACACGACAGCAAAAATAATCAGAAGAGCTAAGTTTTTTACAACACTCTTTTTATTCATAACACCTAGTTTATAAAAAATCCTGCAACTATAAAACAACACAAAGTTTACAAATATTATCATTAAGGTCTTTTATACCAATTTTTTTAGAGTCGGTTAACGCAATTTTAACAAAAAAAAGAATAATTCCGTTAATTACCCCTCTTTTGTTTCACAAATAATCCACTTCGGGCGGTAAAAAGCTTCCGCTATCAGAACCTAAACCTTGGTGTGCGGATGATTTTCTTTCCGCCGCCGCCTGTGAGCCCACCTAATTTGTATCTGACAAAAACTTCGTGAGAGGTAGATTGTTTTGCTTCTCTGCTTTCTATTACATAGTCAAAAGAATATCCGACTTTCAAGATACCGTCTTTGAGGAAGTTATACCCCAGAAGTACAATCATAGCTTCAGACTCCCTAAAGCCCAAGCCTCCCCAAAGTTTATTTTGGTAGGTAGCAATGGCGCTTGCATCAAAAGTAAATGTTTTGAAGGTAGACCTGACAAGAACGCTTGGACTCACTTCCAGATTGTAAGTGGGCTTAAAGGAGTAGCCGGCCATCAGGTTAACTGATCTTTCAAGCCTGTTTTCTATTTGTGCGATTCCAAAGTCAAATGACGGCGATAAAATATGGTTGATGCCTACTCCAAGATAAAAATCGGTATTGGAATACATGGCTCCGAAGCTAAGGTCTGGCCTAAGCTGAGACTCACGGCCGCCCTTGTTAAGTGGGTCATTCGGATCGACAAATCTCCACTGATCAAAGTCTATGGTTTGCATGACCAATGAAGGGCGAAGACCGATGCTGACCCTTCCCCGGTTAAAGTTTTTGTAGTAAGCCCCAAGGAACTGCAGGTGCACGTTGGTCAACGGCCCCAACTGATCGTGAATGGCTGTTACGCCAACTGCGCCGGGCATGGTTGCCAGCGGCATACCGAAGTTGAACTGCTGAGTAGTGGGGGCGCCGCCGGACCCGTCGAAAGAAGTTGCATAACCAGCCCACTGCGTTCGGTGCAGGGCAGACACATAGCCACTTTTTTCCTGCGTCAGCCAGGCTGGGTTATAAAGGGCCTGGTTGAACATGTAGTGGCTAAAATGAGCATCTTGTTGTGCAGAAGCTGTGTAACCAGCACCCGTCAGAAGAATAATAAAAAACAATTTGTTTCTCATGCAGCTTATTCGTTGCCGTTAAGGTAGTTAAACTAGCGTAAAAGCTAAAGTACTTTCTACAACAACCTGAAAGCCTGCCAACCTTAGCTCAAGCTACACTAATCCGTTTGCCATTTTAATATAGAGCTCAATGGCACCAGTCATAGAAGGGGCATTGGGAAGAGGCGCTTCAATGTCGAGCACCAGGTTCGCATCTCTGGCAGCTTTTGCTGTCGTCGGGCCAAACACCGCAATTCGTGTGTCGTTTTGCTTAAAATCCTTAAAGTTGACAAACAGGGAGTTGATCCCTGATGGGCTAAAGAAAGCCAATATGTCATAGTAAACATCCTCAAGATCTGAGAGATCGCTTGCTACGGTTTTGTATATGATAGCCTCAGAAAACTTGTACCCATTTTCCTCAAGAAAAACAGGGATGTCTTCCTTCCTTATGTCGGAACATGGGAAAAGGTATTTTTCGTTTTTGTGCTTTTTGATAATCTCTATCAGGTCGGTCGCTGTGCGAAGACCAGTAAAGATTTTTCTCTTCCTGATGACGATGTACTTCTGGAGATAGTTTGCTGTTTGTTCTGAAATACAAAAATATTTCATGTCAGCTGGTATCTCAATCTTGCTTTCAGCAGCGAGTCTGAAAAAGTGGTCAACAGCATTTCGGCTTGTAAATATCACGGCTGTGTGCGCCAAAATATCCACTTTCTGCTGCCTGAACTCTTTAATATTGGTTGGCTCAATTTTTATAAATGGCCTAAAGTCAACCTTAATATTATATTGCTCTGCAAGTTTGAAGTATGGGGAATTTGGGTCAGAAGGTTTTGGCTGAGAAACTAAGATACTTGATACCTTTTTAAGCCTACTCTTATCTTCCAAGATCATATCTGCGCTATTTCCTGTTTTGAGTGACTGCTACACTTTCGATCAAAAAAACATCCATTTGATCAAAAGAATCGCTGGTAATATTTCGGTGGCGCAAAGATATGAAAATAAATGAAGTTTTTGATAGCGGGTTTCAAAAGCTAATTTATAAAACATTAAAAGCATGACGGAAATTAGGAAGGCAATTGCAAACCCGGCCATATTACTAATAAGCCACTGTGATGCTGTTCCGAAAAGATAAAAAAAGAGCACGTAGACGAAAAGTGCTATACTAAGCAGTATAAAAATGGTGCGGAGGTATTCAAAAACCTGTAGGTAGATGGCTCCTCTCATTTGGAAGATTTCTCCAAAAATTTGGATGAGGAACCTCTTCGACAACAGGAATGCCATTATAAGCAATGCATAAACAACCCATTCGCTAATATAGTTTGATAGCGTTGGGGCAATGGCGGCCTCCGTAGACAGGTAAGACTGGCCGATAGTCAAAAAGAATGCGGCCAGCATACTAACCAGCATGTGTATGGTGATGGAAGGAGTGGAAAGAAGCCGGAAGCCGCTCACCATTTCATCCCTTACCCTGAAGCTTAGCACCCTGTTGAGGTCGATAAAAGATCGGAAAATACGAGAGAACTGCAGGCGGAAGAAACCCGTGGTAACTAAGAAGGCTATTGTAAACAAAAGTATAAAATGATCCCTCTTGTCGATAGAGCGTTTGACCGGGAGAATTACTTTGTCATTCGTCCCGCTGCTTTCCCCATGAGCGATTGCAGTTATGTCAGCCGATGACAGCAACCCCGTGTCTTTGTGTAGCACGACAAAAACAGAATCCCTGGCAAACTTGCTTCGCCATTCGCCCAAATCAAGCTGAAAGCAATCTTCCTGGGTTTCACCAAGTATAAGCTGGGTATCCACCCAAACAGCAGTGCCAATCGGTGCACATATCCTCAAAAAATGGAGGTAATCGCCGTTTAGCTGGATATAAAACCCTACAAGTGCCGGATCGGGCAGCGTAGCTTTGAAAGAAGGTTCAAAACTGTTGGATTCTGTGCTATAAAACCATCGCTCCTCCAGAATCCGTCTGGTTGCACCACTCTCCTGTGCGGAAGCCTTGCTCAAGCCAAAAAAGGAAAGAAGAAGTAAGAGACAATGGTATTTACTCATGGGCGGACATATCGTCACAAAAATGACAGCTTAAATTGTATAAGCAAAACACTTGGGTTTTTTAACTCAACCTTGCTGCGGCGCACTTTCTAAAACCTGTTGACAAAGCCGAAATGAACTTTGGGCTGAGTTACGTCCATCGGCTGCCCTTTGGTGCCTCCTACCGCCAGCATCAGTCTGAAAATCCCGTTGTTGACTTTCAATACCATGCCCCCTCCTACCCCAGCTGCATACACCCAGCTACCCGCTTCACTGCTAATAATTCCCTGGTCAGCAAATGTGACGAAATAGCTTTCCTCCTGAAACAAAAACCTGAGCTCAGCCACTCCCACGCCATAGTGCTGGCCATAAAATTGATTTTCGTTGAACCCACGAAGCCTTCTCAAACCACCAAACCTGAAGAGGTCATTCCTGAAAACCTGGTCGTTGAGAATGGAGCCCACATACACCTGCTGGGCAAAAACAACAGCCTTCGCCGGCTTCAAATAGTTTTCGAGATACCCTTCAATGGTCGTCTGAATTGATTTGAGCTGGACATCATTGTATAGCTCAGGATCAACCATACTATTTCTGACTATCTCTTTTTGGCCAACGCCAATTGTCAGCCCCGATGACATGCCTTTTGACGGCAGCAGCAGATCATCAAGCTGAGTATAAGTTATACCCACCTGGTACTGGTTCATCCGGCTATCGGCACTGATGAGTTTGTCGGCACTACTGATTCGATTAGCCGACAAAAGACTGTTTTGTCTGAAGTCTACTCCAAACCTAAGCTTCAGGAAATAACCAATGGGAAGCTTAAAGCCAGCCTGGGCCGACCTGGTGACAAAAGAGGAATCTTGTTTGAGCTGCTGAAATGCACCATGAAAGTCGAGCGGCGAGCCAAGCAGCACAGGATGATCGTAGGCTACTTCCAGCTTTTGAGAAGCCACATTGAAGTTCTGCCAGTTTAAATACACATGTTTGCCGGTTCCAAACAGGTTGTGCAAGTCGGTTTCGACCTGACCGGTTAGCAGCAGCTTGCCCGTTTCGGAGTTTTGATCCGGCAAAAACCCAATGACTCCGTCAATTTGGTTGACCTTCAATTCGTCGACGGCGAGGCTAACTCTCGCCTTGCCGGCGTAAAACTCTACCTGGGGGCTTGATGAGGTTCTTAAATATCCGCTGTTATTAATTCTGGAAGCGATGCCTTGAAAGGCCTTCTCAGAATAAGGGCTACCTGTTGCGATAAAAAGATACTTCTGAAGGAAACTGGCCTTGGTCTTGCCTTTTTCTCGTATCACCAGTGAGTCAAACACGATCTGCGGCCCTTTCTCCACCTCAAGCGTAGCCCTAAGCGTGTCGTGTGAAAACACCGCCTCTGTGAAGTAGAGGCGGGCAAACGGGTAGCCGTTGTTGAGGTACAACTCAAGGTCTCTGGTAAATCCTGCTTTATTTTGAAGGCTTCTCCAGGATGAATATTGTTTGCCGTTCCTGGCGTTTCGAAGAGACAAGTATCGCTTTTTGCCTGCTGACAGAAATCCGTTGACCGTATCACCTTTCCAACGTAGGTCATGAAAATCAGCGAAGATGTATCCGGCGAGCCTGAGCTTCGAGGTGATTTGCCTAAGGGTTGAAATTACCTGAACGGAGTCTGTAAATTTTCTGTTGTCCAGGGTTTTTAGGGCATAGCTGGCCAGTGTGTCGGCAGGTTGAATGTTTATTGTGTATACCTGCGACATCGCTTCGGTGGTGCCGAAAAGAGTTAACGCCCCCCATGCCAACAGGTAGCTTGCGAGTCTCCCCAATGTTTTGCTTAGTTTTGCTGGATAAAGTAAACGCTCTTGGCCGGAATTTACATTCATATTCCTTTTTGTTCACAGGCATGTCACTATTGCGACTTTCATTTCAGCACCTCGCTGAAGCTAAAAAGTGACCTTATTGCATCAATCTGCCATGAAATTACGCTTCAAAAAGGGTATTTAAACAATGAAGCCATAGAAACCGTCTATTTAGGCGGTGGAACACCGTCGCTGCTTGACGAGGGCGACTTGCAGCAGGTTTTTGGCGCATTGAAAGAAAGCTTTGAGTTGACGCAGGTAGCGGAAGTGACGCTGGAAGCTAATCCGGAGGATTTGACAACAGCTAAGCTTGACACTTTCAAGAAACTTGGAGTCAACAGGCTGAGCATCGGGATTCAATCGTTTTGGGATGAACATCTGAGATTTATGAACCGGTCGCATAGTAGCAGCCAGGCGCTGAAATGCGTGGAGCTTGCACAAAAGGCCGGTTTCGAGAACATCAGCATTGACCTGATTTATGGCGTACCCTTCAGAGATCACTCAGTGTGGCAAAATGATCTGAAAAAAGCGATTGAATTAAATGTTCCGCACATTTCGGCGTACTGCCTGACAATTGAAGAAAAAACGGCCTTTGGCCAATGGCAAAAGACAGGCAAGCTGGCCCCGATAGACGATCATTTTGCTGCTGAGCAATTTGAAATGCTGGTTTCAGTTTTGGAAAGCGCCGGTTATGAGCAATACGAGATTTCCAACTTTGCCAAGCCCGGGAGGTATTCGAAACACAACACTGCCTACTGGCAGCAAAAGCCCTACCTGGGCATTGGCCCAAGTGCTCACTCCTACAATAGCGTAAGCAGGCAGTATAATGTCGCCAACAATGCCGCCTATATCAAGGCACTCAATGAAAGTAAAATTCCGACAACGGTGGAGGTGCTGGAGGCTAATCAGGCTTTTAACGAGTATCTGCTAACCACGCTTAGAACCATGTGGGGCACCAGCCTTGAACTGGCGGGTACAAAGTTCGGTGTTGACCTTTTGAAGGAAAAAGAAAGGGAGCTTTCGCTTCTTCGCAAGGAGGAGTTATTATTTACAACCGATAGTACACTATATTTAACAAAAAAAGGCAAACTTTTTGCAGATGAAATCACTTCTCAACTTATGCTGTAGTGAGCAAAAGTGAGATTGATTGCCGGACACCTTAGGATTAAAATGGAAAAAGAAGAGAAAAAGGCCTTTATGCTTCTTAAGTCGCTTATCTTCCATTATCATGGACTAGATGAAGATGAGCAAAACATGTTGAACGACTCGGCCGAATCGCTTGATGCGTTTGATGAGTTGCAATGGGCCAATACTTTTATTGCCGAGGATTATCTTTCTGCGTTCGACCGCTCCAGAGAATACCTGAACAAGGTGATAAGCAAACTTGAGAAAGAAAAAAGGATAAAATATCTCCTTTCCGTGTGGCAGGACAATGACAAAAAGGGCTACCTCACTGAAATGGAGGCCACCGCCATGCTAAACCTTGCCAAGGACTGGCACATCGAAAAGGAGATTATCAATATTGTGAAGCAGTAGCTTACAAAGACATCATGTCTTTGAACTTGGCAGCCTGCCTCCTGCTCACTTCCACCTTTTCACCGCCTTTCAGCTGCACCATTAGCCCACCATTGAACCAGGGCTCGATAGACTCCACCCAGTCGAGATTAACGATATGCTTGCGGCTTGCCCTGAAGAAAGTTCTGTCATCCAATCGTTCATCAAGAGCGTTGAGCGACTTATGAATCATGGGCTTGAAGTTATCGAAATAGACCTTTATGTAATTGCCATCTGATTCAAATAACCTGATGTTTGAGAGCCTGACAAACCAACACTTGTCGCCATCCTTCACAAATACCTGATCGGTGGCGCCAAGTTTTTTCTGCGGCAAACCTGACAGATCTTCCTCGCCTTGCGCTACTCCTTCGTTGAACAGTTTCTTAACAGTTTCATTCAATCGTTCCGGCTGAATGGGCTTTAGCAAATAATCAAGCGCATTGTACTGAAACGCTTTGATAGCAAATTCATCGTACGCCGTGGTGAATATAACCTTTGGCACTCTTTCCAGGCTCTCAAGAAGCTCAAACCCAGTTTTGCCCGGCATTTGGATATCCAGAAAAATCAGGTCCGGCTGCATGGTGTTGATTTTTTCAAACGCATCATCAGCATTGACGGCTTCTCCTATCAGTTCAATGTCTTTGTGTACGCTCAGTAAAGTTGTTAGCTCCTTCCGTGCCAACCTCTCGTCGTCGATTATCAGTGCTCTCATGTCTAGATCTATTATCAGTAATTAAATTGTTTCAGGAAATTTTAGTTCAGTCAAAACCATATTTGTACCCTCGTTCGCAATTTTAAAGGAGGCGCCGCTTCCGTAAATAAGCTTCAATCGGCGCTTGGTGTTTTGCAGACCATATCCACCGTTGGGACTCACCACCCCATTCTTGTACGACCCGCTGTTTCTGATCTGCACCATCAGGGTGTTGTTTTTCACTTCCGTGGTCACCTTAATATGTCCGCCGTGCTTAAGGTTGGACACGCCATGTTTAATTCCATTCTCAACCAGGGTTTGAATCATCATGGGCGGCACCATGTAAAGGTAGGAATCGGGATGGATTTGAAATTCTGTCTTAAGTCTTTCTTCGAATCGGATTGTTTCGAGCGCAAGGTAATCCTTTACTGTTTGAAGCTCGTCCTGAAAAGGAATCAGCTTCTTTTTGTCAAGAATCAGGGAATATCGCAGTATGTTGGATAACTGTGTAATGGCTATTTTCGACTTCGACGGGTTTTCGTCAACCAACGCCCTGATGCTATTGAGTGCATTAAAAATAAAATGCGGGTTCAACTGCGACTTCAGGTTGTTGAGCTCTATTTCGTTGATGGTTGCTTCAAACTGAAGAGACTTGTTGTACCTCTCAAAATAATGAAAGGTAAAATAAATCAACGCCCAAATAAAGGTGAGTGTCCAGGAGATGAGGACGTTCGCACTCATTGTTTCAAAACTGAAATCACTCTTCATCAAAGTGCCCAGGCTGTACTGAAGCGCCAATAGAAAGAAGTAGTCGATAATGCCCACCAGAAAGGTGGAGAATATCACCTTAGGGATAAGAATTGGCCATGAATTGCCAAGCCAATTTCTTTTTATAACCAATAACCGTAAGAAGTGCGTGATAAGGATATAGAAAGCCGTCGAAATGATTTGCCCTGTAATGTCGGATAGCGTGAGTGTTTTTGCCGTCGACAGCAAAAACAAATTGCTGAAGCCGTAAATCGACCATCCACCAATCTGACAAATCCAATATATCCGCCTCTTATTGATCATCTTATGGGCGAAATATAAATAAAATCCACACTTGGTCTAATACATTCCGGTTAAGTGGAGTGTTTCTCAATTTCAAACCGTTAGCGGGCCCTTTCAACGGGAGGTAACTTCCTCCTTCTCAGGTTCTTTTTCTTGTCTGGCAGGTTTCTTCACGTAAGGCCTTATGATAAGTCTTGTGCTTCGGTCAAACGTAAAATAGTTCCATATCCAGTTGCTAAGCACGATCCACTTGTTGCGGAAGCCAATAATGGACAGCAGGTGAATGAACATCCAAACCCACCAGGCGATGAAGCCTTTCATTCTTATGTTGCCTGGCAAATCGACAACGGCTTTGTTTCTTCCAATGGTGGCCATGCTGCCCTTATCAAGGTACTCGAATTTCTTCATTTCCTTCCCCTTGTCGAGGTTAACGAGGTTCTTTGCCAACAAGGTTCCCTGCTGAATGGCCACAGGCGCAAGCATAGGCAAGCCATTCGGGTAGGCTTCCGTTGGGAAATAAGCCACGTCGCCAATGGCATAAACATTGTCGGTGCCAATCACCTTGCAGTATTCATCTACTTTGATACGGCTTTTGAAAACAGAGGCATCTGCCACTCCAGGCAAAATGTTGCCTTTTACACCGGCCGCCCAAATCAGCGTACTTGCCGGAATGCTCATGCCATCATCCAGAGTAACCGTTTTCCCATCATACGATTTGAGCTTCTTGTCAACCAACACCTGCACATCGAATCGCTTAAGGTAGTTGAAAGCGTTTTCGCCGGCCTCATGGCTCATGCCATTGAGCAGCCTCGGCAGGCCCTCCACTAAATAGATCATCATCTTTTTGAAGTTGATCTCAGGGTAGTCCTTGGGCAGCACATGCAATTTCAATTCTCCAAGCGCCCCTGCCAGCTCAACTCCCGTGGGGCCACCCCCTACGATGACAAAGTTCATCAGGCTTTGCTTTTCTTCCGTGTCAGATTGCAACACAGCTTTTTCGAACGACTGTAAAAGCTGGCTTCTCAGGTTGAGTGCGTGAGGAATTTGCTTTAGAGGAAAAACATTTCTCTCCAGCTCACTGTCGCCGAAATAGTTGGTGAGCGACCCGTTGGCTATGACAAGGTAGTCATAGGTCAGTTCTCCTATCTCAGTAATTATACAATTCCTAGACGTATCGACGGACTCAACCGTGGCCATTCTAAAGTAGAAGTCTTTGAAATTCTTTAGTCGCTTTCTCAAAGGGCCTGCGATAGAGTCGGGTTCAAGCCCAGCCGTGGCCACCTGATAAAGGAGAGGTTGAAAAGTGTGATAGTTGTGTCGATCAAAAAGAACTACCTGAAAGTTTTTTTTCCTCAATCCTTTCGCTATTTTTAAGCCTCCGAATCCACCTCCGATGATTACCACTCTTTTTTTGGAGGTCTGAGGAATCATGATATCGCCCGATTTTTTTGTTTGTTCTGACATAATAGGAGATAAAGGTACATTGACTAACTTCTTATAATTATTCTATTTTTTTACTAAATTATACCAGAATTATATTCTGATTTTTTTAAGCATTGGCAATTATTATTTTGATATTGTGGCTGCCCCAGTTCTTAAAAAATTCCCTTCTTCCGTTCCTCTTCATAGCCAATTTGGTAAGGTTCATCAGCTCATAAATTGTACTTTTTAAATAAAACTGGAGTAAGCCTATCTCATTTTCTGAAGTTCGCTCACTTTTCTTACCTCAGAACGCACCTTTTCATTAATATGTTCTGTAAAAATAAGAAACAAAGAATATAATTTTGCGTTCATTTTGGTCGGAACCAAGAAACAGAACATTATTAAAGAATTGGAAAAGACCAAAATTATGAAAAGTATTTTTTTGAGCATTGCGGGTATAGTCTTGATAGGAAGCACCTTCACGAGCGACCTTGTAGCTAAAAATCCCTACAAGCTCTCGCAGGCGGAGATTGCAGAAATCATCAACAGCCTCAATAACGAATTAAGTGTCAAAGACATTCCTGTGTTGCAGGATAAAATTGTAGTGTTTGACGAAAGCTGGAATGTGTTGCTGGAGCAGCCACTTCAGGAAGTGTTGGAAAAAGATCCTTCTTCAAAAGAAAGATCACTGATAAAGAAAAGTGAGTTCCTGATGGAGTACGCTGGAAACAGCTACTACATGTTGGAAGACTAAAAACATAAAGGTTAGTAGTTAGTTTAAGTAGGTGGTTTACCCCGATTCATCGGGGTAACACATGGTAGGTTTAGGTGTGGAAATCCCGCTGTTTTTTCAGTGGGATTTTTTATTTACGCCCTTTCGAGTTCTTCCTTCAGAAACTTCGACGTATACCCTACCTGCCTTTTTGCCACTTCCTCGGGTGTGCCTTCCACAAGTATCTGCCCCCCTTTGTCGCCACCTTCAAGCCCCAGATCGATGACGTGATCGGCTACTTTGATCACGTCGAGGTTGTGCTCAATGATAAGGACAGTATTGCCTTTGTTCACAAGCTTGTTCAATACGTCAATCAGGTGCTGGATGTCTTTAAAGTGCAGGCCGGTGGTAGGCTCGTCAAGAATGTACAGCGTTTTGCCCGTGTCTTTCTTTGAAAGCTCAGTTGCCAGCTTCACCCGCTGCGCCTCCCCGCCCGAAAGCGTTGTGGCATGCTGGCCAAGTGTGATGTAGTCCAGGCCGACCTCGTGCAGGGTCTGAATCCGTCTGAGGATTTTGGGCTGGAACTCGAAAAACTCTACGGCTTGCTCCACAGTCATGTCAAGTACGTCTGAAATTGACTTGCCCTTGAACCTTACCTCCAGCGTCTCCCTATTATAGCGCTTGCCCTTGCAGGTTTCGCACGGCACATGCACATCGGGGAGGAAATCCATTTCGATGACTTTCATGCCCGCCCCTTCGCAGGTTTCGCAACGGCCACCTTTTACGTTGAAAGAGAAGCGGCCCGGCTTGTAGCCTCTTATTTTCGCCTCGGGAAGGTTCGAGAACAACAGACGAATATCTGAAAAGGCACCAGTATAAGTGGCTGGGTTAGAGCGTGGCGTTCTGCCAATAGGTGCCTGATCCACTTCTATTACTTTGTCGATATGTTCAACCCCTTTGATTTCGGCATAAGGAAGGGGCTCGGATCTGCTGCCGTAAAAATGCTTCCTGAGAATGGGGAAAAGCGTTTCGTGGATCAACGAAGACTTGCCACTACCTGACACACCGGTGATGCAGAGCATCTTGCCAATTGGCAAAGTCAATGTTACATTTTTCAGGTTGTGGCCTGTGGCGCCTTTCAGCACAATGCTCTCTCCCTTTCCTTTTCTTCTTTCCTTCGGTACAGCGATCTTGTTAATTCCGTTGAGATAACCGGCTGTTAGCGAATTGCTTTCTAAAACCTCCTGAGGCGTGCCAGCAGCTACCACCTGGCCACCGTGCCTTCCAGCTCCCGGCCCGATATCAATGAGGAAGTCACTCTCCATCATCATATCACGGTCGTGCTCCACCACTATGACGGTGTTGCCAAGATCCCGGAGGTCTTTCAATGCCTTGATCAGCTTCACGTTGTCACGCTGGTGCAAGCCAATGCTTGGCTCATCAAGAATATATAACACGCCAACAAGCTGAGTGCCTATTTGTGTTGCAAGTCGAATACGCTGAGCTTCTCCTCCGGAAAGCGTTCTTAGAGGCCTGTCCAGGTTCAGGTAATCCAGGCCAACGTCCAGCAAAAAGCCGATTCGCTTCCTGATTTCCTTCAATACCTCGGCTGCTATGATGTTCTGCCGCTCGTCGAGCCGGGTTTCCAGCCCTTCAAACCATTCCGAAAGCTGGGTGATGTTCATGAAAGACAGCTCGGAAATGTTCTTGTTGTCGATTTTGTAGTGCAGTGCTTCCTTTTTAAGCCGGGCACCCTGGCAGGATGGGCAGATGGTGCTGACTGTAAATTCATCCACCCATTGCTGCATTTTGTCGGAGCCGCCGTCCTTTTGCTTTTCAAGGAAATTGATGATGCCCTCAAATTTGGTATTCCACTCTGTGCCTGGGTATTTGACTGAAGCAACTGCTACAGGTTCGTCGTCGCCAAACAATATTATCTTCAACGCCTCCTCCGGGATATTCTTAATCGGGGTAGCCAGACTTAGCCTGTGTCTTTTGAGAATGACCTCCAGCTTCTTGAAAATCCATATATCCCGGTATTCACCCAAGGGTGCTATCCCTCCCCGGCTGATACTGATGTTGGGATCTGGCATGACCGACTCTCTGGATATTTCCTGAATAACCCCCAGGCCATTGCAGTCCGGGCAGGCACCATAGGGTGAATTGAAGGAGAAGGTATTTGGAGCCGGGTCGTCGTATGCAAGCCCCGTCTCAGGATCCATCAGTGTCTTGGAAAAATGAGCCACACTTCCATCTTCCAGCAAAATCATCATGACCCCCTTGCCCTGCGTCATTGCTGTCTTGGTAGACTGGGTAATGCGACTGGCGTCTTTCTCACTTACAACCACCCGGTCGATCACAATTTCGATGTCGTGGGTTTTGTAGCGATCCAACTGCATCTTGGGGGTGATCTCTTCCAAGGCACCATCTATCCTGGCCCTTGAAAAGCCCAGTTTCCTGATTTGCTGAAAAAGCTCCCTGTAGTGACCTTTTCGGCCTTTGACAACCGGAGCAAGGATAGCCAATTTTTGGCCATCGTATTGCTTAAGAATCTGCCTGATGATCTGATCCTCACTTTGCTTGGTCATTTTCTTGCCTGTGAGGTAAGAATAGGCGTCGCCTGCCCTGGCATAAAGCAAACGAAGAAAATCATAAATTTCAGTGACCGTGCCTACTGTAGAACGAGGGTTTTTAGAGGTGGTCTTTTGTTCAATCGAAATGACCGGACTAAGTCCATTGATTTTGTCAACATCGGGTCTCTCAAGCTCGCCAATGAACGAACGTGCGTAGGCGCTGAAGCTTTCCATGTAGCGGCGCTGGCCTTCTGCGTAGATGGTGTCAAACGCCAACGATGACTTACCGCTACCACTAATGCCCGTAATGACCACCAACTGATTTCTTTTGAATCTCAGGTCAATGTTTTTCAGGTTGTGCTCCCTGGCTCCGAAAATCTCGAGAAAGTCAATACCATCTGTGGCCCCATTCACCAACTGCTCCCCATTGCTTTCGGTTGTGGGTTGTGGTGCTTTTAAAGTATCTTTTGGCATGCTGTTGATGGATACAAAACGTTTTTAAAATAAATCAATTTCCGGAATTCAAGGCATCGGTTTGGTTGTCGGTTGGCAGTACTTCAACATGCCCCTTCGGTAGCCTGAGCAAATAGCTTTTTCCTTTCCTGACATTTAAAGCACCCCTCCTTAACCACGGATTGTGCAGTCTGAGTTCCTTGTATGACAAGCCTCTCGCCTGGGCAAAGTCAACGAGACTGGGTATGTCTTCCGTAACCCGCAATGTATCGAGCGGAATCACGGGGTACAGTAGCTCCTGCGGAATATCATACCCGTACTTCTTGGGGTGCTCAAGAATCTCTTTGATGGCCAGAAGGCGAAACATGTATCTGGAAGTTTCTTCGTTCAACAACAGGTCGTAGTAGGAGTTTGTCTTCTGCTCTTCAAGTTCATCTGACAGACCTTTCATCCCCATATTGTAGGAGGCTGCTGCATTTGTCCAGTCCCCAAACTTCTCTTTTGCTTTGAGCAAGTATTTTGCGGCGGCGGCTGTTGAGGCAATCGGATCATATCGCTGATCAACTTCCCGGTTAATTTCCAGGCCAAAATCATTGCCAGTGCCTTCTCGTATTTGCCAGAAGCCCACCGCTTGCCTTGGAGAAACAACATTCTCAAGGCCACTTTCTATTACGGACAAATACTTAAAGTCTGTGGGAATACCATTTTCCTTAAGCAGCTCTTCGAGCAAAGGCAGCCATCGGTTGGATCGCTTGATGAGGAAGATAGTGCTGCTGTGCCAATAAGAGTTGACATGTATTTCTCTGTCCAGCCGCTCCCGCACGTCAGTCATATTTAAAGGAACCGGCTCTCCAGCAAAACTCAGGGTGTCGGGCAGCTCGAAAACTTTGACATAGTTGTCGGGCAGCGTAACCTCTAACGGCACTGTTTCCATGGAAGCGGGGGGCGGCGTCAGGTATTCATCTTTGCCCGTGGTGCGCTTGTAAACAAAATAACCGCCGATGATAAGGATGCCGAGCCAAAGCTGCAACATGATGAATTTACGCATACTCTTATGTTCTTGGGGGCAGTACAGAATTGCCAAAACGCAAAAATACGTTTAAATCGAGACAATTAAAACGAAGGCGAAAACATGATTTGCTCATTGGCAGTAGCAAAAAAAAAGCTATTTCAGCAAAATGTTCTTCAAAGCACTGTTGAGGTGGGTATAATCAAACTTAAATCCCATCTCCTCCGCCTTTCTTGAAGAAATCTTACTGCCACCCAGAACTATCTGCGCCATTTCGCCAAGCGCCACTTTCAGAACGAAGCCAAGAACCGGCGGCAGCCAAAGGGGTTTTTTCAATACCTTAGCGGCCTCCGTGGTGATTTCTTTGTTGGTGGCTGGCGACGGGCTCACCCCGTTGTAAACTCCAGTGTAAGCAGTATTCTCAATGGCTTCCAGAAACAAGCGGCAAAGGTCATCGATATGAATCCAACTCATCCACTGCCTGCCAGTTCCCAAAGGGGCGCCGAGCCCAAATTTAAGCGGGGCCAGCAGTTGCGGCAGTGCACCACCACTTGCACTCAGCACCACTCCCACCCGGATAAGTACCCTCCTGCTTCCCATGCCTTCAACGGGTGCGGATGATGCTTCCCAAGACTTTACCACCTGGGCAAGAAAATCGTCTCCAGCAGGTGACTTTTCATCAATCATCACATCGCCAGTATCGGCACCGTAATAGCCAATCGCCGAAGCGCCAATAAATACTTTCGGTTTCCGCTCTAGAGCCGAGAGCTTTTCCATGAGCAGTGCCGTCGACTGCGTTCTGCTTTCAAGTATCAGCTTTTTCCTTGCTTCTGTCCAGCGCTTATCAGCAACGCCAGCACCAGCCAAATGGACAATAGCCTCAACGCCTTCCAGAGCATCATGTTGTATCTCCCCCCTTTCAATATCCCAGGTATAAGTTTTGTACTTGTCGGCCTTTCCGGACGACCTGCTTAGCCAAGCCACTTCATACCCAGCCTGTGTCAGCAACTCGCTCAGCCGGCTGCCGATTAAGCCGCTTCCTCCCGTCACAAGTATTTTGCCTTTCGTTGTCTCTCTCATTCTTGGTGCAGTTGCTGCTGGTTATCTCTGTATAATTCACTTTTCAACTTCCGTATTAATTACGCATTTTTAGCGAACATTTGCGTTAGATAAGAAATGGTGTTTGAATGAAAAACTGCATATTCCTGCTTTCTGTTTTAATTATCTTCATTTCAGCAGGAGGCTTGTCGGCTCAAAGCAAAAATACCGGAGCCAGCTCAAATGCCGTACCTGATTTCGGCCCGGCAGTGACATCGGCTTCCCTTACAATTGGCAGCGACAAGCACGCTGGTTATGTTGCCCAGTTCGACTTCCCTCCAAAAAACCTGAAAAAGGGCTGGTGGCGGTACCTTAAAACCGTAGCCAGGGTAAAAAACCGAAAGACTTACTGGAAACTTTCAGTGCCGCCGGAAAAAGGCTCGTCAAATGTGCCAATAGAAATGTTTTCCGAGATAAAGGTTGATGGTAATTCTTCCAGGTTAACGCTTGTGCTGAATAGTGTGAATATGGATGCGTCGACACGGAAAGAGTACATGCAACAGACAAAGAATTTTCTGGAGGAATTTAAGTCGAAATTCTATGGCGACTACATTCAACAACTCATAGTAGCTGCCGAAAAACAAGCCAGAAAAACCAGCGCCGATCATCAACGGGCCGTAGCAAAAAGACAGAAGCTCATAGCTAAGCTGGAAAAGTCGAAGGCCCGAAGTGCCAATGAAGACACCGCCTTTGAAGATGGAGAGCTGGTGGCCGCCATCAACACGCTGGGACAACTGATAGCAGAGAAAACGGCAGCGGTGGATGCTTCCCAAAAGGAAATTGCCTCATTGAAAAAGACCCTTCTGAACTATATTCAAAAAAGCGGGCGCTAGTGTAAGTTCCTATTTATCACACCGCATGTCGATCCCTTGTCTTTAAAGGCTTATATTTGCAAAATCTTTGTGAATGAGGCCTTTTTATCCACCAAATCCAGAGTAAATCACGAATAGTTAAGGAGTTGTATGAAGAACACTGCAGAATTAGATCGCCGCAGAACATTTGCCATTATCAGTCACCCCGATGCGGGAAAAACGACGTTGACGGAGAAATTACTTCTTTTTGGTGGTGCTATTCAGTCAGCCGGAGCCGTTAAAAACAACAAAATTAAGAAGACCGCCACCTCCGACTTTATGGAGATAGAGAAGCAGCGTGGTATTTCCGTGGCTACCTCGGTGATGGGCTTCGAATACAAAGGCATAAAGATCAATCTGCTGGACACTCCCGGTCACAAAGACTTTGCAGAAGACACCTACCGGACGCTAACGGCCGTCGACAGTGTGATACTTGTGGTGGACTCTGTGAAGGGTGTGGAAGAGCAAACTGAAAAACTCATGAGTGTGTGCCGCATGCGAGACACACCGGTGATTGTGTTCGTGAACAAAATGGACCGACCGGGCAAAGACCCTTTTGAGCTCATGGACGAGCTGGAGGACAAGCTGAGCATTAAAGTGCGTCCCCTCAGCTGGCCTATCAACAACGGTTCGGATTTTAAAGGAGTATATAACCTGTATAAAAAGCACCTCAACCTGTTCAATGCCAACAAGACTGCCGTTGAGCGAGACATTGTATCATTTTCGGATCTCCAAAGTCCCAAGCTGGAAGAGATCATAGGCAAAGATGCCGATACGCTCAGGGAAGATGCCGAGCTGGTAGAGATGGCCTACGAGCCTTTCGACAAAGAAAATTATCTGGACGGGCTGTTAGCTCCGGTGTTTTTTGGCAGTGCACTAAATAATTTTGGTGTGCAGGAGTTGCTCGACACCTTCATCGAAATTGCCCCAACGCCCCTGCCAAGAAACACCAATTTGCGTCAGGTGCTTCCGACCGAAAAGAACTTCTCAGGCTTTGTTTTTAAGATACACGCCAACCTGGATCCCCGCCACCGTGACAGAATTGCCTTCCTCAGGGTATGCAGCGGCGTGTTTGAACGTAACAAGTTTTATCACCACGTCAGGCTCAACAAGAATGTGCGCTTTGCCAACCCCACCAGCTTTATGGCGCAGGACAAGGAAACAATTGACTCGGCGTTCCCGGGCGACGTAGTGGGCTTGTACGACACCGGCAATTTCAAGATAGGTGATACCCTAAGCGAAGGTGAGATGATCACTTACAAAGGGATTCCGAGTTTCTCTCCTGAGATTTTCAGAGAGCTGGAAAATGCTGACCCCATGAAGGCGAAGCAGATGGAAAAAGGGATTCACCAGCTGACGGACGAAGGCGTGGCGCAGCTTTTCATCAAGCAGCCGGGCAATAGAAAAATTGTAGGCACAGTGGGTGAACTCCAGTTCGACGTTATTCAATACAGACTGCTTCATGAGTATGGGGCCAGTTGCCATTTCAGGGCTATGTCAATGTATAAAGCCTGCTGGGTAAGCTCCAACAACCCGGCCAAACTGAAGGACTTCCTCGACTTTAAGGCCAACTCTATCGCACTGGATAAAGATGGTTTACCCGTTTATCTGGCGGAATCGAAAGGAATGCTCGACGTGATGATTTCCAAGTATCCGGAGATCAACTTTGCCTTTCAGTCGGAGCACAACAGGATGGCAGATAGTGAGGCGTAAACTTGCTTCCCAGAACCTAGCTGCATGATTATCACCCAAGTTTTGTAAATTAGGGTTGCATTTGCTCTAAAGCCAGAAAAACACGGCTACGCTGATGAACGAAAAACCCAATTTACCCGGCCACTTGCTTTGGGAGTACGACCTTGAGACTTTCAACTATGAGAACTCATACAAGATCGTCATTGAGAGAGTCTTGGAAAGAGGAAATCTAGAAGAATGGAGAGAGATCGTTCGGTACTATGGCGAGTCTAAGATACTTGAAACAATAGATTGGAGTGCTCAGCTGGGCACAAGGGAAAAGGAGTGGTCGAAATTCTTCCTTAAATCCGATTTTTTGGATGTTGCATAAGGATCCATTGGAAGACATAGCCGCCATGAAGCTCAATGCCATTTCCAACTCCGGTAAGCGGCTCAAGGACTTTATTGATGTCTACTATCTACTAGAGCATTTCTCTATGGACGAAATGATCGCCTTCTACACTACTAAGTACCCTAATTTCAACCCGCTCATTGCTTTGCGGTCAGTCAACTACTTTGATGATATCGACCCCGCCATTGACCCTCCCAAATTGAAGGAAAAATTGTCCTTGTCTGAAATAAAAAAACGAATTAATGATGCTGTGTTGCATTCGAAAAAGCGTTTCGGGTAGTGCAAGCTTCTACCCGGCTGTAGCATACTTTTTAATAATCGCCATTTGACCGGCATGCCATGCGGTGTGCGTAGTAATGCGGGAGAGTGCTTCTGCTTTGGTCATGGTTCCAAACTCCCGGGTAGTAACCTCAGTAGTCCAGCTTCCATCTTCCTGATCCAAAATGGCCGCCTCCAGCTCCCTGCCCGATTCGTCGAGCAACCCTTTGAGCTCCTCAAGGTTGGTAAAGTGCCCCAAGTCCTTTATGCCCTGCCCGACTGTCGATAGCTTCACCTGCAAAGGCCTTCCAAATACATTTTTGGCAAAAAGCAGTTCCACTTCTGCGATGTGCCTGAATAGCCAACCTATTGAATTGCTATCAGGATGGATTCTCCTGGAAAGGCATTCGGGTGTGATGGCTGCTAGCTGGTTGGTGAGCCTGGTTCGGCCCATTTTCCATATCGGAAGTAAGATGTCAGTGGTCATGCGCTCTCGTTTAACTTGTTGATGAATGTAAGGGATAAAATTTTACAGGCTTGCTTGGTCAGCAAATTTATTAATCGTAATATTGCAATGTAATTATAAATTATGGGTGTAACAAAGACAGATCTGTTTACGGCTGAACAAAACGACCTGGCCCTTATCGCCAAGGCATTTGCGCATCCGGCTCGTGTGGCCATCGTTGACTACTTACTCAAAGCTAATGCCTGTATCAACGGCGACCTTGTGGAAGAACTCGGTTTGGCACAAGCCACCATCAGTCAGCACTTGAGAGAGCTAAAAGACATGGGCATTATTAAAGGCACGATTGAGGGAGTCTCTGTAAGCTATTGCATTGACCCTGTTCGCTGGGCTGAAATAAAGGGCCTTTTCAATAAGATGTTTGACAGGCACCCCTTCTGCTGTTAAAAAATTTACTTACAGGCATCGTAATATTGCAATTAAACATTAAGAAATATGCAAACCTCTGAAGAACTAAAATCCATCGTTCGGGAAAAATACAGCAAGATTGCCGAACAAGACATCGCTGTGAACCAATCATCGTGCTGCGGGGCAGGCGGTTTTTCAAACGAGGTGTATAATATCATGACTGACGACTACACCGGAATGCAGGGCTATGCTCAGGAAGCAGATCTTGGGTTGGGATGCGGGCTTCCTACCCAGTTTGCTAAAATCCAAAAGGGAGATACGGTTATTGACTTAGGATCTGGCGCTGGAAACGACTGTTTTCTGGCACGGCACGAAACCGGCGAAACTGGCAAAGTAATCGGCGTAGATTTTACTGACGCCATGATCAAAAAAGCACGCACCAACGCTGAAAAGCTTGGGTACAACAACGTAGAATTCCGCCAGGGTGATATTGAAGAAATGCCCGTTTCAGACAGTGCTGCTGACGTAATAGTCAGCAACTGTGTACTTAACCTTGTCCCCAACAAACAAAACGTTATCAAAGAAATATACCGGGTGCTGAAGCCAGGAGGCCATTTCAGTATTTCAGACATTGTGTTGGTAGGCGACTTGCCAAAAGCTCTTCAGGAGGATGCTGAAATGTATGCTGGTTGCGTAGCTGGTGCTATTCAAAAGGATGAGTACCTGGGATATATCAGCGAAATGGGATTTGAAAATATCACCGTGCAAAAAGAAAAAGCGATTGTGATACCCAATGATATATTGAGTAAGTATCTTTCTTCAGCCGAAATAAATGCTTTTAATAATGGACAAACAGGGATTTTTAGTGCTACGGTCTTTGCCCAAAAACCTGGCAAATCAGTTAAAATAGCTGTAGTAACAATGGATAAGCTTCCTGCCAATGCCTGCGCTCCTGGCTCGGGTTGCTGCTAATCTTATTCACAATATCAAGACAAAACATATGGTGCTACTGCCCAAGATCGAAGCCAGCATTAAGACATTGCCAGTCGACAGTATTCCTCTGGAAAGAAGGGAATTACTCAAGTTATTAATCGACTATGTGCAAGACAAAAAAAACGAGGGGGTAGTGCCCCGGCTCAATTTCATCTGTACCCATAATTCCCGGCGCAGTCAGCTATCGCAAATATGGGCCAAAACAGCAGCCGACTACTTTGGCGTTGACGTTGAAACGTTCTCCGGCGGTGTGGAAGTCACTGCGTTTAATGAAAGGGCAGTGGCGGCCATTGAACGAGCTGGTTTTAAAGTGACCGAAAAAGCGAATGGCAGTAATCCCATTTACTTCGTTTCTAACCAGAAACCAGGCGATCCCATTACCGCCTTCTCAAAAGTCTACGACGATACCACTAACCCAAATGCTGAATTTGCAGCGGTAATGACTTGTTCAGATGCTGACGAAAACTGTCCTTTTATACCGGGTGCTGAAGCCCGGTTACCGATTAGGTACGAAGACCCAAAAGCGTTTGACAATACACCAGAGGAGGCTGCCAGGTACGACGAGCGCTCCCGGCAAATCGCTACTGAAATGTGCTATGTGTTTTCGGAGATAAAATAAGCTTTTCCGATAGATACTGACCAACGGGAAAATTGGGTGGTTGCGCCTGATTTTATATTTTCGCAGCAAACCAAACACGACATGAACAAGACTATTCTTTTTTCCGGGTTGCTATTTTTTACCCTGATTGGTTGCAAACACCGGGTAGTTGTAGATGCGCCAGCTATTTTAAGACATTCTCCGGAGGAAGTAGAGGCCATTTTGGGCAAACCAGATAGTACTTATGCCACCGAGACACTTGCAGGCCCCGCTCTCGCACAGCATTTCAGGATGTATAATGTGGAGGTGGAGTATGTAGACAACAAAGCCAGCTACATTTCTGTAAAAGGCCCTCATGGGCTCCCATTTTCAGAAGAAGCACTAGAGGCTTTCAATGCAAAAGCCTTGGGGGAACCCACCAAGTCGGCGGATGAAAAGGTGCTGCGCTGGATAAAAATGCAGGCACCAATTGAAGCCATTAGCTTTGCCGCCACTCATTACGACAGTCTGCAAAATGTAGACAACTTTACTGTTACTATTATTGGAAGGAAATAGGGAGAATCGCCGACGAAAGACTATTAAACGGGAAAAAGGGAGCTGAGCTCCCCTTTTCCCGTCTATCATTTCTATCTCAATAGTAGGCTGTTAACTAAATTGCAGCGCCTAAGTATTCAAATCAGAAAGTGTAAGTATACTTCAGAGAGAAGAGTCGTTGCGGCATGTAAAGCGAGAACAGCTCCTCTTCGTTACCAAATTTATATACCTGCTGATCTTTTGCATTAAGAAGGTTCTTTGCAGTAAAGCTTAGCGCTGACTGGCGGCTTCCTCCAAACTGCTGTGTCACGTTCAGGTTCAGGCTATTGAATGGCTTTTGATAGACGTCAGGAATATTAGATATGCCGATGAAAGTGATCGTTTCGCCCTGGACGTTGTATGACAAGTTTGTTGAAAACCCAATTTCATCATTCTGATACAACAGGTAAGCGTTTACGACATAAGGCGATTGGCCGGTCATTTCTCTGTAAAGTTTTACAGAAGAAGCATCACCACCTTTGTAGCTCACCTCACTATCGTATTCGGTTTGCCCCTGCTCACTTACCGTTACTGTCTTTCTGTTAACCCGTGAGGCCACAATCGACACGTTGGAGCCTATTGAGAAGTTCTGCAAAGCAGGAGTGATAAAGCTCAGGTCTTTCCTTACTTCAAACTCTGCACCATACACCTGGGCTTCGCCCACATTTCTTGGCTTTAGCTGACCGGGATTGTTAGGGAAGAAAACCAATGCGATGTGGTCAGTAAAGTCTTTATAAAAAACTGATGCAGATACCATTTCGCCTGGGGTGAAGAAATACTCCCACCTCAAGTCATAGTTGAGTATTTGTGCCTGCTTCAGGTCCAAATTACCCGAGAATTGTATTCTGGTGATAGGGTCTTCGATAAACGCTGAAGACTTCTCTTTGAAAGATGGACGTGCCAGTGTCTTATTAAATGAAGCCCTCAGGTTCATATTCTCCTGTAGCGCATATACAAAATTCAACGAAGGCAGCAAGTTAGTCTTGTCCAATGTTTTAGTGTTCTCTTCCAGCTGGCTGGAGTTGTCCTCATTTAATCGGATTCCAGTATAGAACATCTTGACGTTTTCTACTCTCACACCATAAATTGACTTCAACTTGCTTGTGATATTCATTTCATTCATCACATAGGCAGCATATGTAGACTGGCTACCATCGTAGTTGTTGTAGGCGTTACTGTTGTTTTGAACATACAGACCTCTGGGGTTTTCCGCAGAATACAAATTAGCATCAGTCAGCAACCAGTTAGCGTCGTTTTGCTCAATCTGAAATGCTTCAAGTGGATCGTAGTTATACGCATTCACTTTGAATTCTCTCCACTTCAAAGCCACCATGGCCCCAGCCTTCAACTTATTATTGTCGTTTAGATCGTATGTAAGGTCTGCCTTGAAGCTTTCATTTGTTTCCTTCAACTCTCTCCAAAATCTGTCAATGCCACCACCATTTCTAAAGGCATAGGTGTCGTCATCTTCATTGATTCTGGTATCACGATAATCCGGATCGGTAATTCCTGAAAATAAAAGTGAGTTTGTCCAATCCACCCGGAGCCTGCCAAACTGATGCTTACCGTACAAGATGTTGTTAGTCATCTGGCGTTGGGTATAAGCAAGGATATCGTTATGGATATGAGTTGGGTTGTTCAGCGTAGTGAAGTCTATCTCACGATCCAAAGCAGTGCTTACGCCATTCTGCGTACGAAATATATTTGTACCAATGGTGTGATTATCAACCTTAGCGGCCAGGGTTCCCAATGCACTCCAAAGCACGTTGTTAGAGCTCAAATCACCCACGGCTGTAAAGTCCCTCTCGAGGCTAACCTCAGCAGAAGTACGGTCTTTTTCAAAACGCTTTCTTGTGAAACCTTCGTAAAAAGTGTTGGTATTAGTGTAGTTGAATATGGCGTTGTAGCCCCATGTCACTTTGTTTCTTTGCACCTGATTGCCATGTGACAGAGAAAAATTGGTGTTCATGAAGTTGGTAGACCGGGATGTTCCTAAAAGAGGTGAGAACTTCTTTGTTGTTTCTTCTACAAAGGAATTAGGCAATGTTGGGATAGAAGCGCTGGCTGATATTGGAAGCGCTCTTGCTCCGTTGTCCCAGCCCAGCGCATCAGTAGATGAGCCTTTGTATGACACGGCGTTGCTATTGAAATGCATGGCCGGGTTGTAGCCAAAGCTTAAAGAAGCTGAACTGGTCTGCTCTTCAGGAAAAGCTTTGGTTTGAATATTAACCAAGCCTCCGGCAAAATCCCCTACCAGATTTGGGGTGAATGTTTTGTAAACAATCACATTCTCAAGCACACCTGTTGGGAATAGATCCACTTGCACATCGTTTCTATCTGGGTCGAGGCCAGGGATAATCATCCCATTCAGCGACGTCTTTGTGTACCTGTCACCCAGGCCACGTACGTACACATACTTATCACCCTGAATGGTCACGCCAGTCACCCTGTTCATGGCTGAAGACAGGTTGCTGTCACCTACTCTTCTGAAAGAAGCAGAAGAAATGCCATCCATGGTGTTGATAGATTTCTTTTGAACAGACAACAAACCAACGTCGTTGTTTCTGATTACTTCAGCTGTAACAACTACAGACTCGAGCTCCGTTACATCCTCACTGATAGGAATGTCGAGTGTGGTAGTTTGTCCGGCAACTATTTCAACGCCTTCGATAGTTTTGGACTGATAAGAGACGAATTGCACTTCGATGGTATGGGTGCCTGGCTCAAGGGTCAATGAAAAGTTGCCATCGAAATCGGCAACAGCACCAGTGGTAGTGCCCTTCTTGATAACAGCCGCCCCAAACAATGCCTCACCGGAGATTTGGTCGTAAACTTTACCTCTTAAGAACCCGGTTTGAGAAAATGCCGACGAGGAGATACAAACCGCCAGCGCAACAATAAAGAACTTCTTCATAAATAGACTCAAAATTAATTCGCTGCAAAGGTAGACACCGACAGGGCTAGAACTGATTAGGGGAACTTTATCAGTTTTTTAATAAAAAGACTCAAAAGTGAGGATTTGATAACATTTCCGTAATATTGAATCGAGTGGTGTCAAGTATGGAAAAACAAAAAAGGTAGCCGTGGAACACCACAACTACCATTTTCAGTACGAGTCTTATTTATGAATTATCTTCTATAAGTTCGCTTCGACTATTATCAATCGAAGCTCTTAGTGTATACTTCAAAGGCTGAAGTTGAAACTTTAGAGAATACAAGTGAACCAGCAGCTGTGTTAGAAGCCGCATCTTCAGTCTCCTCGTATGTTTCTGTATCGAATGAAGCGGACAATATTACTTTGCCACTCTTCAAGACCACGTTGGTAACTGTAGCTTTGGCTTTGGCTTTGAAGTCAGCTGTTGTAGCCTTTCCGCCAACACTCTCAATAGTTCCGTTTTTGATAGTGAATGATTTATCCAAGCTGCCTTCTCTGCCGTCGATTTCCAATCCTTTGTCAGAGTCAGAGCTAACGTACACAACGAAGTTGTCTATAGTTCCAGCGTATGACTGATCCACATCAAGACCATCATCACCAACAGTGTATATAAGCACACTCTTAACATTTACAGTACCCCCGAAAAATTCGATACCATCGTCAGAGTTAGAATAAACTTCAATGTTTTCGATTGTTGTGCCAGTTCCCACACCACCGAGGGTAAGCCCATTAATTTCACTTCCGGCAGCGATTTCAGCGCCACCGTGGCGGATCGAAACATACTTAATAACTCCTGAGTTGTCATCAGCGGCGGTTCCTCCGTATCTTCCGTTAGTGTCGGCTGCGTCAACACCTTCAATCTGAGGGTCTTCAGTTTTGGCACTTACAGGCGCTTTGCCCAAGACTACTAATCCACCCCATTTACCCCGATCGCTTTCGGTCAAAGTAGTGCCCGAAAGGTCACCAGGCTGAATGTCGTCGTCGGTTGAAGTCATAATGATAGGATCCTCAGCAGTACCTTCGGCCATAAGCTTTCCGCCTCTGGCAATCATTAGCACGGCAGCGTTAGCTCCGGTCAGTTCGGCATTACCTTTAATGATTGTTCCGGCTTCGATTGTTAGCGTCACGCCATCAAGAACGGTAACACGGGCGTCCAACTGATACACTTTGTCTTTTGTCCATTCAGTATCTTCAGAGATGTTAGCAGATACTTTAACTACAGTAGCCTCAGCTGATGGCTCAGATGGAGTCTGATCAGTGCCTCCCAGTTGACCTTTAACAAAAGCCAGCGTCCAGTCTTCGAATACTGATGCATCAGTAACGCCAGTTGCAGATGCGTCTGAAGAAGCTTTTGCGCTTACTGCCGTTTGAGAAGCAGCAACTGCATCAGCAATTTTTTCTTCTGTTGTCTTTTCAGGCTCTGGCTCATCGTCGCCGCCACATGATGATGCGAACACTAAAACGCCCGCCATAAAAAGTAATGATAAGATCTTGTTCATGATTCAACTTTGTTTTTTGATTTCAAAAGTCTTTGAGCCGCAAAGTTGAGCACTTAATGTTAAGAGGGAGGAAAAGCGATGTTACGATATGATTAAACTAATTTTAAAAAAATTACCCCTGCGTGACGTTTGTTAACATGGTGTTACGTCGCAGGGGTAAATCAATATGGGTTCAGCAATAAGTTATCGAGTCGCTTATTTACCTATAGATACTTTGTTGAGCAATTCTTTAACGATCTGCTGGGTGGTAATTCCATCAGCCTCCGCCTCATAGTTAAGAAGAATACGATGGTTGAGCACGTCGCTGGCTATTTCCTTGATGTCTTCCGGTAACACATAATCTCTCTCATCAAAAAAAGCGATGGCCTTGGCCGCAAGGTTCAGGTTGATGGAAGCTCTGGGAGAAGCTCCAAATTGGATATAGCCGGCAAAGTCTTTAAGACCATTGTCAGCCGCCGTTCTTGTGGCAAAGACCAGCTCCACAATATATTTTTCAAGTGACTCGGAAATAGAAACCTGGTTGATTTCATCACGGATCGCAAAAATATCTTCTTTGGAAAGCACCGTATCCACCTTGGCATTAAAGCTCATATTCGCCATTCTGCGCATAATCTCTAGCTCTTCGGCCTTGGTAGGGTATTCAATATTTACTTTCAGCATGAAACGGTCGACCTGCGCCTCTGGCAGCGGGTATGTGCCTTCCTGCTCCACTGGGTTCTGTGTGGCCAGCACCAGGAAAGGCCTGTCAAGGTAAAAGGTGGTTTCCCCAATAGTCACCTGCTTTTCCTGCATGGCTTCCAGTAGCGCCGACTGCACCTTGGCGGGCGAGCGGTTCACCTCATCGGCCAGGATAATGTTGGCAAAAATGGGGCCCTTTTTCACTTCAAAATCAGCCTTTTGCTGATTGTATATCATCGTACCCACCAAATCGGCGGGCAGCAAATCCGGCGTAAATTGTATCCTCTTAAAATCGAGATGCAACACATTGGCCAGCGTGTTCACGGTGAGGGTTTTTGCCAGCCCGGGCACACCTTCGAGCAGGATGTGGCCGTTGGTGAACAGGCCAATCAACAGCCTGTTGATCATGTACTCCTGACCGACTACTACTTTTCCGACCTCACTTATTACCTTCTTTATTTTCTCCTGGTGCTCTCTTTTAAGATCTGTTGTCGATGTTTCCATTATGCACGAACTTTTCCTGGATGTAAACTATGTATTGTTGAACTCCTGACACTTTAACAAACGGCTAAGTTACCTCAACCCTGTATACATAAACAAACATGGTTTACGTGGAAGTGTTAATTAATGTTAAAAACGGTTATAATATTGAAAGCAATAGGTTTGGCGAGGTGCTGTTGCACCGCAACAAATAGCATTTCATGTAGGGTGGATTTGATTCAACAATTAATTGACAGTCAGCTATTGAACACATATTTTCGAAAAAGAATAAAAGGAAACTATGACTTTCGACGAATACAAGGTATCCATTCAGGGCCAAGCTCCACCGTTGAACTTGAGTGAAGAATTAAAAGGGCTCTGGTGGGACGGAAAGGGCAGCTGGGACAAGTCGCACGAAACAGTTCAGGACCTGGATAGTGAAAACGCCGCCTGGGTGCACGCCTATCTTCACCGCAAAGAAGGTGATGTTTGGAACGCTGACTATTGGTACCGGCGAGCTGGCAAGGTGAGACCAAAAGTGACCCTTGACGAAGAATGGGAGCACATCGTGAAAGCTTTGCTGGACTGAACATGCGTAAAAATATTTCATTCAAAAGAGTCGGAACCGACCAGGCAGAAACCCTGCTTGACATAGCGGAGCTTACCTTTCGGGTGGGCTTCCAGCACCTCAACGACCCGGAGGATTTCGAAGCCTATATGGCAGAGGCCTTTTCGCTGCAGCAAACGAAAAAGGAACTGGTTACCGAGGGGTCGGAGTTTTACTTTGCCATCATGGGAGAGGAAGTTGTCGGTTATATCAAGCTGAATCATGGCGCAGCGCAAACGGACATCGCTACAGAGCCAGGCATCGAACTGCAACGCATTTATGTAATGCCGGAGCATCAGGGGAAAGGAATAGGGCAACAGCTACTGGACTTTGCCATCGGTACTGGCAAAGAAAGGCAATTCCCTTACCTCTGGCTGGGCGTGTGGGAGAAAAATGATGGTGCCATCCGGTTTTACAAACGCCACGGCTTCCAGCAATTTGGTAGTCACACCTTTATGCTGGGCAACGACCCACAAACCGACCTTCTGATGAAGCTGCCATTGGGTTAATCTGAAAAGGTAACTTTAATTTATTCAAGAGCTTACCTTAATAATTTGAAAAAGGCGTATTTTCATACCCTTATTAAAATCCTACAACCATGAAAAAGAATTTTTTATTAACGCTGGCTTTCCTGGCCTTCGTTGCCAGCAGCAAATGCTTTGCCGTTGACCCGGCCTTCCTTGTGAAAGAATGGGAAAGAGCCAAGGCCTTCACTTTAGAGTATCTGGAAGCGATGCCAGCTGACAAGTACGGCTACAAGCCTACACCTGAGATCAGGTCGTTCGAACAGCAGTTGCTGCATTTAGCAGACGCCAACTTCGGCTTTACAGCTGGAATCACCGGAACGGCTAGCCCTGTTGAAAGAGGAGGCGCCGAAAAATCAGCCGGGAAATCGAAAGAAGTCACCGTGAAAATGGTGTCGGACAGTTATGATTTCGTGATCAATGCGCTGAAAGGAATGACTGCGGCTCAGATGGCCGAAACGGTTAGTCTTTTTGGTATGGACATGACCCGGGAAGTTGCCTTCGGTAAAGCTTTTGAGCATCAAACGCATCACCGGGGTCAAACTACGCCATATATCAGGCTGGCTGGTGCCACTCCGCCGAACGAGAAGTTATTTTAATACTTTATAAAACCTTACTAAGTCTTGCGGCTTAGTAGGGTTTTTTACCAGCTCCCTTTCAACCCAATTTTCAAGGCAGCGTTGTATTTCTTTACATCAAAGCTATAGAGATAAGGCGCTTTGTGTGCACCCCCTTTTCTTCTCTCGCCCAAATCTTTCAAAATGCCATAAGCGAGCATTTTACGTTGGAAATTTCTTCGATCCAGCTCTTTTCCTAAAATAGTTTCATACAACCTCTGAAGCTCTGGCATGGTAAACTTGACCGGAAGCAACTTGTGACCAATAGGCTGGTAGTTGATCTGAAATCGTAGCGTATCCAGCGCTTTATCCGCTATCTCCCGGTGATCAAGTATCATGTCTGGCAGCTCGTCAACGCTTTTCCATTCGCAGGCGTCAGAAATATCATCAGGCCGTGGACTTGCCTTCGAAAATTCTATCAGGGCATAGTACCCCATGGTAATGAATCGCTGTAAAAACCAGTGATCCTTCACCGGATCCCGGCCACTTTGTTTGAAAAGCTCAAGATCCATTTCGTGATCGTGCCTGTCCGGATCCCCAAACGTGTAGAACTGTTTTAGGAAGATATCCTTCAACCCGGTTCTGTTCTCCAGCACTCTAATAGCCGCCAGGTCAATATGCTCATTCTTCTCTACGAAACCTCCGGGCAAGGCCCATTTGGACGTGTGCTTCATTTTCAGCAGCAGCACCTTTAATTCATTTTCATGAAACCCAAAAATCACACAATCTACCGAAAGACCGGGGTGGTATTTTTCAGCAGCTTTATCCAGAAATTCCGACATTTTCTAACGTATTCAATCAATCCGGCAAGTAAGAAAAAGAATATTACATCATTCAAGTTTAAAAAGAAAACTGTAGGTTGTGTCACTAATACACATTTTACAATACCACCAACAAAAGTTATGAAGAAATTAGTTGTGCTGATCATACTACTCACATCATTTAAGGCAAAATCGCAGGACTTCTCCCTTTTTGAAAAAAAAGAGTTTGTGAGCGAAAAAGGCGGCGTGCTGCCCTACCGGGTTTTGTATCCGGAAAACTATGACAAGACTAAAAAGTACCCTTTGGTGCTGTTTCTGCATGGTGGGGGAGAGCGAGGCACTGACAATGAAAAGCAGCTGGTAAATGGTGTGAAAGCATTTCTGGAGCCTGAAAACAGAAGCAAGTTTCCCTGTATTGTTATAGCACCGCAGTGCCCCGAGGATAGCTACTGGGCATCGGTAAAGTTTGAACGAACCAAGTATCCGTTGGAGCTTGATTTCAACTATGGCTACGACATCACCAAAGGTTTACAACTGGCCATTGACCTTACGAAAAGCGTGATGAAAAGTGAGTCTGTCGATAGCAAGCGTGTCTATATCACTGGCCTCTCCATGGGAGGCATGGGGTCGTTGGAGGCTGTGTATCGCTATCCAAAAATGTTCGCTGCCATTGCTGCCGTGTGCGGGGGTGCCGACCTCAATGCCTACTCGAAAAAGCAGGCAAGAATACCCTTTTGGCTCTTCCATGGCAGTGAGGATGGCGTGATTGCCGTTGACAATTCAAGGAAACTTAACGAAAAGCTGAAGGAGATGGGGGCCGATGTGCAGTACACAGAATATCCGGGTGTCAATCACAATAGCTGGGAAAATGCATATGTAGAGCCTGGCCTGTTTCCCTGGATGTTTTCAAAAAGCAGGTAGCTTTCCCCGATCAAACCAAGCCGTCCCCAAGAGAAGTGAACACTTGTTGGTCGGGTCAATTTTACTTATGTTGTTAGTCTGGAACCTACTCAATGCTACAACTCTTTCAAAAGGCTAAAATTTACGCTCAGAAAACCGCCATTGTATCAAATGGCGGCTCCTACACTTACCAACAGCTTCTTTTTGCTTCTCAGCAGCTTGCCGCTCTCCTTCTGGATAGGACTTCTGATTTAAAGGAACAGCGAATTGCCTTTCTTGTGGAACCCGGTTTTGACTACGTCAGGGTGCAATGGGGTATTTGGCAGGCGGGAGGCATTGCGGTGCCACTTTGTATCACACATCCGCTTCCTTCCCTTCAATACGTCATTGAAGACACAGAGGCCTCGGCTATCGTGGTGTCGCCTTCCTTCAGAGAGGTTTTGCAAGGCTATGCAGAAGATAAAACCATTAGGTTCGTAGTGCTGGAGCCTGAGAACGATCGCAAGCCAGCAGAACTACCTGAGATTGACAAGTCTCGCCGGGCGATGATTCTGTATACCAGTGGCACCACCAACCTACCCAAAGGGGTGGTAACAACGCATGCCAATCTGGAAGCACAAATTTCAACGCTCGTAGCCGCCTGGGGCTGGACTTCTGCTGATCACACGTTATGCATTCTGCCACTGCACCACGTGCACGGCATCATCAACGTAGTCAGCTGCGCTTTATGGTCAGGGGCGGTCTGTGAGTTCTTGCCCTCTTTTTCTACGGAAAAAGTGTTCGACCTATTTGCAGCCAGCAGGCTCAATGTGTTCATGGCAGTGCCCACAATCTATTTCAAGCTCATTGCCCATTTTGAAAGCCTTGATGAAGGTGAACAGCAACGACTCACCGCCGCTATGAAAAGGTTTCGGCTTATGGTGTCGGGCTCTGCCGCCTTGCCAGTTTCGGTAATGGAAAAATGGGAAACAATAAGCGGACACCGCCTGCTGGAGCGCTACGGCATGACCGAGATAGGCATGGCCATCAGCAATCCCTATGTGGGCGAAAGAAAAGCGGGATTTATTGGACTACCGCTGCCAGGCGTCAGTATCAGGTTGGCTGACGAGGCAAACATTAAACTGGCAGATACTTCTGAGCCCGGGGAAATTCAGGTAAAGGGACCAAATGTCTTCAAAGAATATTGGCGAAAGCCCGAGGCTACGACCACATCTTTCACCACGGATGGTTGGTTCAAAACAGGCGATATTGCCGAGGTTGAACATGGCTACTACAAAATTCTTGGCAGGAATTCAGTGGATATCATTAAATCGGGCGGATACAAAATATCGGCCCTGGAAATTGAAGAAGTCCTCAGAAGCCATCCGGCCGTCAGCGATTGCGCCGTAGTTGGCCTTCCCGATGAAGAATGGGGGGAAACAGTGGCTGCGGCCATTGTTGGCGATGCCTCGCTCGACACTGAAGAGCTCACCCCCTGGCTCAAAGCCCGCATGCCGGGCTACCGGGTACCGAGAAAATACCTGTCACTTTCAGAGCTTCCCCGAAATGCGATGGGCAAAGTGACAAAAAACGACGTGAAAAAGCTTTTCAACACCTAACCCAACGCTATGAGCTTCTGGATCAGCTTTCCCTTTTGGATGATGCTTTTACTTCTTGTACTTAATAGCTTTCTGGTATCCGGCTTCAGCGATAGTATCAAAGACGATGACACCAACAACCCCGTGGAACACTGATCAACATGGACTACCTATCACAACACGGGCTCACGCTCCTTTTAATTGCGGTTTATGTAGGACTTATTATCTACATCGGCTGGCACTTTCAGAAGAGGGCTTCTCAAAATGTAAATGAGTATTATCTGGCCAACCGAAAAATCCCGGGTTGGGTAGTGTCCCTGGCCTTTTTCTCTACATTCATTAGCACCAGCACCTATATCGGTCAGGCAGGTGAGTCTTTCAAATACGGCCTTTCCTGGGCCTATGTAGCGCTGTTTTGGGTAGTATTTTGCATGATTTCCTGGCTGGTGATGGGGCCCAGAATGCGTAGTCAATCCATCCGGCTAAAGTCAGTAACGGTGCCGGATTATTTTCACCTGCGCTACCAAAGTAATCTCTCCAAGAGTATTCGGGTGCTCTCCTCCTTCATTATTCTTTTTGCCACGCTGTGGTACATGACTGGTATTGCCAAAGGTGGTGCCAATTTGCTCAATACCGTATTGGATGTCGACTATGGACTCGGTGCCTTTATCCTGATCTTCTTCACCTGTGGCTATACCATGGCAGGCGGCATGTACGGTGTGATGTGGACCGATGCCATCCAGGGGATCCTCATGTTCCTTGTGGCCATTATTATGCTGATTATCCCTTTCTACTTTGCAGGCGGTTATTCACCACTAATGGAGAAGCTCGCCAACCTCCAGCATGTAACGCCCGATGGCTCCCCAATTGGCGACGGCATGATGACGTTTGGGGGAGTAGCCAGCATGTATTACATCATTGCGATAGGGCTCACGATAGGCATGAAGCAGGTGTCCGATCCTAAGCTGATTATCCGGTTTTACTCCATCAAGGACAAAGCCAGCATGAAGTTTGCCATGACCTGGACACCCATTTTCCTTGGGATTTCGCTGATTTGTGTAATGTGCGTGGGGGCTTTGGTGCATGTGATGGTGAGTGATGAAGAGGCTGCCTATCTCATCAACAATACGGATGAAGTTGTTGGCGTAATGTTCAACAAGCTCAATAGCCCAACAGTAAGTGGCATTTGCATGATGGGGCTTTTTGCTGCAGGCATGTCCTCGCTAGCCTCTGTCACGTTTATCGCAGGCACCTCTATTGTTAAAGACATCTGGAATATCTGGAAGCCGATGGAGGAACAAAAGATTGTGAGGCGTACGAAGTGGGCGATGCTCGGCTATTGCGTAGTGGTGTTCCTTTTCACACTCTATCCTCCGGCGGGCGTGGTAGAAATGTCTTCCTTTGCAGGATCAGTCTTCGCTGCCAGTTTTTTTCCAACCATCTTTGGAGGCCTTTACCTGCGCTGGGGCACCGACATCGGAGCGCTATCCAGCATGGTGGCTGGTATGGTGGTGAATGTGATCTGGCGCTTCGGAATCCGGTTCAATTTTGAAGGCATGGAGCAGGTGCATGAGGTCTTTCCGGCTTTTGTTATTTCCTTTTTGGTGTACGTGGTGGCTAGTAAATTGACTTCAAATAGGGTACCTGACAAAGACCATCTGAAATTAGTTTTCAGCTAGAGTTTGTCGTACAGGTATTCATTTGCCTCTTCATATATTTAATAATAAGAATTTTCATTGAATTAGGCTTGTATTCTCTACTTTTGTCTTACATAGATACTGTATGAGAAATAAGGCTTTTTCAATACTAGTTTTAGTAACTACGGCCTTTATCATGGCCGGGTGCGGAAATGATATTGAGTCGCCAACCAAGTCTACCTGGCACAAAACTTTCGGTGGAGCGGGCGATGACTTTGGAATTGATATTAAGACTACTTCAGTTGGAGAAATTATTATACTTGGACAAAGTCAAAACTTAGCTTCGGATTCATCATTTGCAAGAGTCATCAAACTTTCCGCAGACGGCATCATCCTGTTTGATCGAACGATTAAGACAAGAAAATTCTCTGTTCCAAATGGTTTGATGCTTAATGCCACTGATGAAATTATTGTCTTTGGCAAAACCTATGATATCGAAGGCGAGTCAAACTCCTATATCCTCAACCTGTCGTCTTCTGATGGATCAATTAACTGGGAAAAAGTTCATGACCTGGGAATCGGTGACGAAATAACGGGTATGATAGGAGGCGAGAATGGAAAGTACCTAGCTGTTGGAAATTTGAAAAATGAAGATGGCGGCTTTCCCGGAGCCGGCCTACAAATGAGTGTCGTTATAGAATTCAGTTCTACGGGCGACTTGCTGGGTTCCGGACATTATATTCGCTTCTACGATCCAGGATTAATTTCGAAAGGTATATCAATTGATAAAAATGGCAACTACCTCGTTCTGGCGGCGACATCCCCTAGCGTCTCACCATATGAAAACGACACTTACAGAGGCTTTTCGTACTTCTACATGCGCAAAGATAATTTTGGGCAAATATATTTCGCATATACTCTCGATTTCGAAATTGAAAACATCGCAAATAGTACCGGTTCCTATGCCCAGAAAATGGACGGCTCTGATGTAGCTTTTCTGATGGCTTCAGGCACCAGTGCTGGAGGAGCAAAATCTCAGACCATTCTGCATGAGCTAAATTTGTCGTCTTCCGATGATCCAATGAACGCTAGTTTTATTGACATATTCGCCAAAGACCTGCTTCTAACTGCAGAAGGAAATTTCATTTTAGTTGGCGATCAGGCGTCTACCCGAGACCTGATGGTTAAAAAGGTGGGGCCGGGTTTGGTTGAGGAATGGTCCAAGGTATTTGGAGGTAAAAACAGGGACACTGGTAGCGGAATTATTCAGATAGGCGACTATTACTATATCTTAGGCAGCACCGAGTCAGAAGGGGCCGGGCTAAATGATATCTGGGTACTTAAGATTGACGCATCAGGGAATTTATAGTGCTAAACCCCAAAATTCACATACTCAACTTCCCGCTGCTGCTGCACCGCCTCTTCTGACATGATCACACCACCACTGCCTGTGTTCTTGATCACTTTGGACGGAGAGCCGTTGTAAATAACTCTCCCATTGTTAGTTGCTTCTATCTCCAGCGACTCGGTTGCATGTATGACGACCGATCCTTCATCCCAAATCCTCACTTCTGCACTCTTTGACTCAAGCCCTGACCCATACAGTCTGCCCTTCTCGGCCATCACATGCAGGTTTTCCACTTTACCTTCAAGCTTTACAGTACCCTTGAGTAAATCCAGGCTCAAGCTTTGTCCGTTTACGTGATGCATATAGATGATTGACTCCTGTGTCGACTCGATACGTGCCAGGTTAGGGGAACCGAGCTTCAAATTAATCGGGCCAGCCACAGACTTGCCTTCCTTCGCAGAAATAATCAATGTTTCTCCCAGCAGCTCCCATTTTAGGTTTTCAAAATCAGCCTCTGACACCACCAAAGTTCCATGAGAAGGCTGGCTGGCATCCACCTCAATATTGGCCTGAACATCGACAACCAGGGAGGTGTAGTGGCCAAAGTCCCTTTCATGAGCTACATAATCGTTTGACTGCGACATTGAGGGTGCAGCACTCAGAAGGCTAACGCCAATAAAAAAGGCTGAGAGTAGTTTCATAGTGGTGGAGATTTAACTTCAATATGATCATAACAAGTAAAGCGAGTGTCACCCTTGCGTTAATTTATGTCAATTTTTGTCACCAACTGACACTGAACTATTTCACTCACGCCAACTTCCTTGCCCCAGCTTTTAGTAATTTGCACCCAACAAAACCACTATGCAGATACCGATTCTTACTGAAATAGTCATCATCCTTGGCATTTCGGTGGTGATGATCCTCATCTTCAACCGCTTTAAGCTGCCGTCCATTTTAGGTCTTTTAGCTACCGGCATGGTGGCCGGACCACATGGCATGGGGCTCATTCAGGCCTCTCACGAAGTGGAGATGCTGTCGGAGATTGGTGTGATTTTCCTGCTTTTTGTCATTGGTGTGGAGTTTTCTTTCAAACATTTAACATCCATAAGGAAAACAGTATTTGTCGGCGGAACCGTGCAGGTGGCTGGCACCATTTTGGTCACATTTAGCATTGTTTACATGTTTGGGCTGTCCTTCAAGGAGTCGATTTTTGCAGGCTTTCTCGTATCGTTAAGCTCCACCGCCATCGTGCTGAAGCTGCTGCAGGAAAAAGGCGAGATCAATACCCCTCACGGCCGCATTGCCCTGGGCATTCTGATTTTTCAGGACATCATTGTCGTTCCGATGATACTTTTTACCCCTATCATCGCCGGTAAAACCGGAAATATTGGCGAAACCATTCTCATTTTGCTGCTTAAAGTGGTTGCGGTAGTCGGGCTGGTGCTAATCATGGCTCGCTATATTGTTCCAAAACTGCTTTTCAGGGTGGCCCAGGCAAAAAGTCGTGAGCTCTTTATTCTGACGATAATTGTCATCTGCTTTGCTACAGCCTGGCTTACGTCCTCCATTGGTCTGTCGCTGGCCCTGGGTGCATTCTTTGCTGGCCTCATCATTTCCGAATCAGACTACAGTCATCAAGCCACTGCCAATATTCTGCCTTTCAGAGAAATATTTATCAGCTTCTTTTTTGTGTCGATCGGAATGCTACTCGATCTCAAATTCCTTTTTGACCACCTTAGCGTCGTTTTACTATTAACCTTTCTAACACTTTTTGGAAAAGCGCTGATTGCAGGCTTCGGAGCGGTGCTGCTCAGGTATCCCTTCCGAACGGTTATTCTTTCCGGTCTCATGCTCTGTCAGGTAGGAGAATTTGCCTTCCTGTTGTCGGCAACAGGTATCGAAAACCAAATTCTCAGCCCATTGACGTATCAATATTTTCTCAGTGTGTCGCTGATCACCATGGGACTTACGCCATTCATTCTCAGTTACGCTTCCAAAATTACCGATGTGGTGCATAGCAAAACGCCGAACCCGCTGGTAAGAAAGATTCAGGCACTGTCGTCGGATGTTGAAGCAGAAGAGCCCGACGAGCATGAACTGAAGGATCATCTGGTGATCATTGGGTACGGTATCAACGGAAAAAATGTAGCGAAAGCAGCAAGAAAGGCCGCTATTTCTTACGCCATCGTTGAAATGAACCCGGCCACTGTTAAACAGGAGAAAGAAAGAGGGGAGCCGATAATATATGGAGACGCCAGTGATGATGTGATTTTAAGGCACGTCCAGATTCAGTCAGCCCGGGTGGTGGTCATTGCCATATCGGATCCTTCTTCTACCAAACGAATCGTTGCTAAGATCAGAGAGTTCTCCAACACGGTGCATATCATTGTTCGCACCCGCTACATCAACGAAATTGAAGAGTCGAAAAAGCTTGGAGCTGACGAAGTTATTCCGGAGGAATTTGAAACCTCCATCGAAATTTTTACCCGGGTACTTCGGCACTACCTGGTTCCGCTAAATGAGATAGAGGCCTTTACGCAGGAGGTTCGCTCAGGCAGCTATGAAATGCTCCGCAGCCCGCTGATGAGAACCGAGCAGGCAGCAAAAAATCTCAGCATTCAGGACCTGGAGATGGCATGTGTTGTATTGGAACGGGAGGATAGATCAATCGTTGGAAAAAGCATTGCAGAATCGAGAATAAAAAGCCGCTACAACCTCTTCATACTGGCCATCCAAAGAGGGCAAGAGCTGCTTACCGACATAGACGGAGACACGGAAATCAGGCTCGACGACAGGCTGTATGTGTTTGGTAAACCCGTTAACATCCTGAAGCTCAATCAGAAGGTAAAGGTATGACTAGCCCCTGTAAACAAGGTAAACTATGTAGCCCACATAAAGGAGAACAAAAACAATTCCGTTTACCCTGTCTATGGCATTGCGCCTGCCTGTAGTGAGCGACAAAATCATGAGCGCACTGGCTACTATTAACACCAGAATGTCGGCATTGTTAACCAGAGAAAACTGCAGAGGTTTAATAAAAGCGCTGATCCCAAGTATCCAAAGAAGATTAAAAATATTTGAGCCTACTACGTTGCCAACTGCAATGTCCGTATTGCCTTTATAGGCTGCCATCGCCGAGGTAACCAGCTCCGGCAAAGAGGTGCCAATGGCAACGATAGTTAACCCAATAAAAGTTTGCGACATGCCAAAATACTCCGCCATAGCTACGGCTCCGTCAACCACCCACTTACCTCCCAAAAACAAGCCGAGAATGCCAATGCCAATGTAAAGCACCGACTTTGGCAACAGCATAATTTCCACATGCTCCGTACTTTGTATCTCCTGCTCCTTGTTTTCTCCGGCAATTTTGAAAATATAAGCCATAAAAAGTGCAAAGAACGCCAATAGTATCAGGCCATCCCAACGACTAATGCTTAATGTTCCCGGGTCGCCAAACAAGGCGGCGTTGGCCAGGTAAGCAACCAGTAATGTGGCGGTCAGTGAAAAAGGTATTTCGGAAAGTACAGTGTTTCTCTGAATGGGTAGCGGGCTAATAATTGAAGAGATTCCGAGAATCAGCAAAATATTGGAAATATTGCTGCCTATGATATTGCCGACAGCAATGTCTGCGTTACCGTCGAGGCTGGCAAAAATATTTACTATCAACTCCGGCATGGAAGTGCCAAAGGACACAATCGTCAGCCCAATAATAAAATCCGAAATATTGAATCGCTTCGCAAGTGAAGAGGCCCCTTCAACCAGCAAATCAGCCCCTTTAATCAGCGCCGGAAAACCCAGCACAAAAAGTAAGTACGTTAACATAAGTAGTCCAGTTGATGGCTCCCCTGCAGCATATTCCCCACAAAAGAATAATTAAACTAATTCCTCTAATAGTACTAAATACTTGCGTGTGTAATAAAAGTAACCTCCTTGTCAGTTTACAAAAAATTGTTGTGAACCATATCAAAAAGCCTCAAATGGTCGATTTCACGGTAGTTATAGTTGAATTTGAGGTAGTTAGTCCTAAAGATATCATATTGCCATCGAAATACTATAATTGAAAAAAAATTCCTTATTCAAAGAAGCAATATCACTTATCGATGCAATAAATGCCGCTGGGTTTTCAAAAGTGAAAGATAAAACCTCCATTTGAAACAAATCCGTCAGTAGGAGCCCAAACCTCAGCAAAAGCAGGGTTGTTGTAAGGGGGAGTTACCATGGACTGATACCTCGATTGCCGGGTGTCAGTAAAATTTTCAAAGTTGAGGAACACACTAAACTTCTCCCATTCCTTCATAGCCATTATGCCCATGATCCAGAAGTCCGGAGTAGACGACCTGTCGTATCGGTACTGGCTTCCCGTATAGTAAAGCTCGTAGCCGATACGAAACGATTCATGTTTTTCGTACATCAACACAAAACCTGCAGCATGCTTTGGTGTTATTGCCTTCTGGCGGTAGCCCGATCCTTCATCAACATTTACCTGAGTGAGAGCGTACTGCAAGAATAGCTTCCAATGATCATATCCGAGCTTGAGGTTACTTTCAAAGCCCTTACTAACGACAGGCTCTTGCCTGTTGGAAAGGTAATAATTAGTGAAGCCACCCATCTCAACCTCATCCAGAAATACTGGTTTGTCGAGCTGAGTTAAAAAGAAGAGCTGGTTGGCCGACAGTGTCCAGTCGTCTCCGAGGGCGGTTCTGAAATTGACATCAAAATTTGAGCCCCACGACCTTTCCATTTCGGGCTGCTGATTGAGGGCGTTGTAAGGCAGCACCCTGGTGAAGGCCCTTTGCTCAGCCTCCTCAAGGAAAATGGTCGGCAGTTTGTAACCTCTTCCTCCTCCCAGGCGCATGGTCAACTGCTTTGACGGCTTGACCATCCAGGAAAACCGGGGAAGCAAAACAGCGCCATACTCATTGTTAAAATCCGTGCGAAGACCCAACTCCAGGGTGTTTTGCTCAGAAACTTCCCAGGTGTCTTGTGCAAATAATCCAGCTGTCAAAAAGTTGTATGATCTGTCCACATCTCCCAAGCCAGGCATAAAGTTGTCGCCTGGGTCTGAAAAATGGTCGGACACCAGGTTCATACCCGTAACCAGTTCGTGTTTCGCTACCTTAAAATTATAAGCCAACTCAGAAAATGAAGCCAACTGCTCACCATAAAAACTATAAATTGGAGAGTCGATATTCCTTGCAAACAGGTTGACACTGTTTTTGAAAGACCACTGTGAACCGTTCGAAGTCGTATGCACAAAGTTGATCAACGACCCGAGCCGTCCTGTGTAGTTCTCTTCACTAAAACTACGGCCGCTTACGCCTTCATTTTCAATCGCTACTATATCGCCTCCTTCTCTGGCTTCATATGAGCTGTTCAAGCCTATGCTTAGCGTTGTGCGTTCGGATGGGTAGAAAAACACCTTCGGGTTGACCGCTATACCCCGCACTCTCGGAATATCAGAAAAATCGTCTTTGTTTGGGTCGTATGGCTGCTGACGATTAGCGGAAGCATACAGCGTGAAGCCCCTTTTTTCATTGCGGCCCGACAAGAAAGTGTTGAGTGTGGTGCCGCCTGCCGTAGTTTGGTTGAGCATGACGCTGCGCTCTGGCTCGCTACCCGGCGTTTTCGAAACCAGGTTTACCAGGCCGGCAATAGCACCGCCGCCATAAAGAGTAGAGGCGCTGCCCTTGATTACCTCCACCTGCCGAAGATCCAGTGGGGGAATTTGCATGATGCTCAACCCGCTGGAAAAACCACCGTACAAAGGAAGTCCGTCCCGAAGTAGCTGGGTGTAGCGACCATCCAGTCCCTGTATTCGAAGGGTTTGGTTGGCTGAGTTGGTAGAAGTCTGCTGCATTTGAATACCTGAGCTTTCTCTCAGCAGCATGGCAATGTTCGTGGAGTTCATAGCGGCCTTTTCATCCAGCTCTTCTCCGGAGATTACCTCCATCCTGATGGGGATATCCTCGATGGTTCTGCTGCTACGGGTAGCAGTAACGATTACCTCCTCAAGCGCCTCCTCGGGTTCCAAATTGAAAACCAGCTCATTTGTACCCGTCACTACCTTTCTCTTTACAGAAGAATAGCCAACGAAAGATGCCACTAAACTTATTGGTTCAGTACCGGAAACGGTAATTTGACCTTCTCCATTCAAGTCTGTTATCGTTCCTTGTGTGGTTCCCGCTATTTGAATGGTAGCGCCTACAAGAGGTTCTTGTGTGTCGGCGTCGAGCACCCTGACTTTAAGAACAGATTGTGCGGAAACTTCAGTGGCGAAAAGCAAGACCCCAAAGAAAAAAGCATAAAAGAAAGACCGTTTCATCCGGCAAAGGTAGGCAGCCGGTATTTGCAACAAAACAGTATTTACACGTATTCTTTGATTTCTTCTACAGTGGATTTTGCAGACCGGCCAACGCCAATAAGCGTGGCCGAGGCGAAGCCCGTCCATTGGCCGTAACCCACCAGCCAAAGGCCTGGCACCTCGGCCGACCGGGTGGCAACCGTTGCCACTTTCCCCGCACTAACATTGAGGGCCAAGCCCTTGAGGTGGTTCAACGCCGGCCGAAACCCGGTGCAGAAAATCACACTGTCGACGAGCAGCTCCTGGCCATTCACCAACATAATTCCCAGATCCGTGAAATGATCGATTGGCGGGTAAGCCCGCTCCAATACTCCTCTTTTCCTGGCTTCTTTTACCGGCGGAACCATCACCACATCCCCAAGCGACGGCGGAGTGAATTCCCTCCCTGCCTTTTTGGATTCATACATTTGAGTGGCTGCATCGAAAAGATAACGTCCGTCTACCTCATCAGGAAGGAACTTCGGCGGCTTTGACGTGACCCAAAAAGTCTGCGCCACCTTGCTCACTTCAGCAAGTATCTGGGCACCAGAATTCCCTTCGCCGACAATTGCTACCTGTTGGCTCTTGAATGGATCCGGTCTTTTGTAGGCAGTGGAATGGAAAACCTTCCCTTTGAATTTGTCTCTTCCGGGCAACTCCGGCACCCACGGATTGGCAAATGATCCAGTGGCAGACACGACCGTCTTCGACTGGTAAGCTCCTTTGCTGGTAACAATATCAAAACGCCCTTCTGCCTTTTTTACATCTTTTACCGTCACACCTCTTTGTACGGCGAATTTATATTTCTCCTCGTACTTTCTCAGGTAGTCGATCGTTTCGTTGCGGGTGGGATAATAGTCGGGGCCGCCAGTCATGAGCACGCCGGGTAGTGAGCTCCATTGCGCAGGCGAAAACAAACGGAGCGAGTGCCAATAATGCTGCCAGCTTCCGCCTGCGTTGTCGCTGGCGTCAAGAACAACATAATTTAAACCGGCCCTATTCAGATAATAAGCTACAGCAAGGCCACTTTGCCCTCCGCCAATCACAATGACGTCGTACACAGTTGGAGTCATGCTGCAAAGAAAAGAATTTGCGAGGAAAAGGAGCGCAGTTACTTCGTGGGCTCTTTATCAACACTCGCTTTATCCTTCTTGTGCTCCGGCACTATTCCATGAAGGTTCTGCCCCACAAAATCGTGTGGAAACTGCTCCACGCCGGGGAAACCTAGCTTAATGTCCCGACCGTCGTAAGGAATATAATCTGTTTTGAACAGATAGTCCCAAATGCTCAGCGTGATCCCAAAATTAACCCCATAGCCCCTCTCCCTGGGAAGGTCATAGGCATGATGCCAGATGTGCATCTGAGGATTGTTGAAAAAGTACTTGAAAGGCCCCAACGGCACTTTGATATTGGAGTGATTGAAATGGCCGACAGCCAGGGTAAAAATGTGAATAATGAAGAAGTCTCTCAACCCAATGCCGATCAGCGCCAACGGAATATACTCGATAGTGCGGTACACCACGTTTTCCATCCAATGGTAGCGAAGGTGGGCCGCAAAACCCATTTGCTCCACGGAATGATGAACTTTGTGAAACTCCCAGAGCCAGGGCGACCGGTGAAGCAAGCGGTGCACCCACCATTGCACAAAGTCACGCACCACAAACCCAATGAGCAGGTGCGACCACATGGGCCACTTCATTACCTCAAAGGCCAAAAGGTTGTTGATACCGATAACTGCCAGGGCGTCGTTAAAAAGATTGACAACCGAGTTGGAGACAGCATTGTAAATAATGAGCGAAAAGAGAAAGAAGTTAAAGAACATGTAAAAGAAGTCCAGCCAGAAGTCCTTTCTGAACCTGGACTGATCCTTCCTCCAGGGCTTCACCCATTCGAGAATGAAGAAAAAGGCGGATACCAGCAGCAGCCAATAGAAATAATTGTGCCAGCTAGGGTGTAAAATCTCGTTGACCAGATAATTCCAGTAACCCGTATACGAGCCAACGATGATGTTCCAATACTTTTCCACTTTCTCTTAGCTGATTTAACTAACTACTACTGCTTTTCGGTGGCAAGTCCACTGGCGTTCCATGAAATTATTCCGCCTTCCAGCTCGAAAATTTGCTTGAAGCCCAACTCTTGAAATACTTTGGCTGCCCTGGCGCTCCTGCCTCCTACCTTACAGTAAACTGCAACCGGCTTATTCGGGTCAAGCTTAGCGGCTATCTCCTCAAAATTGACGGTGTTGTAATCGATATTTATTGCATTGGGTATTTTGCCGGTAGCTACCTCCCCCGCTGTTCTCACATCTACAAGCTGAACTTCGGCTTCCTTCACTTTCTCAGCAAAGTCTGGCGCATTAAGCTGAACAATTTTTGCGGATGTCTGACCTGCTGGCTTGGTAACCACTTCCGAGGCAGCCTCCTTCTCAGTGGAAGACGAGCTGCATGCTGTGCCTATGGCTGAAACAAAAAGAAAAGCTAGCGATGCAACAATGTTTGTACTGGTTTTCATATCTCTTTTTTAAAATTGATCTGTTTATTGGTAACACATGTAAATGTAACAAAGTTGAGATTTTCGAAGAGGCTTCTCTCGAACTTAGAAGAAGTAGCTTCGCCAGGGTGTATCATCAGAATATAAGTTCTTTGGTAAGGATAAAAACAGCCATAACAAGCACGAAATAGCCAAAACCTTTTTTTAGCGCTGCCCCTGATATGAAGCGGGAAAGATACTCTCCCAGAAAAAGCCCTCCAATAGACAAACTGGTAAATATCAGCATAAATGGCCAATCGATTGGCTGGGTTCCCAGGTCACCAGTGAATCCGATCAGCGATTTGGCAGCAATGATCAGCAACGAAGTGCCGACTGCCAACTTCATTGGGATATGGGCCAGCAGCACAAGTGCAGGAATGATAAGAAAGCCGCCGCCTGCCCCTACCAGGCCCGTTAACGCCCCCACCACCAGGCCTTCCAAAGCAATCATCGGGTAATTATAGGATAGCTCCTCTTCTATCATCTTGTTTTCCTTCTTGTCTCTGATCATCGACCAGGCAGCCACCAGCATAATGACGGCAAACAGCACCATTATTGCCAAGTCCTTTGTTACCGGAAATCCCCCCAAAGAGAAAACCGGATCCGGGATGGCAGGAATGACGAATTTTCTGGTGACAAAGACAGAAATGAAGGAAGGAATGGCGAATATGATAGCCGTTTTAAGACTTACCAACCCTTTTCTAAGAAAGTTGACCGACCCTACCAGGGCAGTGCTGCCGACCACAAACAAAGAGTAGGCTGTCGCCAGCACTGGGTCGATGTGAATCATGTAAACCAGCACCGGCACGGTTAGAATGGAGCCCCCTCCTCCAATTAGCCCCAGGCTAACCCCTATAAGTATTGATGCTGCAAACCCCAAAATTTCGATAACCGGCATACTGTGTGACTCTTACTGTGACATTGTCTGAACACAAAAGTCTGAATAACAAAGGCGGCCGTCAGTGACTTAGATCACGCAGTCAGAAATTATGATGCACCTAGCAAATCACATCAAAAAAAAAGTGACAATCTTACCCCCAGTATGACTCAAGTCATAAAATAGTAGCCTTTGATGTCACCACATTTGACCATCAATAGTCAAAATCCAAAAACTTATGGAATCTCCCATACGCATCGATGTTTCCCTTTTGCCCCCTGCAACCCGCCACGATACCATTTTCAAAGCCTATGAAAGCCTTGACGAAGGGCATTCGCTGGTGCTTGCCGTCGACCACGATCCTCAGCCACTTTTTTACGAATTCAGCCACAAGTATCCTAAAAGCTTTGGCTGGGACTACCTTGATAAAGGGCCTGAAAAATGGCGGGTACTCATAACCCGCCAACAGTCGATCACCAACAGAATAGTGGCTGACCTGGTCATGGAAGACCTCAGCCTGGGCAAAGTCTTCGACGCCTACGGCATAGATTTTTGCTGCCACGGCGATATTTCTCTCGAAGAGGCCTGTCGCCGCCAAAAATTGGATATCAACGAGGTGCTGGTGGCCATGAAAAAAAAGAGCGGGCCTGGTGCTTTTTGGCAGCCACATTTTGAGGAATGGTCGGTGTCTTTACTCATTCAGTACATCCTTGAAAATCACCACAGCTGGGAAAGGCATACACTTTCCGACATCGAGGATCTCACTATCAAAGTGGCGGATCACCATGGAGCGGACTTTCCGAATCTAAAAAAGGTAAAAGAGTTAGTCGGCCACCTTAAATACGCCATCATTGATCACTTCTTTGAGGAAGAGAATGAGCTCTTTCCAATGATTTTGAAGGGCTCAAAAAGTGTTGAGTTGCTCAAAGAAATCGAGAAGATGAAGGTGGAGCACGCCGAAGTGGGTGCCATACTCACGGACCTCACCCTGCTGACTAACAATTTCCAGCCTCCCCAGCAAGCATGTAGTTCATTTCGGCTGCTCTACTCAAAGCTGGGAGAGTTCAAACAGGATATTCTTCAGCATATTCATTTGGAAAACACGCTGCTCGTCGCCAAAGCTGTCGCATGACAATAATTCACAGCTGGTAAGGTTGTGTTAAAATACAAAGCACAAATCTTACTAAATTGGCACCATGTCAATGATTCCTGAAGAGTTGCTTACGACGTTTGGTGCGAGAAAAGTTAAGCTCAACAAAGACGAGTTTCTGTTTGCAAAAGACACCGAGGCGCATTTTTATTATCAGGTTTCGATCGGCACAATCAAAATGGTTAACTACAACTACGATGGCCAGGAGTTTATTCTAGGCATGTTTAAGGCTGGGCAAAGCTTTGGTGAACCTCCCCTTTTCGGCCACTTTCCCTACCCGGCCAATGCTGTGGCTGTGGAAGATTGTGAAATATGCAAGCTGCCCAAGGACAACTTCTTCAGGCTTTTGGAAGCCAATTTTGATATCCATCGCAAATTCAACTACGAGCTTTCCAACAGGCTGCGCTACAAGGGAATGATTTTATCAGAGGTATCTTCCTACCCGCCGGAGCATCGCATTCTTACGCTCGTCAACTATTTGAAGGCGATGATGCCCAACCAGGATCTTTTCACTGTGCCATACACAAGGCAGCAGCTAGCCGACATGACAGGGCTGCGGGTAGAAACGGTGATCCGCACCATCAAAAAAATGGAGCAGGAGGGCAAAATTAAGCTCAAAAGCCACAAAATAGTTGTCTAATACCATTTGCACTGAAAACCGCCGCCGCAGTAGGTTCAGCGGACTGACTTTGCCTTTCTCAAGGGCCAATATCTCTCGTTTTTCCGGCCTTGTCCCTCAACGAAATCCATTCTAACTATCAATTTTTCAGGTAGTTAAAATTTTATCGAAAATCATACTGCTATATGATTTAGATCATAAAACCGGTGGGCAGGCTCAGTCTACCTTTACACTATCAAACAAAATAGTGTATCATGAAAAAGTATTTTTTGAAAGCGTTCATATTCGCATTGCCCCTATCGATCATCCTCGCTAGCTGCGGAGAAACCAAAAAGAAAGACATCTCAGATTTCCAGGCAAAGCCAACAGAACAAGAAACCGCTAAAGCCTCAGACCCTCTGAAGAATAAAGGAGTAGGGCCTGTAAAAAGCGTTACGCTGGGAGAAATTGACCAGGCACTTGCAGATGCAGGCAAGGCCATTTTCGACGCCAACTGTACTGCCTGCCACAAGGTCGACAAAAAATTCATTGGCCCATCCCCAAAAGACATCCTTAGCCGAAGATCTCCCGAATGGGTAATGAATATGATTCTCAACCCTGAGGTGATGATTCAGGAGGATCCGATTGCTAAGCAATTGCTGGCAGAAGCCAACGGAGCACCTATGGCCAACCAAAACCTCACAGAGGAACAAGCCAGGCAGGTACTTGAGTACTTCCGAACCCTTAAATAATCACTCTATGAAAACACCCTTGAAATTTCTAGCCTTTGGCCTGATCACGCTCGTCGTGGCGAGCTGTTCGACGCCAACCAATAAGACCGAAGAGGCCGGTGCAGTAGCTGACGCAACGCCAAAAGGACAAGCTTCAGTGGTCGACGATGAATCTGCCAAGAACATCCTGCAAGTAGCCGCTTCATCGCCCGACCATACCACACTTGTGGCGGCTGTCACCGCTGCTCAAATAGAGCATGTGCTGGTTAACGCAGGCCCACTTACCGTTTTTGCCCCCAATAATGTTGCATTTGAAAAATTGCCAGCCGGGACTGTCGAAAATCTGCTAAAACCAGAGAACAAAGCACAGTTGGCTACGATTCTGACGAGGCACGCAGCACCAGGTTCCTACGATGTGGCAGCGCTGAAAAAAATGGTAGCGAAAGGCCGCACGCTGTACATGGCCACCGGAGATTATCTTGAAGTAACCGTGGATGGAGACGACGTGCTGATCAACGGGTGTAAAATCATTGGAACAATAAATACATCAAACGGAATAATCAATGTGGTGGATCAGGTGATCCTGCCAAAATAACCTATGAACGTAAAAACTATGAAAAAGCAACATATTATAAATAAGCTGTTTGCTCTGGTCGTTTTGGCCGGGGTTGTTACTTCGTGTGGCAGCAGCGAGAATTCAAAAGGAGCGCTGGGCAGCGACGTTGCCTCTCAGGCATATGTCACGCCAGGCGAACACGATGACTTTTACGCCTTTATGTCAGGCGGGTTCAGTGGACAAATATCTGTTTACGGCTTGCCTTCGGGCCGTTTGTTCAGGGTGATCCCGGTGTTTTCGCAGGATCCTGAAAAAGGATATGGCTACAACGAGGAAACCAAACCTATGCTCGAAACTTCGTTTGGCTTTGTGCCCTGGGATGATGCCCACCACCCCGAGCTATCTCAAACTAACGGTGTTCCCGATGGCCGGTGGATCTTTATCAACGGCAACAACACACCACGTATCGCACGAATTGATCTTAAAACATTCGAAACCGCCGAGATCATAGAGATACCGAACAGCGGTGGTAACCACAGTTCTCCATTCACAACAGAGAACTCAGAATATATTGTGGCCGGCACCCGATTCAGTGTGCCTTTTCCCCAGAAAGACGTAGCCATCGACACCTACAAAGAAAACTTCAAAGGCACCCTCAGCTTTATCAGTGTAGCCGAAGATGGTGACATGGACGTGGCCTTTCAAGTGCTGCTGCCTGGCTACGACTACGACCTTGCTCATGCGGGCAAAGGCAAGTCACATGGCTGGATGTTCTTCACTTCCTATAACACGGAAGAGGAGCATACACTTTTGGAAGTCAACGCTTCACAAAGAGACAAGGACTATATAGCCGCTATCAACTGGAAAAAAGCTGAAGAGTATATGGCTCAGGGCAAATTTAAAGAAATGCCTGCCAGCTATGTGGATAACCACTATGACGAAAGCAAGCAAATGGCCTTCTCAGACACAAGGAACACTGTAAAAGTGCTGATCCCTTCAGAGTGCCCTGGCCTGGTGTATTTCCTTCCCACGCCAAAATCACCACACGGTGTAGACGTTGACCCCACCGGAGAATTCATCGTAGGCAATGGCAAGCTTTCCAGCGACATGAGTATTCACTCGTTTGATAAAATGATCAAGGCGATTGAAGGTGAGAAATTCGAAACTACTATCGACGGCATTCCCGTCCTTCAGTACGAAGAAGTGTTGAGCGGCATTGTGGCTCAACCAGGTCTGGGGCCATTACACACCGAGTTCGACGGAAAAGGCAACGCCTATACATCGTTTTTTATCTCATCGGAGATTGTAAAGTGGAACCTGGAAACAAAGGAAGTGCTTGACAGAGTGCCAGCCTACTACTCTATCGGTCACTTGATGATCCCCGGTGGCGACTCCAAAAAGCCCTGGGGAAAATATGTGGTGGCTCTTAACAAGATCACAAAAGACCGGTTTCTGCCCACTGGCCCTGAGTTGACACAATCAGCTCAACTTTACGATATCTCGGGCGAAAAGATGAAACTGATTCTTGATTTCCCAACGATTGGCGAGCCGCACTATGCGCAAGGCATCGCCGCCGAGCTCATTGCACCCAATTCGCTGAAGTACTATAAGCTGGAAGACAATAACCACCCCCACGCTATGAAGTCACCCAACGACTCACGTATAGTGAGAGACGGAAATGTGGTTCGGGTGTATATGGGTGCTATCAGAAGTCACTTTACTGTTGACAACCTGGAAGGGATCAAAGTAGGTGACAAGGTCTACTTCCACGTGACGAACCTTGAGCAAGACTGGGACGTCCCTCACGGCTTTAGCGTGATGGGTGCCAATAATGCAGAATTGTTGATCATGCCCGGCCAAACCGAGACCCTACTCTGGGAACCACAACGGGAAGGGGTTTACCCTTTCTACTGCACCGACTTCTGTTCCGCCCTTCACCAGGAGATGCAGGGCTATGCCCGGGTATCGGCCAAAGGCGCCACCACCGAGCTCAAGTGGAGCTTAGACGAATAAACTCATACCTTTTCGGTCGTTCTTCCTGATTCACAGGAAGAGCGACTGCGAGGGTTAACCCCTTTCGATTATGAAAGTTAAATTCAATTACCTTTTCTTGCTGGCCATACTTTTGCCGCTTGCATTGTTTGCTTTTCCGCTATGGAAAATCACGCTACAAGCTCCCCAATACCCTGACGGTATTTCTATGTATATCTGGATCAATCAGATAACAGGGGACTCGCCCAGCACATTGCAAAATATCAACATCCTCAACCACTACGTGGGCATGCAATTCATCGTACCCGACTCAATTCCTGAGCTGAAATATTTCCCCTGGATTGTAGGTGGCATGTCGCTTTTGGGGCTGCTGTTCTTCCTGGTAAAAAAGAAATCGCTCTACCTCACCTGGGCCATGATTATGATTGTCCTTGGAGGCCTCGGTGTCTACGACTTCTACCTCTGGGAATACGACTATGGGCACAATCTCAGCCCTAAGGCACCCATCAAAGTACCCGGCATGGCTTATCAGCCACCTGTAATTGGCTCGAAAATGCTGCTGAATTTTAAGGCTGACTCCTGGCCGTCAACAGGTGGCTACTTCCTTGGAGCAGGCATAGCACTTGCCCTGCTGGCATTTTGGCTGGAGAAGAAGAAAACTCGCAAAACAGCAGTGCTGGAAAAGGCTATGGCAATGGTCGCTTTGATCACGGTTTTTGGCCTCACGTCATGCTCGGTAACTCCCCGGCCGCTTGCTTTGGGCAGCGACCATTGTCACCATTGCAAAATGAAGATCGTACAGCCACAATATGGAGCTGAGCTGGTTTCCAGCACTGGCAAAATCTATACCTTCGACGCTGTGGAGTGCCTTGTGCAATATGCAGACGAAAACAAGATAAGTGCTGAGAATATAGCCTTTGAAATGGTGGTGCCCTACGACCAGCCAGGCACACTTATGGATGCGGCCAAATGCGTTTTCATCAGAAGTGCCAAGCTACCAAGCCCTATGGGCATGTACATCACAGCGTTGAGCTCCAAGTCCAAAATTGAGCCCATTATTGACGGATACGATGGAGAAATATATACTTGGGAGAAACTTCAATCAGGCATAGACAACCTGCCTGGCCTTACCGCCCAGCTCCCATGAGGTTTCCTAGTCGTTTCATCATCCCATTTTTAGTTATCGCCACCTTTCAGGCCTTGGGTGCAGTGCCCGACACCCTGGAGGTGGGAAAAAAATACGCTTCAATCAAGCAGGCGCTGGCCGCAGCAGCATCAGGAGACGTAATAAAGGTGTTTCCTGGTGTGTACTTTGAAAACGAGATGATCATTGACAAGCCATGCACCCTGTTGGGTGTGGGCTACCCCATTCTTGATGCCGGTCTTAAGAACGATGCGATCATTATCAGGGCGGATTCCGTCAGTATCATAGGCTTTCATATCCGAAACGTGGCCACCAACTATGTGAGAGACCTGGCGGCCATTCACGTGGAAGAAGCCCGGCACTTCAACATTCAGGACAACAAACTTGAAAACACCTTCTTTGGTATTTACCTGCAAAAGAGTCGGGACGGCAGGGTCGCCGGAAACTCCATCATCGGGCAGGCAGTGGTTGAAGCCAGCTCAGGCAATGCCATCCACCTTTGGTATTGCAAAAATGTAGACGTAAGTAACAACGAAGCCCGCCACCACAGGGATGGTATCTATCTGGAGTTTTCCGATAGCATCCGTATAGTGCGCAATGTGAGCCAGGACAACCTGCGGTATGGCCTCCACTTTATGTTCTCAAATTACAATGATTACCTCGAAAACACCTTTCAGTCTAACGGTGCCGGAGTAGCGGTTATGTTTTCCTCTCAGATTGTGATGAAGCGAAACAGGTTTATCGACAATTGGGGCAGTGCTTCTTATGGCATACTGCTCAAGGAAATTAAAGACGGGCTGATCAGCAACAACCTTTTTCAGGGCAACACCATCGGTATCTATGGAGAAAGCTCTGACAGGATGACCATCAGCCAAAACGATTTTACTGAGAACGGATATGCACTGCGAATACTCGGGAGCTGCAGAGACAACATTATTACCGAGAACAATTTTATAGACAATACCTTTGACGTAGGCACCAACGCCACCAGACAGTACAACCAATACACAAGAAACTACTGGTCGGAGTATACTGGTTACGACCTCGACAAAAATGGCCTGGGCGATGTGCCCTACCGGCCTGTGAAGCTTTTCTCTTTTGTAGTAGAAAAGGTGCCACAAGCCATTGTGCTCCTTCGAAGTCTTTTTGTTGATCTCATGAATTTCACTGAAAAAGTGACGCCGGTATTCACGCCGCAAAACCTGTTCGACGATCAGCCACTTATGAAACCTCATCCCCATGATCAATATTCAACATCTTCATAAGTCCTTTGGCAAACTGGAAGTGCTGAAGGACGTCCAACTGGAAATTCTTCCCGGAAAGGTAACCGCTGTGTTAGGACCCAACGGCTCTGGAAAAACCACCCTGATGAAAAGCATTCTGGGTATGACCCTACCTGATAAAGGAACTATCGAGGTAAGAGGCGAGCCTACCCGCCATGCATGGAACTACAGGAAACACCTGAGCTATGTGCCACAAATTGCACAGTTTCCCTCTAACCTCACAGTGCAGGAGCTGCTACAAATGATCAAAGAAGTGCGGCAGGAGCCCGCCAACGAGGGTTCCTTGGTCGACCGGCTTTCTCTTCAGCCGTTTCTCGACAAAAAGCTCGGGACGCTCAGTGGTGGCACCCGGCAAAAAGTGAATCTGGTACTTGCCCTCATGTTCGATGCGCCCATTGTGCTGATGGACGAGCCTACTGCGGGGCTTGACCCCGTAGCGTTGCTGGCACTGAAGCGACTGATACAGGACATGCGCAAGGCAGGAAAGTGCATCTTGGTCACCACGCATATCATGCCACTCGTGGAAGAACTGGCTGACGAAATCGTGTTCCTGCTAGATGGCAAGGTGTACTTCCAGGGAAGCCTGAGCGAGCTGTTTTCACTTACTGAAAAGAACACACTGGAAGAAGCCATCGCTCATTTTCTCATTCAACGGAAGGACAGAACGTCCGTCAACGCTTAATAAAAATCGCCATGTGGAAAATATTCAAATACAGCTTTTTTGACCTCCTGCGCAGCCGGTGGACCTACTTCTATTTCCTGTTTTTTATGATTGTTACCGCTGGTCTCCTGCATTTAAGCGGGCAGGTGGCAGCAGCCATTACGAGCCTGCTCAATATTGTGGTGGTGCTTATTCCACTCATCAGTACATTGTACGGTATCGTCTACTTTTACAACTCCTCAGAATTTACCGAGCTGCTGCTGGCCCAACCTGTAAGGCGACGCTCGATTTTCCTGGGACAGTACCTGGGCCTATTCACGTCGCTCGCCGCCAGCTTCCTGCTTGGTATTTTGATTCCAGCCATCTTTTTGGGCCACTTTGAGGTCAGGCTCTGGCTTGATTTGTTCTACCTGCTTGGCATCGGAACGCTGCTCACAGCCATATTTACGGCCATCGCCTTTCTCATTGCCCTCAGGCAAACCAACCGCATGAAAGGATTTGCCATAGCCATCCTTACCTGGTTGTTCCTGGCCGTGCTGTACGACGGTCTGTTTATTATCTTTCTGCTCTTTTTTGAAGACTATCCACTGGAAAAATTCTCCCTGATCGCTACCGTGCTCAATCCAATCGACCTGTCACGAACCTCCCTGCTGCTGAAATTGGATATGGCAGCGCTGATGGGGTATACCGGAGCAGTATTCAATAAGTTTTTCGGCACGTCCATGGGTATGCTGGTATCCATCTCAGCACTGGTTCTGTGGGTAGTGGGCCCTTTGCTTGGTTTTCTGAGAGTGGCTGCCCGCAAAGACTTCTAGTATGAAATCAAAGCTCCCCTTCTTTGCGTTGGCGCTTATCGGGCTGCTGTCGGGAATTTGGGCCGGCTTAATCAGAATCGGCTTCAACCTGCCTGCTGTTGACCTGGCGACACTACACGGGCCGCTCATGGTGGGTGGCTTTGTGGGCACCCTGATTGGGGTAGAAAGAAGTCTGCTCGCCGGCAATGGCAAATGGTGGCTCATTCCTGCGTTCTCGGGTGCGGCGGTCATTGCCTGGCTCCTCGGCTTTCAGCAGGTGGCTCCCTATTGCCTGGTGACTGCTTCCGCATTGCTGGTTTTGCTGCAGGCTATTCACCTGCTGTCGTCCCGGCTCACGTGGGTCAGTATTGTCCAGCTTTGCGGTGCCCTGTGCTTTGCCGGTGGCAATATTCGCTTGTTGTACAATCCGCTAATGCCTGCTATCATCCCTTTCTGGATGGGCTTTGTACTTTGCTTCATCTTGGCCACCCGGCTCTCGGAAAACTCAGCAAAAAACATGTTCACGGGAAGCGTGATCAAGTTGGGGCTGATCCTGTTTATTGCCAGCCTGATGATTCCATTTCACCTTGGTGGCTACTATCTCACGGGAGCAGGTCTGATTTTAATTGCATCTGGCATGTTTTTCATCGAGATCCAAACAGATCAGGGCATGGGCTGGAGCTACGAAAAGTATTCGTTCATTGCCATCATGCTAGGCTGGTTTTGGCTGCTCACATCCGGCGTTGGTGTTATTCTGTGGAAGGAGCACATTTACGGCTACGATGCCACCACGCATTCGTTCTTTGTCGGCTTCCTTTTCTCCATGGTATTTATTCATGCCCTGGCCAAGGCTTCCTACCTTGCAGGCCTGGGCGCCCCTCCTTTTCACCCAGTGCTTTTTGTCTGGCTTATCCTCCTGTCTGCCTCTCTGTTGCTAAGGGTCTTCGCAGCCGATATTCTGCTTCTCACGACCGTAAAAAAATGGAGTGGTCTGCTCAATGCCATTAGCATACTGGGTTTTCTGTTGACCCTTATTAGTTTTACATTGATCAGAAAATATCGTTCTGCTCATGAGTCGGTTTGATCCTGGCAAGTTTGCCCGTTTCCCTTTACTATATCTCGTCGCCTTATCCGCCCTTGGGCTGCTACTTCGCTGGCAAATGGTAAGCCCGCTGCCCATCACCTACAGGTATTTTGTGCATGCCCACTCCCACACTGCCTTCATGGGGTGGGTATACAATGCGCTGTTTCTTCTCATGCTCCAACATTTTGTGGCCAAAGAAAACAATGGCAAACTGTTCCGGGGCTACTTTTTCGCCCTGCAGATAGGCGTGCTGGGCATGCTGGGCAGCTTTCCCTTTCAGGGCTATGGCCCCGTGGCAATTGCCTTCAGCACGCTCCACATGGCAGTGACCATCGCCATCGCCGTATCAATATTCAAAGTGATAAGGGGCGATAGCAGCCTTGCAGCAAGCTTTTTGCGCTGGGCACTGGTGTATGAGCTTATTTCGGGTGTCGGGCCACTGATGCTGGGCCCGCTTTCGGCCATGGGCTTAAAAGACAGCTCGTTCTACTCACTATCCATCTACTTTTTTATGCACTTCCAGTTCAATGGCTGGTTTGTGCTTGCCTGCCTGGCCATGCTATTCAGGCTGCTGGAAAGAAGCGGCTGGAGCCTTGCCGACACTGAGAGGAAATGGCTCAAATACACCCTGCTGTACACTGTTGGGCCAGCCTATGTCATGAGCGCCTTGTGGACCGATCTGGGCGACTGGAAATATCTGTTGGCGATGGCTACCGGTGTCTTACAAATAGTCGGTGTCCTGCTATTGCTTAGGTTTGTTTGGAAGCACCTGAAGCAAAATTTACCAGTGCCCTGGGCCAGAAAGTGCCTTCAGTTAGGCATTACGCTACTCACCGTGAAATACTTTTTGCAACTGGCAGGCAGCATTCCCGGTATCGATAGCTGGGTGATGGCAAACAATGGGATCATCATTGCCTTTATCCACTTGATTTTTATTGGCGTGGTTAGCTTTATGCTGCTGGGATTCTACATTTTAGGGGGCTGGTTGCACCTCACTGCCATGTCAAAAACCGGAATATCGGTCTTCTTTGGTGGTTTTGCCATCACCGAAATAGCACTTGCTGCACTACCTTCTATTTCGTTGGTGGGGCTTTCTGCTCATTTTTCCTATTTTGAAACACTGGTGGTGGCAGCCGCCATGCTGTTGATCGGCAGTGTGTTAATGGCATTGGAAGTCAAACGGTTACAGGCTCAGCAGGCAATATTTTAAAAGTTGCCTGGTAGCAGCTGAATAAAATGTGTGAAAAATTTCACTCAGAATATTGCAGAATCATTCCCGCTCATTATTTTTGCAATCCGTTTCCGAAAGGAGCCGGGTCAAAAGCGAAAGTAGCTCAGTTGGTAGAGCACGACCTTGCCAAGGTCGGGGTCGCGGGTTCGAATCCCGTCTTTCGCTCCAAATCATTCTTTGATTTATTGATTTTGTTATTTGTTGATTTCCCTTCACGATGACCTCGGAAGAGTTAAAGGATCGAACATTTAAGTTCTCTCTATCCATTTTGGCTGTTTTCCGACAGCTAAAATCCACAGATGAAGGGAGGATCATTGGCAGACAACTTCTTCGTTCTTCAAGCTCTGTTGCTGCTAACTACCGGGCAGCCTGTAGAGCAAGATCAAAACCTGAATTTTACGCCAAGCTTAATATCGTTTTAGAAGAGGCTGATGAAAGTCTTTTTTGGCTGGAATATGCCCGGGAGGGTGGCATTCTGGAAAAAGAGTTGTTATCACCTTATATTTCTGAAAGCCTCGAGCTGGTAAAGATTTTTTCAGCTTCCAGAAGCAAGATGAGGCAGGACAAATCACAAAATCAATAAATACTAAAATCTTTCAATGCCCTGCCGGGATGGTGGAACTGGTAGACACGCAGGACTTAAAATCCTGTGACCCTTAAAGGTCGTGCGGGTTCGATCCCCGCTCCTGGTACTTGACGCCGAGCTGCAAAGTTCGGCGTTTTGGTTTTTGTGTGATCTGAAAACCCTACTTCCCCTTCAATGTCGTTATCACCTCATTCAGCTTGAGCAATGCCTCCACCGGCGAAATGGTGTTGATGTCGATCTTGCCTAGCAGCTCCCTCACTTTCTCAAACTTGGGGTCGGCTTCGAACAGTGCCAGCTGAAAGTTGGACTTCGGCATGGATTCCAGTATGTCAGCCGTTTCGTCCCTGATCTTGTCTTTTTCCAGGTTGTGCATGATCTCGTTGGAGCGGATCACCACAGTGTTGGGCATGCCGGCCATTTGCGCCACGTGGATACCGAAGCTGTGGTGGCTGCCGCCTTCCTGCAGCTTCCTCAGGAAGATCACCCGGTTGTCGAGCTCTTTAACGGACACATTGAAGTTCTTCACCCTTGGCAGGTCGTTCGCCAGCTGGTTGAGCTCATGATAGTGAGTAGCAAACAGCGTTTTGGCCTTGAACTTGGGGTGGTTGTGCAAATACTCCACAATCGACCAGGCAATGGAAATACCATCGTAGGTACTCGTGCCTCGGCCTATTTCATCCATCAATATCAGGCTGTCGCCACTCAGGTTGTTCAGAATGCTGGCCGTTTCGGTCATTTCCACCATAAAGGTAGACTCCCCACGGCTCAGGTTGTCAGAAGCACCCACCCTTGTAAAGACTTTGTCGACCAACCCCACATGCGCATAGGTTGCTGGTACAAAGCAGCCCATCTGTGCCATGAGCACCACCAGCGCCGTTTGTCTCAGCAGGGCCGACTTACCAGCCATGTTTGGCCCGGTAATCACCATCACCTGCTGCGACTGGTCGTCGAGGTACACATCGTTGGGCACGTAGATTTCCCCCACCGGCAGTTGGCTCTCAATCACCGGGTGGCGGCCTTCTTTGATATCGATAATTCTATCGTCGCTAATGACAGGCTTGACGTAGCGGTTCTTTTTTGAAATGGTGGCGAACGAAGCCAGGCAGTCGATGCGGGCAAGCACCCGTGCATTCTGCTGAATGGCCTCCACGTAGTCGCAGGCAAACTGCACCAACTCAAGGTACAGCCGCTGCTCTATCACCGACATTTTCTCCTCGGCCGTCAGAATTTTGTCTTCGTACTCCTTGAGCTCCGGAGTAATATAGCGCTCTGCATTTACCAGCGTCTGCTTACGGATCCACTCCACAGGCACCTTGTCTTTGTGCGCATGCGTCACCTCCAGGTAGTAGCCAAACACCTTATTAAAGGCGATCTTTAATGAACTGATCCCTGTCGCTTCTACCTCTCTTTGCTGAATTTGCAGGAGCACATCTTTTCCGTGAAAGGCTATGTTTCGCAGCTCGTCCAGCTCCTCATGCACGCCTTCTTTTATCACTTGCCCCTGGGTAATGGAAAGCGGAGGCTCGTCTTTCAGCTCCTTTTCAATTTTCTCAAGCAGCAACTCACAAGGGTTGAGCACATCCCCCAATCTTTTGAGTGAGGGCGATTCCGATTCCAGCAACAGCTCCTTCAGCGGCCCTATGTGCTTCAGGGCTTTCTTTAATTGCATGAACTCTCTGGGGTTCACCCGGCCAACAGCCACCTTGGAAATCAGCCTTTCCAGATCGCCGATGTTCTTTAGTATGTCTCTCGTCTTCTGTTGTAAGTCCTCGTTTTCATACAACTCCTCCACCACCTGTAGCCTTGCCTCTATTTCGCTCTTGTCTTTCAAAGGCAGCACCAACCACTTGCGCAAAAGCCTGGCTCCCATGGGCGTAAGCGTTTGATCCATTACATGGAACAAAGCCACGCCGTCGGGTTGCTGCGGGTTGATCAGCTCCAGGTTGCGGATGGTGAACTTGTCGAGCCATACAAACTTCTCATCTTCAATCCTGCTGATGGAAGAAATATGGCTGACCTCCCTGTGCTCGGTGTCCTCCAGGTATTGCAGCACAGCGCCGGCAGCCGAAACGGCCAGTGCCAGACCATCGATACCGAAGCCCTTCAGGTTTTTGGTTTTGAAATGCTTGGTGAGTTTCTCGAAGGAATAGTCAGGCCCATACACCCATTCGTCGAGCGCAAAGGTGGTGTTGTAGTCTCGGTACTTTTCCTTGAAAACCGCTTTTTGGTTTTTGGGGTAAATCACCTCAGAAGGATCAAATCCCTGCATCAGCTTTTCCACCTGCAAGTGTGTGCCCTCTGAGGCCATAAACTCACCCGTCGACAGGTCGAGAAATGCCACTCCTGCTTTCTCTTTGTCAAAATATAGTGAAGCCAGAAAGTTGTTGCTCCGCCGGTCAAGCACATTGTCGTTGAAAGAAAGCCCGGGCGTTACCAACTCAGTTACTCCCCGCTTCACAATGCCCTTCACCATTTTCGGGTCTTCCAGCTGATCACAAATGGCGACCCTATGGCCTGCCCTTACCAGCTTGGGAAGGTAATTGTCGAGGGAATGATGAGGAAAGCCTGCCAGTTCAATATGTGAGGCAGAGCCGTTGGCCCTTTTGGTAAGCACAATGTCGAGGATTTGGCTGGCTGTTACGGCGTCTTCACGAAAGGTCTCGTAGAAATCGCCCACTCTGAAAAGCAAAAGTGCCCCGGGATATTTTGATTTGATGGCATTGTATTGCTTCATCAGCGGGGTTTCCGCCACCTCATTTGTACTTGCTTTTTTAGCCATGTGCTCTTTCCTGAAAAAGTTTACTTTTGCCGATACGCCGGGGACATCTTTTCCCTGAAAAAATACTTCTTCATGAGAAAAATCAGTAACGACGAACTCAATCGGCTGTCAGTAGATGACTTCAAAACTACTAAAAAATTTCCGATCGCTGTGGTGCTCGACAATGTAAGAAGCATGCACAATGTGGGCGCTGCTTTCAGGACTGCCGACGCCTTTGCGGTGAAAAAAATACTGCTTTGTGGCATCACGGCAACGCCCCCTCACAGAGAGATTCACAAGACGGCCCTGGGGTCAACTGATACTGTTGAATGGAAGTATTTTCCAACAACTACAGAAGCTATCCAATCGCTGAAAAAAGAGGGATATAAAATTTTCGTGGTCGAGCAAACGGACGAAAAAATCTTTCTGCAAGACTTCCAACCAGACACTGACGAAAAATACGCTTTCGTTTTCGGGCACGAGGTGTTCGGCGTGTCAGAAGAAGCAGTAGCCTTAGCGGATGCAGCCATTGAAATTCCTCAGTTCGGCACCAAGCACTCGCTCAATATCACCGTTAGCCTCGGCGTAGTTGTTTGGGATGTGGTGAGCAAAATGCTCAAAGCTTAATCCCAATCGAAAAGTAAATACTGCGACCATCGGAGGGGATAATACCAGGTCCCGGGTAACCAGCTGCTCGGCGGGTAAAGTACATATTGTCAGTCATGTTGTTTACTCCCGATTCAAAATAGAACCTATTCGGTGCATATCGTGCCGAAAAATCGAAGACAAAATAGGCAGGAATAACGCCTTCCACCGCGGTGGGAACAGGGGGGTTACTATCGGCATTGGAAGCGTCGGAAAACTGCTGGGACAGATAGGTATATTGTACAGACAACTGCAGGGGCCCTCCCCGGTAGGTTAACCCTGTACGGTAGCTCACTTTGGGCACCAGCTCCACCTGGTTACCTTCGATTCCAGGCTCGCCACTTCTCAGGTACACCGAGTGGATGATCGCCAGGTTATTGAAGAAGGCAAGCTGCCACCTATCCTGATCGGGGGCTATCAGCCTGTCGATATTCAGTTCGACAAGTGATTCAAGTCCTACAATACCAGCGTCTGCAATGTTGGTGCGGTAACGAAAAGTTCTGTCAATCAGGTTATTGAATCGTGGGTCAGGTTCGGTGCGCAGTACCGTCCCTATTCTATTATTGTAGCCAAGGTAGAAGCCACTTACATCGTAGCTTATCAGTTGGCCCCCCACGCCTCTGGCTCCCACATCCAAATTATACCCCGTTTCATCCGTCAGGTTTTCGTCGACTGAGAGCGAGGGATTATTAACCCTGATATCATTGAAGTTAATTGCCCGATAGTTCTGAGAGAAGTTGCCATAGAGTTCTATTTGACCAGTAGGCTTGAAGCTTAGTCCAATCCCGCCAAAGAGGAACGTTCTTTCATTGGTCTTATTCTCATACACGGTAGAATCATAAATCACATTTCCGGCAAGGTCTGTTCTTGTGTCCCTGTAATAGCCGTCTGCGCCTGTTCGGATGTGCTCAAGTCGCAAGCCCGGCGTCACACTGAATTTTTCCGAGATGGTGAAAATATTTTCTACAAATGCGGCAGTATTGAAGCTCGGCAAGTCAAAATCTGAGCCCTCCAGTCGTTCTGGGTTCAGGTACCTGAAATCTGCTTCTTTTCCGGCGGGTCCTGCACCCTGCTTTCGCACTGTAAATCCATTGTAAATTCTTCCACCTACGAGTAGCGCCGAATACTGCCTGCCTACTTTATAATTCCAGATCAGTCGGGTTTCGTTACCGAAATTTCGAAAAGAATCGCTTAAAAAGTCCCTGTTTTGCGTCTCATCGTCTGGTCTGTCGATCCGGCCAAGGTTGCCCAGCGCCTCCCGGCCTGCCACGAGCCCGAAAAATCTGGAATTCAACCTCAACGTCGACGTAAACGAATGATTAAGCTGTGCAGACATCAGGTTCCAGTTCACTTTGAACCAATTTCGCTCCCTTTTCGACTGCCTCGGGTCGGCATAAAATTCATTATCAGTAAGGCCGCCGGGTTGTTGGGCCAGATAGTATAAATGGGTATAATCTGCTTCCAGTGAGGTGCTGGCCGACAGTTGGTAAGCCACCCTTCCGTAGGTGGTGGTTGAATTGAAATCTGAATTGCAACGCCAGCATTGGCCTGAAGCAGTGCGGTTATAGGCATAGTAATTCACCTTGCCAACCTGCCCACCAGCCGACAAAAAGCTGTTGTAAAACCCGAGACTATTATAGGTTTGTTCGGTGCTTACGGCCAGTTTTCGATCAACAGGCCCCTTTTTCATGACAAAATTCACCAGTCCACCGAATTGTGTGCCATATTGAAGCGAAGCTGCTCCTCTCACAATCTCTATGCGATCCACTGCCTGAATAGCTGGCGAATAGTAACTTTCCGGGTAGCCGAGAGCGTCTGCTGCTATATCATATCCATTCTGGCGTGTATTAAAATTCGAGTTCCTGTTCGGACTGAGGCCCCTCGTGGCAACCCCTATTTGCAACCCGGCGCAGTCACTTTCCCAAACATTGGCACCAGGAATTCGGCTAAACACCTGCCTCGCATTATTGGCAGACTTATTTGCCACTATCTCCTCTAGCTGGATCACCTCTGTTTTCTTGGCTTCGTAGATGCTGGTTCCTTCCACACCCCTCAGCGTTTTCATGCTGAACATTTCATCTGATGATCCATCGATCACCAATTCATGAAGTTCCTTCTCGAGCTCTTTCAGGCGAAGCACAATGGGTGATATCCCCCGATCATCTAATTTATGCCTCAGTGCTTCGTAACCATAAAGGTAGGCTGTCAGCTCCCCGGTTCCCTTTGGTAATCCTGATAACGAAAAATACCCATCAGCATCTGAGACGACAAACAGCGACGTGCCCTCAACAAAAATTCTCACACCAGGAAGCGACGACCCGGCCATGTCTTCTATTCGGCCTTGCACTGTCTCCTGTGCCACAACAACAGCTGTAGGGAGTAATGCTATTAACACAATCAGAAGGCATTTTTTCATTCGGCAGGGAGTATCCAGGTCTTTGGGGAAAATGATTCTTGTTGGCGCACCAGGTTAACCGTTGGGTCTATCAAAGGCCGGCTGCGTCTTCCATTGAGACTCACGGCACTCTCCGCCCTTATCTCTGGGTCAACCAACCCCTTCCTTTTAAGTTCTTCAGCCAGGAAATGTGCAAACTGTAGGATCATGTCAGGCTGTGTCGCCATCATCTTTTCTTGCTGAGGCGTCAAATACTCGTACGCAGCCACCTGGCCCTTGCGGCCAGAAGCCTGATCGTGCACGTGGAAGGTGACGGTGCCGGCCTTTTCCATCAGCATTACCCGCCAGCTAAATCTGTAACCTTCTTCCCGCCAAAACAATGGCCCGGGGTAAAGAACATATCGCATGGGCATGAGAAGCTGCCAGCTTACAAACAACACCACGGCCATCCGCCAAACGCCTGTCAACGCCTGCGAAGAACTGCCTGGCTGCTGGACGGGCGGTTGTATCGAAAAGAGGTCCTCCAGCTTTCCCAGCACCTTTTCATGAAAATCAGCGGAAAAATAAATGAGCGTCAGGCCAACCATGATAAATGGGAACATGCCGATCCCTGGAAATAAGAGGTAGGTCAGCACATGAAAAACCACTACAAAGCCATAAGCAATTGGGCGGGACTTTGCCCATAGGAGAAAGAACACGATAAGCAGATCGTACAGAGCGCCCCCCCAGCTTAGCAAATAGGCCGCCCATGGTTCTTCCAAGATGCTTCCGATAAGTGGAAGATTTGACTTGGCTGGTAGCCAGATTTTGAGAGGCTGAGCCTCCAAAAGCCAATCGGCATTGAGCTTGGCCACTCCGGCAAAAAAATATACCACTCCCAATTGAAACTTGAGAAGAAATGGTGCCCAAGAGGGCGTTTGCCCCGAGAAAAGCTTTGGATTGCGGTGGCTGTCAATTGAAAATCGCCGATGAGCAGGCATAAAAATCAGCAAAAAGCTGACCAGAGAAATGGCATAGTAGTGGTTGAGATAATTTGTTTTATCGATGAGTTCTACATAGGTAAACGATAAAAAAAAGACGATAGCCGACAATCGATAGCGCCAGCCCAATGCAATCGTTACTGCCGAGATGAATATCAGGGCAAAGACGAAGTACATTCCTATTCCCGGAAGGGGTTTGACCCATTCAAACCCATAAAAAGTAAAAAAATACCTGGGCTCAATATACAGTTCGCTGATCCACCCTTTGGCTGCAAATCTGATGGTACTCAGGGCCATTAAGATGCCGAATAGCATTCTGAATATCACCAGAGGCGCAATCGACTCATGGCCGGAAAAAATTGACTGAGCCCTGAACATCATTGTCTAGTCGCCATCGTTGTCCTGATAAGAAATCACAACGCCTAAAATGGATGCCATATCAGTTTTTAGTAAGACCGAAAGCTTTTGAAGCTGCGCAAAAGCTTGCTGGGCCGGTGCCGGATCTATAGAGATGGATGTGGAAAGAGGATCCTCCAGCGCCTGTAGCGAAGCGATAGCTGCATCAAATTCCACAAGAATTGCTGCTTCAAGCGATAATTCATTGCTATTACTGCTCACGCTGGAACGAGCTTGCAAATAGTCACTAAATCCCGTTCCCCGCTCACCATTAAAATTCTCCCCAAGAAACAACCTCTTAAAAGTCATTAAATTGGCCACCGCCAATTGTTTCGAATATCCTCCATAATAAGCTTCGGTGGCTTCCGGGATTATAATGCCCAGTGACCTGATTCCTGCGGGAATTCCAATTTTTGCATCACGAGTGTTTCGCTCCAAACTTAGGTTCAATGCATTCACGAGTATTCCCAACGAGCTTCCGGCATCGGCCCCAAGGGCTCCGTCGCTGGTAAATTCCGCCAGATAATTCCCGCCGGATGGATCCCAGGCCGTAAAGACTGCCGCTGCCGATGTGCTAATGGTTTCGGCGACATCCAAAAGATAGGCAGCCCTCCGATCGTCATTTAGGAAATCGTTACCAATCTCCTCATCCGGCTTTTCGCTTCCGTAAAGCAAATACCCCAATGCCGGAAAGCCTTTCGCTGCACTGTTACTCAACAGCTTGAGGTCATAACTACCGCTAAGGATATTGGATTCAATCCTGTTTTTGTCCGTTGGAAATATGTTTAGATCCGCTACCAGGCCCAGCTGCTCTGCAGGTCCAAACTGGTAGGGGGCACAGTACTGGAACGCCATTCTTGCCTCCAACAATGCATCCCTGGCAGCTTCCAGGTTTGATGGGTTAGGAGTTGCCACAAATGCCTGTATGCTGGCATAAAGTTCGTCAGACCTATCTTTCAGTTCAGCATAAGCCGGGACAATCAAGTTCGTCCCAATATTCACTAAAAAGCTTTTCTGATCGAAGTTGTCATCAACCCTTGGATCGTCATCCTCTCCACACGACCAGATAAACAGGCCCAGCGCAGTTAGCAGACTCCATGTAACTAATTTTTGCATTTTTATAATTGATCTTTCACTGGCTCCAATTCTTCATAAACGAGTACAAGTGTACTTTTTGCTTGATTGAGTCCTGCAATAGTCACGGTCCAAAAATCACCATCAGTTCCAAAGTCTTCGGATAGAATTTTTACGACCTGCGCCTGGGATAACCTTTTATAGGGACTGTACTGCAATGCCTTTACAAATGGATAGCCTTCGGAAAGGTGGTGAAACGCATTGCCAGTATCGCCATTGTTGAAGTCGCTGATCGCCTCGTTGATATAATGCAAGGCGCTGGCGGCAGCCACCAATTCATGGCCTGCATACAAAACAGCCCGCTGTGCGTCACGCACCTGGTAGTCTTTATTGACTATCGCTGTTCGTCCGGTCAGGTAAGCATCCATGAGCAACTTGTTGGTGCCCAGGAAAGGATTCGCCTTGTGGGTATACTCAGCCCAAAATCGGTCTTCGTCGTCTTCAAGCACTACCTCTCCCTGAGGAAAATCGAATGGAACACCAAAGTATCCGAAGGCCTCGTCCCAATGGTGCTCCATGGCAGTATAGTTTGTACCTTCAACCACATTGGTGTTATCAACGCCGTCTCCCACCCGTCCGTCGGTGAGGTACACATTGTATATCTGATGATAAAAACAAGAGCCCATCAATCCCTTTTCGACAAACTGAGAAAACTCCCAGCCTTTTTCATTTACTAATATATACCCTGATCCTCTTGGCAATTTTCCAGGTATTCCCTGTGCCGCCAGCGTACCGTTATCGGCTACGTCAGCACTTACTTCCGCCACCTTTGCGAACATGTCTTTCAAAGCACCCGCCTCTGAAATCAATGTTTTATCCTCCAATTTCCTTGTCGAACTATTGAGCGCCTCATCGTCAAAAGGAGCGTTCAGATTTTGAAACATATCCATGATGTGTTCACCACTGACCTTGTCGCCGTTATTTGCTGAAGCGATGTACGCCTTTATCTCAGCTAACATGTTTAACCTATCAGTCTGCCCGCTAAAGTCTACCGTACTCAGCCCATTCCTCTCAAATGCATACGATGCAGGCACTTCAGCAGCCGGCGCCCCGGCATCGTCGTCGTTGTCGCATGCAGCGACCAATACAATTAACGTCAGCGGCCACAACACCCTGAATCTTTCGTATAATCTCATTGTTTCAAATTATTTAGATTAATTATAAACAACGGCAAAATTATCTTTATTTAGATTTAATACAAATAAAGGCGCTGGAAAAAATGCGGGATAATTGTTGGGCAGGAAGGGCCGTTAATATGTAATCTCTACTCTTAAGGCCGGAGCCATTTCTTCCTTGAGCAGATAAGACAAAGCCTTCAATTGATTGTTGAGCTCTTGCACCGCTGGCAGGTTGTTCACTATTTGATCTGAGAGTGGATCGGTCATTAATTGGAGAGTGGTTAAAACCGAGTCCATGCCTGAAGCCAACGCCTCGGACAATTGCTGGTCTGTGCCAGAAAGCCTGGCCCCTTTGATGTTAAGGTATTCATCAAAGCCCAACCCATCTACTCCACTTCTTGAAGTGCCGGTAAAAATCAATTGATATGCTTCGATGCTTGCTTTGAGTAGCTCAAGAGAATAGCCACCATAGTGGCCCTCTGTTGCTTCAGGGGCAGCCAGTCCACCGCTATAGTCGCCTATAGGAATACCAACTTTGGCTTTCGTCACTGCCAGTTCAAGGCTTTTCGCAAGGCCATTGACCAGGTCTGAAACAGAACTTCCTTCCTTCACTCCCAGGGCGTCGTCATCAGTAAAAAAGACGTAATAAACGCCGCCTATGGCCGGATCCCAGGAGCGATAAACCAAATTTGACGACAGCGAAATCTGGTCGGCAACTCCCAGCATATACCCATTTAGGGCAGTCTTTTTTTCGATTGTGGCAAGCAACTTTTCATCCGTGATAGATTTATTATTAAGAAGGTAGTCTAAGGTAGCAAAGCCTTTAGCGTGGCTGTTTTCCGGAAGATTCAAGTCAATGCTAGTACTTTTCAGATTTGCCTCTATTTGAGTCGTGTTGGCTGGAAACGAATTCAGGTCAGCCTTCAGGCCACGCAGTTCTGAGGGGCCGAATTCAAACGGCAGGCAATACTGCCATGACAACCAGGCATCTTTCAGGCTTTGCCTTGCCACAAGTAAGTTGTTCTTGCCGGGCTGTTCGACTAAGCGAGTCAGGGCAGTGTCGAGGGCCATGCTCTTTTCAGTCAGGTCTTTGTAAGACGGAATGATCAAATTCTTCCCAATATTTTCAACAAACCCCTTCTGGTCAAAAAACCTAAAAAGTGATGGGTCAGGGCCTCTTTCATGGCACGATACGCCGGAGATCAAAAAAAACATTCCCAAAAAATAGATCTTTATTTTACTCTTCATTGACTGCTCATTATATACTGTTGACTCTATTCCGGGAGAGAACGTTGCAAGTTATTTTACTCTTGTCAAAAATCTATTCGCAAAGCGCAAAAACCTGAAAGCGATTCTCTTTGCATCTCTTGCCACATGTAATAGAATAGCCGTAAGAAAATTAGGTGTCAATTCGGCTTGGTTTTTACTAATTTAGCCGTGAGAATTAACCAACAGTACAATGAGTATAAGAATAGAGAAAGATACAATGGGCCCGGTGGAGGTGCCCGCTGAAAAATATTGGGGCGCTCAGACACAACGATCAAGAGACAATTTCAAAATCGGCGGAGACAGCGCCCGTATGCCCATTGAAATAATCAGGGCGTTTGCCGTACTCAAAAAAGCTGCTGCCCAGGCCAACAACGAGCTTGGGGTATTGCCAAAAGACAAGCTGGAGCTCATTTCCAAGGCTTGTGACGAGGTGCTGGAAGGGAAATTAGACGATCAGTTTCCGCTGGTGATCTGGCAAACCGGCTCAGGCACCCAGTCGAACATGAATGTGAATGAAGTGGTGGCCAACAGGGCCCACGTTATAAACGGCGGCAAGCTGCTCGATGAAAAGAAAATCATCCACCCCAACGACGACGTCAACAAGTCACAGTCGTCTAACGACACCTTCCCCACCGCCATGCACATTGCCGGTTACAAAATGGTGGTTGAAGTGACGATCCCCAAAGTTCAGAAGCTTCGTGATACACTCGCTGCCAAGGCAGCCACCTTTAAAGATGTGGTAAAAATTGGCCGGACGCATTTTATGGATGCTACCCCGCTCACGCTGGGCCAGGAGTTTTCTGGCTATGTGTCGCAGCTGGATCATGCACTCAAGGCACTGAAAAACACCCTCCCTCATTTATCAGAGCTGGCCCTAGGTGGCACTGCTGTAGGTACAGGCCTCAACACACCAAAAGGATACGACGTGTTGGTGGCGAAAAAAATCGCTGCTATATCAGGTCACCCCTTTGTTACAGCCGAAAACAAGTTCGAGTCGCTGGCTGCTCACGATGCCATCGTTGAATCGTCGGGCGCACTCAAGCAGCTGGCTGTGAGCCTGATGAAAATTGCCAACGACATCCGGATGCTTTCCTCAGGGCCCCGCAGTGGTATCGGGGAAATCCTCATCCCTGAAAACGAACCTGGTTCGTCCATCATGCCTGGCAAAGTGAATCCTACTCAGTGTGAAGCACTGACGATGGTATGCGCTCAAGCCATTGGTAACGACGCAGCCATTACCGTGGGAGGCATGAACGGCCATTTTGAACTGAATGTATTCAAGCCGGTTATGATTGCGAATTTTCTTCAATCAGCCCGCCTTTTAGGCGACGCCTGCGAGTCTTTCAACGACCATTGCGCCATTGGCATCGAGCCTAATCATCCTGAAATAAAAGACAAGCTGGAAAAGTCATTAATGCTCGTAACAGCGCTGAATACGCATATCGGATATGAAAATGCAGCTAAAATCGCCAAGAAGGCGCACAAGGAAGGAACCACCCTCCGGCAGGCCGCTATTGAGCTAGGACTTCTTACCAATGAACAATTCGATGAGTGGGTAGTGCCTAAAAATATGGTTGGCAGCTTGAAATAGTGCAAATTGAAATTTGACATTATCAAACATATTTTTGTACATTGCTAACGAGTTATATTAAAATTTCAATTTAAGATGAAAAAACTCTTCAAATTTTTACCAATTATCTTTGGTCTTGCTGTAGCCTTGCCTACTCAGGCACAGATGTCGAAGAAAGAAAAAAAGGAATGGAAGAAAAGGACTAAGTCCCTGGAGCCAGAACAATATAAAACCCTATTAGAGGAAAACCAGTCGCTGAAGAGCCAGGTAAGTACATTAAAGAATCAAACAGCTGACTTTGACAGCAAACTGGCCGACAAAGATTCTCAGATCAGCGAGTATCAGGAAACGATCAGCTCTCTTCGCTCCGACTTGTCAGCAACCAGAAAGCAACTTCAGGATGCCAATGCTGCACCTGCGAAACCAGCTGGTATTAACGCCAATGTTGGTGTTGTCTTCAAAGTGCAGGTGGGTGCCTTCAAAAACAAGGATCTCACCAAGTTTGCCAAAGACAATGAGAACTTCAGTGCGGAAACAGATGGCGACGTGAACAAGTACACACTGGGCGTCTTCAAAGACTACTATGAAGCTGATGCTTTCAAAAAGTATCTCAGGGAAATGGGCGTGAAGGATGCCTGGATTGTCTCTTTCAAAGATGGACAAAGAGTGCCTATTAAAGATGTGCTGGAAGGCATCATATAAAAAATTCTAATTAACTGAAAGGGCGGCTACAAGGTCGCCTTTTTTGTTTTCCCCTGGCACAAGGAGTCGAGCTACCTTTTGAGGATTATTTAGCTTATCTTTGTGGTCTTTTTGAAAGGCAGGCCCTGGTGCCGGGCCGATATTGATTACTGAGAGATTCTGATTTATATGATTCAATACAAGACCGCAGAGGAAATTGAGCTAATGAGAATAAGTGCCCAGCTGGTTTCACGCACACTGGGTATGCTGGCAAAAGAAGTACAACCGGGTGTCACGCCTCTGCATCTCGACAAACTTGCTGAAGAATTTATCAGAGATCATAAAGCTATTCCGGGGTTTCTTGGTCTTTATGATTTTCCCAACTCCTTGTGTATGTCGCTCAACGAGCAGGTTGTGCACGGCATTCCTTCGGGCAAGCCACTCGCAGAGGGCGATATCATCTCAATTGACTGCGGGGTGCTGAAAAATGGTTACTATGGAGACCAGGCCTATACTTTTATGGTGGGAGAGGTGTCAGACGAGATTAAAAAGCTTCTTAGGGTGACCAAAGAATGCCTCGCATTGGGCATTGAGCAGGCCACTTCCTCCAACAGAATTGGTGACATTAGTTTTGCTATTCAAGCGCATGCCGAAGCCAATGGTTATGGGGTGGTGAGGGAGCTTGTAGGGCATGGCCTGGGCAAGAAAATGCATGAGTCTCCCGAAGTACCCAATTACGGAAGAAGAGGGAGTGGCCCAAAAATCAAAGAAGGTCTCGTAATAGCCATCGAACCCATGATCAACATGGGCACAAGAAGGGTAAAGCAACTCCGGGACGGCTGGACAATTATTACTGCCGACAACAGGCCTTCGGCCCATTACGAGCATGATGTAGCCATTGTTGATGGCAAGCCAGATGTACTTACCACCTTTGATTTCGTGGAAGAAGCGCTCGGCGTACTCCAGAGCAACTAGTATCTTCTACCAAAGCCCCGGGGGCACAATCTCAATCACATGCCCATCGGGGTCTTCAAAGTAGAAAGAGTAAATTTCTTCCTTCCACTTCTGCTCGTGCGTTATTTCGACACCCTTTTTTAGCAGTGCAGCCTTCCACCTGTCATACGTCGACGCCGGCACTTCAAATGCTATGTGTTGCTTGCCTTCAGCATAATGTGGCGGCAGCACCTTTTCATTTCGTGTGGCCGATGCATCGAAACAGAGCAACACTGTGTCTCCGACGTCAAAAAAAACATGACGGCCGGGCACCATTGCAATGACCGGCAGGCTCAGGCATTCGTGGTAGAACTTCCGGGTAGCCTCAAGGTCAGACACATATAGACATGTTTCTTTTATCCTTGTTATCTTCATTTAAATCTATCTCTTGAAAAAACTCGCTAAAGAGTTTACGTTCAATAAGTTTGGTCTGTTCGCCGTTTCCCCATTTCACAGAAATTTCGTACATTCCATTATACTTCCTTCCCTGGTAAACCGAACCCTGTTCATATCCGTTTAAACCAACAAATGGTTTTGGCGCCTTAACGCACTCAAATCTAATTTTAAATTTATCAACCAACGCCGTGCTATTTATTTTGGGGGGCAAATATAGGCTTATCTCTAGTTTTGCTGTTACATTTCTTACAATAATTGTTAACATTTATTTTTTGTACTTTTCCAATATGCTGTTTCTCTATTCCGTGTGTTCAAGTCATCCGATAGTTGGCAGAAATCCATGTTGGGGTTCTCGCTCTCCCGTTTACCAAACGCTCTGTAAATTAATTCTTAGCATAAAACCCTTGAATCCGTTATAATTTATTTAATTTAATCTTTAGAAGGCTTTATCCTACGACTGTTTTGCTGTTTTGGGGTAAAATTCGGCACTTGAATCAGTATACTCTATTGTTTTCACAAATTGTACTCTTTACGTATTAGCACATTATAATGGAAGAACTAGTTAAGCTCATTGAAATTGCAAAAAAGAAAGGTCAGCGAAGCATACAGCTCGTTAACCAGAATTTTCGAAAGAAGGAAATCTCAAAAGACAATCAACTTTATGAGGGGATTATAACAGGAGAGTTTCTCAACGATGATGATGCAGCCACGAAAATGTTTGACACTGATCCTGGCAACAGAAATTACAGAAACGCCAAGACAAAGCTAAAACAGCGGCTTCTCAATCATCTTTACTTTCTGGATTACGACAAGGACATCTACACGTTGCACAACAAGATGTCCTACGAATGTCTTCATACGCTACATCAAACGAAGATTCTTTTCATGGAAGGATCTTCAGAAATCGGCATTCGGCTTATCCCCCAATTAATAAGGGCTACAACCGAGTTTGAATTCCATGAGATAAAAATCGAGGCACTCATTATTCTGAGGAACGAATATGCGCACATGGGAAAGCTGACTCCCTACCTTGAAACTCAGGCCGAAATTGATGTTGTAACGAACACACTCAAAATAACCCGGCAGTGCGAGGAGCTTTACTTTAGCACCCTGGTAAACATTAATAAATCGGTAAGTGCGCAGCAGCGGGTTATTGATGCTATTCCGAAGACAATCAAGCAAATAGATGAGGCTGCTAAACAGCTCAAAAGCAATCGACTGGACGTGCTGTCGTATAAGCTAAAGTTACTTTACAACCAGCTTACCTGGAAGTTCAAAGAGAACCTCACCATTTGTACAGACATAGAGAAAAAGTACCTCAACAAGCACAACCATGAGGTGGAGGTCGATTTGAGCAAAAATCAGATTTCTCTGATCAAAATCTATTGCTACTACAATACAGGCGACGTCGAGAACGGAAAGGCGTATGCCACCAAGGCGCTTAGCCTCTTCAAAAACGGCAGCCCTGAGTGGTTTGACTTCATGGAGTACTACTTCCTGCTGCTAATGAAAGGGGAGATGTACAAAGACGCCGGAAAAGCCTTCAGAGCCATCAGAACCAACAAGAACTACGTGCATCTTGACGAGGTGGACAAAGATCGCTGGTTGATTTACAGAGCCTTCCTTGTTTTCGTAAACGACGAAAAGCTACTCAAATGGGGCTTTGACCTTGAGGAGTTCCTCAACAAGGTGCCTGACTACTCTAAGGACATGAATAACTACGCCGTGGGCACACTGGTTATTCAATTCCTATATCTGTTGAGAGATGCGGAAGTTATCAAGCTCAAAGCAGTGCTTCAGGAGCTTGAGAAATACAATTCCGAGCATTTGGACAAGAGAACAAACTACCGGAACAGCATCTTCATCAGGCTGATCTCCATGGTAACTGAAAATGAGTTTAGTCACGACGCCATCAAAGACCGGGGCAAGGTATACTTCTCGAAACTGAAGAGAACAAAAATCCCTTGTGAGATCAAGGTAGACCTGGAAGTAATTCCTTATGAAATCCTTTGGAGTTACATCCTAAAGATTTTGTCGAGCAATAAGTTTTATGTACACTATCGTTTCTACGACATTCACTTTAAGCAGATGGCCGAACAAGCGAAGTAACTGATATCGAAGGTCGACATCTCTTATATTTTGTAGTACATTTGACGATATGAGAGGAAATGATGTGCTTCTGAAATTTCTCATTTGGAGGCTCAGAAACATCAGCGATAAGAACTTCATTCTGATCCTGGCTGGGATTGTCGGGGCCATTGCAGGCATTGCTGCTGTGGTGTTGAAGAGCAGCGTCCACTTCATTCAACGAATGCTGGAGAGAAATTTTTATCTGTATGATATCAATTTCTCCTATCTGGTGTATCCGTTGATTGGTATTGTGATCACGCTGATCATTTCCAAATACGTCCTCAAAGAGAAGCTCGGCCACGGTATCACCCACGTCCTCTACTCGATATCCAAAAATTCGAGTATCATCAAGAGGTCGAAAATGTACTCCCGCATGATCACCAGTGCCATCACTGTTGGCTTTGGTGGTTCTGTGGGGCTGGAGGCCCCTATAGTGGTCACAGGCTCGGCTATCGGCTCCAATATTGCCCAGCTTGTTCATCTTAACTACAAAAAGAGAACGCTTTTAATAGGTTGTGGAACAGCTGGTGCCATCTCGGCTATATTCAACTCACCTGTTGCTGGCGTTATATTCGCCATCGAGGTAATCCTGGCCGATGTCACCATTTCATTGTTTATTCCGATTTTGATTGCCTCGGTAACCGGCTCCCTTGTGTCAAAAGCGTTGTTGGGAAACGACATCCTTTTCTCATTTCAGCTAAAAGATTCCTTTGCGGCGGCCGATACCCCCTATTACATTTTGCTTGGTGTAGCATGCGGTTTAGTCTCCTTATACTTTACCCGGCTCACCTATTTTGTTGAAGGGAAGCTGTCCCGAATAAACAATGACTTTAACAGGGCCCTTATGGGTGGTGCTGCCCTTGCGCTCATCATTCTCATTCTTCCCCCAATTTATGGTGAAGGCTATGAAACCATTAAGTCGCTTCTCAACGGAAACGAAGATGAAGTGCTTCAGCGGAGCTTATTTTATGGCCTCAGGGAGAACGGGCTTATCATCATCTTCTTCTTGTTTGCGGTCATGCTCCTTAAGCCAATCGCATCTGCCACCACCATTGGCGCTGGTGGCAGCGGTGGTATCTTCGCTCCCTCCCTCTTCCTGGGTGGCGTTACTGGCTACTTTTACGCCCGCACCATCACGCAGGTATTTCCATTTACCAACCTGAGTTTGAGCAATTTTACGCTGGTGGGCATGTGTGGCGTTATGAGCGGCGTGTTGCATGCCCCGCTTACGGCCATCTTCCTTATTGCCGAAATCACAAGCGGCTATACGTTGTTCGTTCCATTGATGCTGGTTTCCGCTATATCGTATAGCACTATTTCCTATTTCGAAAAATATTCCATTTACACCAAGCACCTTGTGGAAAAGGGCGACCTCATCCCCAACGACAAAGACAGGCTGGTACTTAGCCAGATACTGCTTGAGAAAATAGTGGAAACTGATCTTTTAACCATTCATCCAAATGCCACACTGGATGACCTGGTGAAGTTGGTCAGGAAGTCGAGGCGCAATATCTTCCCAGTTGTGAATGACCTGGGTGAGCTGGAAGGAATCATCACTTTGGACGATGTGAGAGAGATCATGTTCAATGAAGAGGCCCGAAAAAGCATTATTGTGAGAACCTGGATGACAGCGCCTCCGGCATTTGTCTCTTCTAATGAAAAAATGCAAAGCGTGATGAACAAGTTCGAAATTTCGCAGGCCTGGAATCTTCCGGTTATCGACAACGGGAAGTACATCGGCTTCGTCTCTAAATCCAGTATTTTCAGCGCCTACCGCAGCAAACTCATCCGTCAAAACCAGGAAGAGTAACCGTATTTGTGGAAAACGGGCGAACTTATCCACGAGGTTTCCATTCGGAGTACTTTTATATTCTATTGATAATCAAACTCTTGTGGAAAGGGCAGCGGGCGGATGTGGATAACTCTTACTAAATGTGGATATCTGTGGGGTTAAGATCCACATCGCTTCGTTGACAAAAACATTACTGACGTATAATTCGTAAATTGTGGTATGCCACGCTCAGTACTTTTGTTATTTTTTCTATTCGGTGCCAGTGCTACCATTGCGCAAGATGTAGAGGTAATAAAGTATCCGCAGCTGGGGGCGATTATCAATGCCAAAGAGGATGGGATCAAAGTCATTAACTTTTGGGCTACCTGGTGTAAACCGTGCGTAGAAGAAATAGGCTATTTTGAAGCTGCTGACAGTCAATTCAGAGACAAAGGGGTTTCTGTTATTCTGGTCAGCTTTGACTTCGGCAAGGATGTTGAAAAGAAAGTACAAAAGTTCATTGATAAAAATGACCTTCACTCAAGAGTGCTTTTGCTAGACGAAACCGATTATAATTCGTTTATAGATAAAGTCTCTCCTTCGTGGTCGGGGGCCATTCCGGCGACACTCATTGTGAACTCAAAAACCGGCAAAAAACAGTTCTATGAAAAGACGTTTAAAGAAGGGGAACTGTCTGAGGTTATTGAAGCTTTTATAAACTAAACCCTGCTTACTATGAAAAAGACAATCAGTTTGCTAGTGTTGCTGGCCATTGTTCAGATCAGTGCCGCACCTTTTGATGGGGGATACGAGGTAGGAGATATAGCCAGGGACTTTCAGCTTAAAAATGTGGACGGTGCCTCAGTAAGCCTGTCAGACTACAAAGAGGCTAAAGGCTTTATTGTGGTTTTTACTTGTAACACCTGCCCCTATGCCAAGCTGTACGAGCAAAGGATCATTGCTCTTGACAAAAAATACAAGGGAGATGGCTATCCGGTCATTGCCATTCAGCCCAACAACGGCTCGCTGTCGCCCGGCGATTCGTTTGAAGCGATGCAGGCCAATAGCAAAAAGAAAGGCTTTAGCTTCCCTTACCTGCTTGATGAAACCCAGGAAATAGCCCGTGCTTATGGTGCTGCCCGAACGCCTCATGTTTTTTTGCTGAACAAAGAAAGTGGCAAGCTTAGGGTCGCTTATATCGGCGCCATCGACAACAACCACCAGGACTCGGATAAGGCTGACAAGAAGTATGTAGAAGATGCCGTAGATGCGCTGATTTCCAGCAAGAAAGTTCCTGTAACGCTTACCAAAGCCATTGGCTGTACAATTAAATGGAGCGGCACCTGACCTTAATGAGAAAGGCTGGGATCGCCAGCCCTTCTCATGTACTTTAATGAAGCTTGTAAATAATCGGCAGCACCATCCTCACTTTGACGGGCCGCCCGCCCTGCCTGCCTGGCTTCCACGCAGGTGCTTTGGAAAGCACCCTCAGCGACTCGTTATCGAAGTCTTCGTTGATGCCCTTAATCACCTTTAAGTCCGTCAGGTTGCCCTGCTCATCTACAATGAACTGCACATAGACCTTGCCCTGAATATCGTTTCTGATGCCGCTTTTTGGGTACCTGATATTCTTTCCCAGGAATGCCATGAAATCAGCCATGCCGCCCATTGGTTCTGGCATTTTTTCAACATATTCATAAAACTTATCGACCTCCTCATCAGGAAGTTCCTCAGTCAAAAAAGGAATGTCTTCAACTTTCTCAGCCTCGTCGCTATCAAAAATCACCGGTTCCTCCTTGAGAATCTCTTCGTCAGGGACAGGAACAACTTCTGGCATGACAACTTTTGGCTTCGGAGGTTCAGGTATATCCGTAGCAATTACCTCATCAAGCAAGGGTATCGGGTTATCAATATCCTCATAAGTAATCGGCGGTTCATAAGCCGTGCGCCATTCAAAAGCAGTGACTACCAGGGCCAGGGCCACCATAAATCCAATGGACAGATGCAGGCCGTATCGGCGCTGTACATCTGCTCGGGGGTTTTTCTTTGCTTCCATTTTTGTAGTGTTTAAAGTTTACGGTTATCGAAATAGAAAAAAGAGTGCTACGCTTACTGCCACCAGAAATAGTAAATAGAACAATCTGGTCATCACCTGTTTGACCCGTTCCTTCTTGTACCGACGGCTCAGCTGGTCGAAGTTCTTGTACCTCGACGTCCGCTTTTCCTGAAAAGCTCCCCTCCGTATCCGTATATCGTACTTCTTCATTGCCCCGACACCTTTTCTTTTAACTTTTGCAACGCCCTGTAATACCTCATCTTCACTGTGCTCTCATTCTTTTCGAGGATGAAAGCGATCTCATAAAATGCCTTCCCTTCAAAAAACTTGAGCTCCAGAATGGCCACTTCGTCCTCATCGAGCAGGTCGATAAGACTGATCACTTTTTCAGCCTCCATTTTCACTTCTACCTCGTTCTGTAGAATCTCTCTCAGGTTGGTCTCATCAATGCTGATCACCATCCGCTTCTTTGTTCGCTGATAGTGGGCCAGCACCTCGTTTCTGGCTATTTTCATCAGGTAGGCCTGATAGGGCACACCATAGTACTGAAACCTTTTTATGGCCAGCATGGCCTTAAGAAACACTTCCGAAACAAGGTCGGCTGCCAACTCATCGTCGTCCGTTTTGCGCAAGACAAATCGGAAAATCGAGTCGTATTGCTGGTTATAAATCTTGCCGAAATGGTCAATATTTTTCTTCGAAAGAAGGAGGAGCTCTTCTTCGTTGTAGTCCGATCGTGCGTTTTCTATGTGAGTCTCCTCTTTCAAAAGAACCAACTTTCCTATTAAAATCAGGAGATCAGCAGAAAAGTCACAATAGAAGCAGAAAAAGTTTTAGGGGGTTTCTAATTATACTGCAGGTAGTGCTCCCATTTGTCGATTACAGAAGTGAAATCTTCCGGCAGTTCGGACTCAAATTGCACAAACTCTTTGGTGGCAGGGTGTATGAACCCCAGCGACTTGGCATGAAGGGCCTGCCTGGGTATTAGCTTGAAGCAATTGTCCACAAATTGTTTGTACTTGGTGAAAATGGTGCCCTTTACTACCCTGTCACCTCCATAGGTAGCATCGTTGAATATCGGGTGCCCGATGTACTTCATGTGTGCCCTGATCTGGTGAGTGCGGCCCGTTTCCAGGTTGCACTTGATCAGCGCTACATACCTCAAATCCTTCAGCATCTCATAATGCGTGACAGCATTTCTGCCGAAGTCACCATCGGGGAAGGCTGTAGTAACCCGGCGGTCCTTCAAGCTTCTTCCGAGAAAGACATCAACAGTACCCTTTTCCTGCTCAGGCACCCCCCACACCAGGGCATAGTATGTGCGTTCGATAGAGTGGTCGAAAAACTGTTTGGCCAGAGAGTTCATGGCAAGCTCTGTTTTGGCAATTACCAGCAGTCCACTGGTATCTTTATCGATTCTATGCACCAAGCCGGGCCTTCCTTCATTGCCTTTCATTTCCGGCAGCTGCTGAAAATGGTAGGTAAGGGCATTTACAAGCGTGCCTGACCAGTTATTAAAAGCCGGATGAACTACCATGCCAGCGGGTTTATTGACCACAAGCAGGTGCTCATCTTCATAAACAATATTAAGTGGAATGTTTTCGGGCACCACCTCAGTGTCTCTGGGAGGCTCAGGCAGTGAAACCGTGATCACGTCATCCGGGTGAATCTTATAGTTTGGCTTTACAGCCTTTTCATTTACCTGAACAAACTCATCCCGAATGGCATCTTGTACTCTGTTGCGGGTAGTATTGGGAAGCCTGTCAGTCAAGAACTTATCTATTCGCACAGGGCTCTGCTTTTTATCCACCACAATCCTGTGGTGTTCAAAAAGCTCACCTTCTTCATCCAAAAAATCTTCTCCCAAATCAATTTCTTCGCTCATGGTGCAAAAATACACAGAAGTTCTGCCAATTTTGAATCAATGATTTATCCAGCAGCACAGCCTGTTCCCGAGATTGAAATTAAGGCACCTTTTATTGAAAAGGCTGGCGTACAACTCATTGTACGAAGAGAAGACTTAAACCATCCTCACATTTCGGGAAATAAGTACTGGAAACTAAAATATAACCTTCTGGAAGCCGGCAAACTCGGCCACCACACATTGCTGACCTTCGGTGGGGCGTTCTCTAACCACATCGCCGCTACTGCAGCCGCTTGCAAGGCCGTTGGGCTGAAGTCGATTGGTGTCATCAGAGGCGAGGATGCCGACCTGACCAACCCCACCCTGGCACTAGCGCTTGAGAACGGAATGGTCTTGCACAGGATATCAAGAGCCAAATACAGAGAGAAGGAATTTGCTTCATTTGCCGATGAAATGAGGATGCTATTCGGTGATTTCTTTCTCATTCCGGAGGGTGGCACGAACGACCTGGCCATAAAAGGAGCATCAGAGATGGTCGCCCGAATCGATACTCCTTTTGACTATCTGGCCTTACCGGTGGGAACGGGTGGCACGATGGCTGGATGCATAGACTGCCTGAGGGGACAGGGGCAAATACTTGGCTTCTCAGCGTTGAAAGGCAATTTCCTTACCGAAGAAATAATAGCGCTGCAACAGCAATACAGCCTAAGCGCTTTTGGCAATTGGGACATGATAAACCACTACCATTTTGGTGGATATGGAAAGGTCAAAGATGATTTGATTGTGTTTATGAAGGCCTTCGAAGACCAATATGCCATCCCTTTAGATCCCGTCTACACTGGGAAAATGATGTTTGGCCTGCTTGAGATGATTAAAAATGCTTACTTTCGTAAAGGCTCTGTCATTTATACAATTCATACCGGCGGGCTACAGGGCAGGGCCGGTTTTAGGAGAATACCTGCGTAAAGGAACAACATGCGTTTCTGCGTGACGACTTCTTCATGTTATTATTTTTTTTATACTATCGACCTTAATGACTTTTTTGGAGAAAAGTCCATTGTCCTTGCTAATGAAAGGGGCTTTGGCCATTCTGATTTCTGGCTGCGGAATAAATGACCTCGAATTTGGCAACCTGGATATTCCCGACTACCAGCCAACGCTCGCTGTTCCGTTGGGAGTGTCGAGATACACCATGCGGGAACTGGTAGGCGACCTTCAGGACAATGCGTTGACCATTGAAGAAGGTGAGGATTTGTTCATGACCATCGTGTATATGGACACCTCGTACAATGACGAACGGGAAGCTTTTCTCTATTTCCCCCCTATTAATAAAAGTGATATAGTCTTTCCATTCGTGTCTTCGTCTCCTGGCGGAGAGACCGAGGAGATCGAATTCGAAAAGGTGATCACCTTCTCTTTCGATGCCTTTTTTGGTGAGCAGGTCGATTCTATTTTTTTTAATAGCGGAAACCTGGCACTGGAAATTAACTCCCGCTTCCGGAGTGACGTCATTCTGGAGTTTGGCTTTCCTTCTATGTTTGAGACGGCCGAAAATTCATCGGTTGGCATTTCGGATACTTTAAACTTTGGCACAACAGTGCCGGTAACATCGATCAAAAAAATGACGCTGGCTGGCAAAAAGTTTCTTTTCCGAAGGCGGGAAGAGGCCAACGATTTTGATGTTATCATCAAAGGAAAAGTAGTGGTGAAGCCTGGCCAGTCGGTCGATTTCTCGGATTTTTTTCGTTTTTCGATTGACTTCTCCGAAGCAACATACTCTCATGTGCATGGCTACTTCGACCGGAAAGAAGGGCTCCTGCAGGACAGGACGATAGAGCTAAAGTTTTTTGAAACGTTTGGAGACTACGGGCTCGACTTTAAAGATCCCAAAATTATTCTCAAAGTTGATAACTCATTTGGGTTTCCATCGGGCCTGTTGATGAACAACCTTTCCGCAAGTAATAATGACAGCACTTCAGTTGCGCTTACCGGATCAATAACCGAGTCGCTACAATTTGTGAACTATCCAAAGCTCGATTCCATCGGAAAAACCAGCCACTCAGAGTTTGTCATCAACGCACAAAACTCAAACATCAGGGAGCTTTTTGGCATCACCCCCGTCAAATTCAACTTGCCTTTGACAGTCATCTCCAACCCCGATGTTTTTGAAAAGGACTACCTGAATTTCATGACAGACAGCAGCAGGTTCAGGACCATCACTGTGGTGGAGTTACCCTTCGAAGTGAGGATGCAGGAGTTCACCACCAACCTTAAGTTTGGAACCGACGAAATCGACCTGAAAAATCTTCAGGAAGCAGCTTTGAGATTTTACACCGAAAATGAAATGCCCTTTGAGGGGCGACTCGCTGTCAACTTTGCTGACGAACACGACACCATTCTCTTCACCGTGCCAGAAGAGCTGGTGCTGTCAGCCCCGCAAGTTGACGCATCGGGGCGTACACTGGAATCAAAAAAGCTGCTTTCAGAAATTGTGTTGGGAACAGAGGGCACTCAGGCCCTAAAGAGCGCTGACCATCTCAATGTGGCCATTATAATCAATACGTTTAATGCCGCCGACGAGGAGTACGTCAAGCTGTATGCCGACTACAAACTTGACATCAATATTTCTGTTTTGGGCCGCTTGAAAATAAAAACCCAATGAGGCGCTGGCTAACAACCATATTGGTCATTATTTGCTGCTTCGCAACTGTGAAGGGGCAAAATGGGCTGGGACTATACACGCTGGGTGATGCTGTGCCGCAAAACAGCCGGTTGAATCCGGCGAATGAGATAAAAGGAAAACTGGTTTTGGGCCTGCCGGTCATTTCCGAAATGGGACTGCATGTTAACAACAGATTCGGTTACAACAGGGCGTTCACCAAACTGGAAAATGACTCCGTGAAGCTGGACGTTGACAAGGTGGTCTCTCACCTCAAAAAGAGGAATGCCCTGCTATTTGAAACTAGTATCCCCCTGCTCTATGTGGGTATCAAGCCGGAAAAGTCTTCCTTTGGCTACAGCTTCTTTGTCAACGAACGAATTAATGTGCGGGGCCAGTACACCAAAAATCTGATAAAGGCAGCCTGGGAAGGCACCAACTCGCTTGTAGGCCAGCCGCTCAATATAGGCAAGTCGGCTTTCAGCGCTTCCTACTTCAGAGAGTATGGCGTTGGCGTGAATACGTCCCTGATGAATGATGACCTGAAAATTGGCGCCAGAATAAAGCTGATCCAGGGGATATACAATGTGAAAACACTATGGGGGATGGACGCCAGAGTGGATATTGAGCCGGAAACCTATAGCTACGGTTTTCTATTCAAAAGGGCTGGCTTAAATGCAGCCGGAGTAAATGAATATCCCTCCGTTGGCTACCTGCTTTCGAACCCAAACAAGGGGGCAGCTATCGACCTCGGTGCCACGTGGACTCATCAAAACCTGTACAGCCTGTCGGCCTCTATCACCGACCTCGGCTATGTCCGTTGGAAGGAGTTTAGCCAGAATTTCATTCTTAGCGACACCTCATTTGCTTTTCAGGGTGTCTATTTCACAGCTGATGGTGATATAGAAAGCACTATTGACTCACTAAAGAACGCCTTTACACCAAAGGAAACGGCCGATCCATATTCGGCCATGTTGAGTGCCAAATCAATAGTAAGCGGATCGCTGCTACTTGGTCCTGTGGATAGAGTCACAGTTACAATGATGAATCAACTCCTCGTAGGCAAAGTAAAATCGGCCTTCGCCGTGTCTTATGTCAAACAGCTAACGCCAGGCATTGTTGCCTCAGGCAGCGTGGTGAAGCTTCCGCAGCAATGGCCCCGGCCAGGGCTCGCTTTGTCGATGACTGGCGGTCCTGTTCAGTATTATATCGCTTCAGACAATCTGATTGGATTTGCCAATGTAGGCAACATGAACACACTGGACTTTAAAATGGGGGTTAACCTTATTATCGGAAGTGGCAAAGCGAAGAAAGAAACTGATTTACCGCCAGCACACAGGTCCAAACCGAAGTTTTCCAGCAACGATGAAGGAGTGGACTACCCCACCGACCCAAGACTGAAAAAGCCTACGGTGATCCGCAAAAAGGATATTTATACCATCATCACCAAAAAGAAGCAGCCAAAAACCTGGAAGAGCTGGTTCAAGAAGAAGAAGAAGGAGGATAACTAACGCCTAGCTCCTGTTGATCCCTCTGAGTCGCCCCAGCACTCCCTGGTAGGCAGCAGGCTGATCGAATACATCGTCGTCGCTTACCTTTTTCACACTCTCCACAGTGTAGTAAGCCTGGGGATTGTATTTTTTGATGATGTTGATGTAGGTTGGCAGCTCGTCCCTTTTCACAACGGTAAAAAGCACATTGACTTTGCCATCATTGCTTTCCGCATCGAGGTTAGAGTAGCGGTAGCCTTTCTCTTTTAAGAAGGCTGTCAGCTGCTCAGCTGGATTTTGGGTAATCACCCTTACTACGACCCGGCCAAGGGCAAGTTTTTCTTCGATGACCATGCCCAGGAACGTGCCCGTCGCAAAGCCTCCTGCATAGGCAAAATAAGAATAGAAGGCATCGATATTGGTGATAATTTGACGGATAGCCAATAACCAGATAAAGGCCTCAAAAAAACCCAGAAGCGGTGCGAGCAACTTCTTACCATGCATCACAAAGATGATCCGTATCGTGTTAATGGACACGTCGCACACTCTGGCGAGAAATATCAGCGCAGGGATAACTACGTAGGTGAACACCGACTCACTGATACCCAAACCTTCGAAAAACTCTTTCATTGCCTCTTTTAGTTAGCCAAACAAATCGGATATCACCTCGTGGATTCTTCCAAACTGCCTGACGGCTATTTTAAACTTCTTTCCCTCTATTGCCCGTTGCGCAAACTTAGAAACATAAATGGCCTCAAAGCCCAGTTTTTCAGCCTCCATGATTCTCCCATCGATCCTGTTCACTGCTCTGATCTCACCACCCAATCCCACTTCTGCAGCAAAGCAAACTTTTGAGGATACAGGGATTTCTTCCAGAGAAGAAATCATGGCCATACAGATGGCCAAATCCGCTGCCGGATCATCCAGCTTCAAACCACCGGCCACATTCAGGAAAACGTCTTGCGTCCCCAACCGAAAGCCTCCCCTCTTCTCGAGCACTGCCAGCAGCATACTCAATCGCTTATTGTCGAAGCCTGTAGACGTCCTTTGAGGGTTGCCATAGGTGGCGGGGCTCACCAAACTCTGAATCTCGATCAGCAAAGGCCGATTGCCTTCCAGCGTAGCGGCAATGGCCACACCACTCACATCGCCATCTTTTTGTGAAATAAGGATTTCCGATGGATTTTTGACCTCCCGAAGCCCCTCCCCTTGCATTTCGTAAATGCCGAGCTCGGAGGCGGCGCCGAATCGGTTTTTAGTAGTTCGTAAGATGCGATATACTAAATGCCGATCACCTTCGAACTGTAGTACCGTGTCCACCATGTGCTCCAACACTTTTGGCCCGGCGATAGCGCCCTCTTTGTTGATGTGGCCAATGAGAAACACGGGGGTGTTGGTTTCTTTGGCGAACTTCATAAGCTCTGCTGTGCATTCCCTTATCTGAGAAATACTGCCAGCCGCTGATTCTACCTTATCGGAGTAAAGCGTTTGGATCGAATCGATGACCAAAAGCTGGGGTTCCAGCTCTTCGATTTGTCTGAACACATTGGCAATGCCTACCTCAGAAAGCACAAAACAGTTATTGTTTTTGATGCCAATACGCTCCGCCCGCATTTTGATCTGCTGCTCACTTTCTTCACCCGATACGTACAGCACCTTGAGGTTGGGTAGCTGCAGCGCAATTTGCAGCAGCAGCGTCGACTTGCCGATGCCCGGTTCTCCGCCAATCAGCACCAGGCTTCCCGGAACAATGCCTCCTCCCAGCACCCTGTTGAGCTCTTCATCGGCAGTTTTGATCCGCTGCATAGCCACGGACTCCACCTGGTCAATCGCCTGAGGCTTAGAGGCACGGGCAGGGCCGCTGGCTTTTTTCCAGGAGGGCGAGGAAGCGTGTTCCTTTTCTATTACCTCTTCAACGTAGGTGTTCCACTCTCCGCAAGAGGGGCATTTACCAGTCCACTTCGGTGATTGCGCACCACAATTCTGACAGAAAAAAGCTGATTTTACTTTGGCCACGATGCGCCAAAATTAGAATAAAAATAAGAGAAGACTTACTTACTGAATACTTTTCGGTAAATGGGTTTGCGGTAGAGGAATTGCAAGTACAGAATCGGATAAATTAGCCAATTGGTAAGCAACGCAGGCGTGGTAAATTCGATATCATCGGTGATGCTTGTGCCTCCTGCGTCGTTGGCTTCATTAAGGTGGTGATGCTTCCAGCTTTTCAGAAAGAAGGGCAGCCGCACGCCTTCGTCGACAAAAGAAAAAACGGTCTCATTTGTGAGATCATGCGTGATGAGACTTTCCCAGGTTTGCTTAAAAAAGATAAAGTTCAGTTCAAGCTCCACCTTATCTCCTTTTTTGCAACCATCAAAGCGCCGGAGCTTCACAGGTGGAAAAGGGGGATTTAACTTTAAAAAAAGCTTGTCGGTGAACCCGGCTATTACCGTTTGCAAATCGGCTTTTACATGGGTCTTTATTCGAATTTTCATACTTGAAAGGCAAAGGATATGCCCTATTAATCAATAACAAAGGGCAATTGTTTAGATCGTCTCGTTGAACCCGATCGTAAAAAGAAATAGAGAAATGATTTCACTACTTGGAACAGGTAAAATTGAGCGGAATAGGTTTCCCTTCCTGGTATATTTTCAGTTCTACTATGTCGGCCGGCAAACTATAGCCCTGCTTCATAAGGCTCGAAACTATCCCATTCATTACATCATTCTGCAGCACCGCCACCGAGCCTTCGTATCGCTGCGAATTGACCCAATAATATGTCCTTATGTTAACGGTACTTGTACCAAACTCTTCAATCAAAATAAAGGGTTTAAGGTCAGGGCTATGTTCTATCCGCCTCTCGGCGGATAATGTATCGATGATCAGTTTGCCTACGGCTGCAATGTCGTCTCCATAGTCAATACCTATCAAAAAATCGTACCGAAGAAGTCCGTCACGGGTGTAATTGATCAAAGGGCTCTTGATTAAAGAAGAGTTGGGTAGAAAAATATCTTTTCCATCAAATGTTCGAATATGTGTATTACGAAAGTTCAGTGCCTTCACTACTCCTTTCAATTCCAACACCTCGATAGTGTCTCCAATGGAAAAAGGGCGGCTGAATGCGAGAAAAAAGCCAGCAAGAAAGTTTTCTCCAATGTCTTTGAAGGCAAATCCGATCACAATCGCAGACACTCCGGCACCTGCCAGCAGGCCACTGGCTGCTTTGCCAAGCCCTATTTGGTTCAAAAATATTACGACTCCAAATGCACTTACGAACAGAAAAACCATCCTGCCTATGAAGTTGACGAGGAGCTTGTCCTCTATCCTACGGGTAAGTCTCTTTTGGGTGAGCGATCGCAGCCCTGAGGCAACAAACAGAAATATCACCAACAGAATAATGCCTATAAAAATTGCGGGCGCATTTCTGATGACGATGTCCAGGAACCGTTCAAATGACTCAACCAATTGGGTAGTAATATTGTCCATAGTAGGATGTTTTAACTTTCAAACCTGCGTGCTTTGCTGTGTCAATTCTAGTCCGCAAAATCAAAATTTCTAGGATTTGTTTCCTATTGTTGGTGTATCGCCAGCTAAGCCTGTCGAACCAATAATGATCCATTTTTTTTAATCTCATATCATTCGTCGGTTTCTATTTCCACCGTCTTCACTCTAACGGCGTTTGATTTGGGTTCGATTTTGCTATTGAATATTTCGGCGTATGAATAGGTAAGTTTGGCTCCGAACAGGAATATTATTGCCGCATAATACACCCAGGCAAGCACAACTACCACTGAACCTGCAGCGCCATAGGCGGTGGTAATAGAGCTCGACCCCAAATAAATGCCAATAAGGTATTTGCCGAGCGAGAACAGGATGGCGGTGATCAGAGAGCCAACCCACACATCCTTCCAGTCAATTTTCGCATCGGGAAGAATTTTGAACATCAGTGCAAAAATCAACGAGACTATCCCCAGGGAAACGATAAACGAAAAAACAGACACAACATAAACGGAAACCCCTCCCAGATTCGCCATCAGAAAGTCATGCAATATTACAAGCAAGCTTTCAAGCAGTAGCGACACCAGCATTATAAACCCAATACTGATAACCATCGCCAAAGAAAGAAGCCTATTGATTATGTACTTAACAACTCCCCTTTTTGGTTTAGCTTTTACATTCCAAACTCTGTTGATACTCAGCTGTAGAGATATGAAAACAGTGGTTGAACTAACAATCAAGGCCACAATCCCCAAAGTCTTAGCCAAAGAGTTGGAAGAGCTTTCTATCGCCACTTTTTCTAGCATTTTCTCAATTTCTGCAGCACTGGTTGATCCTATCAAAGCTGAAATTTGATTAGTCAGCTCCATTTGCACTTTATTTTCTTCGTAAAACGCTGCTCCAACCGAAACTGCAATGAGCAAAACGGCTGGCATTGAAAAAATGGTATAGTAAGCGATTGATGCTGCGTATGTAAAAGCATCCTCCTGAAAAAAACTCAGAGATCCTCTCTTAAGTACCATCCACGCCTTTTTAAAGAACTCGATCATGTCTTTTGTATGTTTTCCCAAGTATTCCGACAATACTCATTTCTGCAAAAAGAAGCTGTAAAAGGGCCTGTTTTTGAGGTAAGCGATTTGCTCAGTTTCTACAGGGTGGAAGAACGTCCCCAAGCTGCACGGCACTAACGGTGTCTCAAAAGCGCCGCATTCTGCTCAAATCCCTCCAGGAGTTTGCAGAAAGACACATCTTTACAATGCGCAGTGCGGGGAGTTAGGTTTAGGCCAAAGAGGCTGATACTACAAGGCAAAAGTCAATGAAATTGAAGATGCATTTTTCGGCAATCCTCAGAAGCACAGCATTTTCAGGTGCGGTCTAGCCGGGCAATCTCGCAGCGATGGCTTCAAACACTGCTCCAACAATTTTGTACATAACCCGACTAGAAGAACTTTCCCTTCGATTGGAAGAAATTGCAGCGAAGGATTTGAATGACATTGCTAAAGTAAAGAAAAAAGCACTACAGAGAGAAGTAAAGTCATTAAAAGTAGGGCTTCTGTCACGCCTATTGGTCGCCATCACCTCTTTAGATACATTCCAAATTGATGAGTGGCCATTGTAAGAGTTTATCAAATTATACATTTGCATTGTGAAAAGTCTGCTTTCATTGGCTTTTGTCGGGTACTTCATCATCGGAAGCATCCTGCCCCGTTCCAATTTCAAAGAATTGGAGAAGGTGCCCTCTATGATTGCACACTATGAGCATCACAAGAAGGTTTTTGATAAGGATCTCACCTTTCCTCAATTCCTCGTGCTCCATTTCAGCCTCAGTTCCGACCACAGTGAACCTTCACACGAAACAGAGCTGCCTTTACACAATGGTGTGGTGGCGTCTTTTTTCTTCACTATCCCCCAAGCACCCGATTTACAAGCTTCGGTGCAGGAGTATGCGGTGAAACACTTTAAGCCTTTTTCTATCAATTACCAGTTTCAGTACGCATCCAACTGGTTTCAGCCTCCTCAAAGCGCCTGATAATCTTCTTGGTTATCTAATTTTCATGCCCTTTCGGGCGCTTTAAATCTATTTGTTAATGGTCGATTCAATCATTCGATTCAGCATACACAATAAGCTGATCGTTTCATTATTTTCCTTAGCCATTATGGGCGTTGGCCTGTTTTCGCTAAGTCAAATTCCACTTGGAGCTGTGCCGGATATTACGAACAATCAGGTGCAGGTATTAACCGTGTCAAGAAACCTGGCTACTCAGGATGTCGAGCAATTTATAACCTACCCGGTTGAACTGGAAATGGCCAACCTTCCGGGTGTGCAGGAAATACGCTCTATCTCGAAGTTTGGGCTGTCCGTTGTCACCATCGTGTTCGACGAAGACCTGGGCACCTACTTACCTCGTCAGCTTATTGCGGAAAAAATCAAGAAGGCCCAGGAGTCCATCCCGGCTGGGTTTGGCACGCCGGAAATGGGCCCTATTACTACCGGCCTCGGCGAAATTTACCAGTATATCCTGGATGTGAAACCGGGTTATGAAGGCAAATATTCCACCACAGAGCTTCGCACAATTCAGGACTGGATAGTCAAACGCTATTTGTCGGGGATACCAGGCGTGGTGGAAGTAAATACCTGGGGTGGCTTTCTCAAGCAATACGAAGTTGCCGTGGATCCGGCACTCTTGAATGCCACAGGCGTTACGATCACAGAAGTATTTGATGCGCTTGAAGCCAGTAATGACGTGACTGGAGGTGCTTATATAGAAAAGGCCTCCCAGAGCTACTTCATCAGGGGAGAGGGTCAGATCAAGTCCCTGGAGGACCTTGGCAATGTGGTGATCGGCAACCGGGATGGCATTCCCATCCTGATCAGGCAGGTGGGAGAAGTCAGGTTTGGTACTGCCGTGCGGTTTGGTGCCATTACCGCCAACGGCCAGGGCGAAAAGGTCATGGGCCAGGTGATGATGCTCAAGGGCGCCAACAGTAGCCAGGTAATCAATGCAGTGAAAGATCGTGTAAGTGAAATAGGGGAGTTTCTACCTGAAGGCGTGTACATCAACCCCTTTCTGGAGAGAACTGAACTAATTGACAAGACCACAACAACCGTGGCCGAAAACCTTATTCTTGGAGCACTCATCGTTATCTTCGTACTGGTTCTTCTGCTTGGCAACTTCCGCTCGGGAATGATAGTAGCCTCGGTTATTCCATTGAGCCTTTTGTTTGGTATCACGCTGATGAACTACTTCGGCGTGTCGGCCAATCTCATGAGCCTCGGCGCCATCGACTTCGGTATTATCATCGATGGTGCGGTTATCATTGTAGAATATACGGTGCATCAGATCTCTGCCAGGGCAAACGGCCTTCTGAAGCTATCAGACGAAGAGCGAACCGCCGAAATGGATACTCTTACTGCGACGAGTGCCTCCACAATGATGCGATCCGCCATTTTCGGGCAGGTCATCATTCTGATCGTTTTCATTCCCATCCTTTCGCTTTCGGGCATTGAGGGAAAAATGTTCAAGCCGATGGCATTGTCATTCAGTTTTGCCCTCATAGGTGCCATGATCCTTTGTCTGACCTACGTGCCAGCCATGTCGGCTTACTTTCTTAAGCCCAAAAAAGCGAAGGCCTCAAAAGGAGGGTTTTCTGACGCCCTGATTGAAAAAATACAAAACCTGTATCTGCCCACCATCCGCTTCGCTTTGAGGTTCAAGGCGTTGGTTATTGGTGCAGCCATCACTATGCTGGCAGCTAGCGTATTCCTATTCATTCAGCTTGGTGGCGAGTTCATCCCCACACTCGATGAAGGTGATTACGTGATACAGCCCATTCTCAAGCCGGGCACCTCCTTGTCGGAAACGGTGGACATCAGCACTAAGCTCGAAAGGATTCTGCTTCAGAATTTTCCAGAGGTGAGTCAGGTGATCACCAGAATTGGAGCGGCGGAAGTTCCCACTGACCCTATGTCGATGGAAATGACGGATGTCATTGTGAGGCTGAAGCCAAAAGATCAGTGGGTATCCGCTGCATCAAAAGATGAGCTTGCTGATAAAATGAAAGCTGCCATGTCGGTGCTGCCTGGCATTGGTTTTGAATTTACTCAGCCCATCGAAATGAGGTTCAATGAGCTTGTTACGGGTGTAAGGGCTGATGTGGCCATTAAGATCTTTGGGGAAAATCTCGATACGCTTTTCAATATGGGCAACCGTGTAAAGTCTCTTATCCAGCATGTGGAAGGTGCAGCTGACGTAAGTGTGGAGCAAATTGCAGGTCTGCCGCAAATGTCGGTGCAATACGACCGCCGCAAATTGGCGTCTTACGGCCTCATGGTTAAAGAAGTGAACAGGGTGATCAGAATGGCTTTTGCCGGGGAAGCCACCGGCGTTGTGTTTGAGGGAGAAAAGCGCTTCGACCTTGTAGTGAGAACGGCCGTGAAAAACAGAAAAGACATGCAGGATTTGAGCAATTTATTCATTGCCCTTCCAGCTGGAGGCCAGGTTCCGCTACGGGAAGTGGCCAGTATCACCTACGAAGCAGGCCCAGCCCAAATTTCACGGGATGATACCCGGCGAAGGATTGTGGTCAGTATCAACGTGCGAAACCGAGATATGGAGTCATTGGTACAGGAAATGCAGCAAATCATCGCCGCCGATATGAAGGTGCCTGTCGGCTACTATATCACTTATGGCGGGCAGTTTGAAAACCTTCAAAATGCAAAGAAAAGGCTGATGGTGGCGGTGCCAGTGGCGTTGTTCCTCATCTTCATCATGCTCTATTTTACCTTTGGGGCTGTCAGTGAGGCATTACTTGTTTTCTCCGCCATTCCACTGGCCGCAATAGGTGGGGTCATCGCTTTAACTATCAGGGGCATGCCCTTCAGTATCTCTGCTGGCGTTGGATTCATTGCACTTTTCGGCATTGCCGTGCTAAACGGCATTGTACTGATTGAATTCTTCAACGAACTAAAGCACAAAGGAATTAACGACATCCACAAAAGAGTAATCATGGGCACAAAAATGAGACTGCGCCCCGTGTTGCTTACGGCGTCGGCGGCAGCACTGGGCTTCTTCCCTATGGCCTTCTCAGGATCAGCTGGAGCGGAAGTGCAACGCCCTCTGGCGACCGTTGTTATCGGCGGTCTGGTGTCAGCCACCTTCCTCACACTGGTGGTGCTTCCGGTACTCTACACGCTCCTGGAAACTGGCTTTTTCAAATGGCCTGGTAAAAAGGCGACGATGCTGTTGCTGTTGGTGAGCAGCAGCCTTGCGATCAACGCTCAAAATGCTCCATCTGCGTTGACGCTGGACAAAGCCATTGAGATCGCCCTGGAGAACAATCAGGGCATCAACGCCGCCCAAAAAACGTTGCAAGGTGTGGAGAAACTGGAGAAGACCGCTTTCGATCCCGGCCCCACCCATATCTACTACGGCTACGACCAAAACAATATAGCGCCCAACGGCTTTCCGTTGAGGGTGCTTGGCGTGCAGCAGCAAATCGCCTGGCCTGGGCTCTACACGGCGTCCAAAAAGGCCCTGGGTAACCAAACAGACATTACTGCCTCACAGCTTGATATTGCCAAACGACAGCTCAGCAAAGACGTCGCTATTCTCTATCTTGGCATGGCCCAATCGCAGGAAAAATTGGAGCATTGGCGGGTACTGGATAGCCTGTATGCTGCCATGAACCAGGTGGTGATGCGGAGAGCTGAGGTGGGTGACGCCACCAAACTTGAGCTTATACAGTCTAAATCGAAAGCCAGCGAAGTGCATGCAGCGCTGACACAGTCGCAATTGGAAGTGGCGCATTACCGGGAACGGCTCAAAGGCATCCTGCAAAGTGAAGATTCAATCGTACTCCCCTCCAAGGCCCTTAGCCGCACCGATATTCTGGGAAAAAACACCTCTATTGAGGCTTCTCAGGACGATCCAAAGTATCGGGAGCTGGTAAAAAAAGAAGCCAGCAGCCTTTCACTCAAAAAAGTAGAAGAATCAAGGTTGGCACCTACCTTTCAGGCCCAGTATTTCAAAGGCTTTGGGCAGGGCGAAAACGCTGCCAATTTTGATGGCTACCAGTTCGGGATTGGCATTCCATTGCTGGGGCTTTCGCAGGTGAGGCGAGTACAGGCCAGTAAGCTGTATGCGGAAGCTGCAGGTGAGCAACTGGACAATTATGAGCGGCGAAGGGAGGCCGAATGGGCGGGCTTGCAGGCCAACCGGCTAAAGTTTGAGGAAATGGTTGCCTATTACCAAACTGAGGGGCTGAAAATGGCCGAAGAGCTTATATCAGTGGCCAACAGGTCATACACCGCAGGAGAAATAGACTTATACCAATTGCTGTTGAATTTCGAAACTGCCAGACAAATCAGGCTAAGCTACATCGACCAACTGCATCAGCTAAAGCTGGCAGAGGTCAACATTGCATTCTTTTTAATTGATTAATCTACACCACATGAAATAGCCATAAGGAATACCCCACCCAACGGAATGGATAATCTGTCAACAGACTAAGATCTATTCCGTAATGGTACAGGCTATTCCATCTGGCCGCTAAAAATTAAATTTTATACAGATGAAAAGTTGTCAAATATATATTTTAGGTCTTGCACTTCTAGCTACCGTCCAGGGCTGCAGCAACCAGGCAGAGCCGCTTGCTGAGAGTCAGCAAGCCCAAAAAACTGCTGATGGCCTGACACTGTCGGCCCAGCAGATTGCAAAAACGGGTCTCCAGTCAAAAACAATAGAGCAGCGAACGATCACAACCTCTGTATCCGCAAATGGCATGCTCGATGTTCCAACGCAGCACATGGCTTCTGTTACCACGTTTTTGGGTAGCTATGTAAAATCAGCCGACAAACACATCGGCGAAAAAGTAAAGAAAGGAGAAGTGCTGGCCGTTATGGAGGGGCCGGCATTCGTTGATCTGCAACAGCTGTATCTTGAGCACAGGAGCCAACTGGCGGTGCTAAAGTCCGAGTTTGAAAGACAAAGCAACCTGGCCGCTGACTCCATCACCTCAAAGAAGAATCTGCAACTCGCTCAGGCTGTGTATGAGCAAACGACCTCCTCAGTTGAAGCATTACAACAGAAGCTGAGCTTTCTGCATGTAAATATGGCCACACTCGACAAAGGGACTATTGCCAGGTCTTTTGTCATCCGGGCACCAATGGATGGCTACCTGACGGAAGTATCTGCAAAAATCGGGAGCTACATAACGCCCGGGCAATCCCTTATGGAAATAGTGGACCTCACCCACATCCATGCCGAACTCAGCGTTTATGAGTCGGAGGCAATGAATGTAAAAGAGGGACAAAAAATGGAGATCATGCTGCCGTCGATGCCCGGCAAGGTGCTGGAAGCAGACATCTACCTGATCGACAAGGCCTTCGACGACAACACCAGGGCTGTAAAAGTCCACGGGCACTTCGAAGAGGAGAATATCCCTTTCATCATGGGCATGTATGTGGAAGGGAAAATTATAACTGGTGAGGCCACCGGCTATGCAGTGCCCGCCATTGCAGCTGTATTTGCTGACAACAACAGGTACGTGTTCCTGGAAAAAGCCTCAGGCGATGGCGCTGCGTTTATGGCTATCGACGTTACCGAAGTGGCGGAAATGGATGGGTGGATTTTACTTCCCGAAGGTAAAATCCCAAGTGGCTTTGACAAGGTAGTGACCAAGGGAGCAGGCTACCTGCTTTCACAGTGGATGATGGGTGAGTAAACAGTCACTTTCCATATTTTTCTCTGAGTCATTACATATTATTTCATGACTCAGAGAAAAATTTCTTCAAATCTTATTTCTTCAAATCAGGAAGTTTATAATTAGAGAAAATACTCTCTTCCGCCATTAGCTTTTCTATCTCGTCGGGAGTGCGTGGCGCACGGGTGCTGAGCAGCTCGTACCCGTCTTTTGTGATCAAAATATCGTCTTCAATTCGCACTGCAATCCCCCACCACCTTTTGTCGCAGGGGCTGCCCTCCGGAATGTAGATGCCGGGCTCAACAGTCAACACCATATTCTCCTTGAATTCCTGGTAGTTCCCCCTGTCGTGCACATCCAGGCCAATGTGATGCGACACCCCGTGGGGAAAGTAATTGTGCGGCGCATCGACCGACTCAATAATGCCAAGCTCCGCCAGCCCCTGGTTGATCACTTGCCTGCAAACAAGGGTGTTGTCTGATATCTTATTGCCTGGTTTTGACCTTGCAAAAGCGGCTTCCTGGGCCTTCAGCACCAATTCGTAGATAGCCCTTTGCTCTTTGGTAAATTTACCACTGGCCGGAATCGTGCGGGTAATGTCGGCTGTGTAGCCCCGGTACTGCGCCCCAAGATCCATCAGCACCAAATCGCTCTTGATGTCCATCTTGTTGTTGCTGATATAGTGCAGTGTGCAGCCATTGTTGCCCGCCCCGACAATCGACGGATAACCCAGGTCTTCGGCGCCATATTTCTTGAAAACGAACTCATGAATGCCCTGTACCTCCGATTCCGACATGCCGGGCCGCATAGCTTTGTACACTTCTGCCTGCGCCACACAACTCACGTCGACAGCCATGCGAAGAAGTGCTATCTCTTCAGCTGACTTTACCTCCCTAAGATCCGTCAGGTATTTCTCCAGAGAGGAGCCGTCCAACTTTTGCCTGGGCTCTGGCAGCTTTTCAATCATCAGCTTGCGTTGTTCGGGAGACTTCGCCTCCAAAACAGCCTTTATCTGCTCATTTGAGGCAAAATCAGGGAAATTATTGACCAGCTGTCTCAAAATCTGAGCCGCCTGCGGGTTCTTCAGGAACTCCTCCGACTTGACATAGTCATACATTTTGTACTTGTCGGCATTAAAATCTACCGGGTAGTCAACCTTGTTTTTGAACTGCAACAGGAGACTATAGAGATCGGCTTCGTCGCCGGGTGCGTCCCTCACATCGGAGGGCAAATTGAGGAACATGATCTTGTCAAACACGGAGAAGTCCATGTTGAAATTTTTGAACTCGGTGGCGTCGTAGGCCGCCTCAAAGCCAAGCTCCCTCTTAGCTCCCTCCACACCCAATCTGGCACCGTTGTACATCTCCTTTCGAGCCTGTCTTTGTTGCGTAAATAGCACTTCTGAGAATGTATTTCCCTGACTATCTTTTTGTTTTTCTTTAAAAATAAGCACCAATGAGTGTGGCTCCTGGTAGCCAGTTAAGTAGTAAAAATCAGGATCCTGATGGTAAACATACTCCACATCGTTGGCCCGATTTCGAACGGGATTAGCAAACATAACGGCCACTGAATTGGGTGGCATCTTTTCCCGCAGCGCCTGCCGGCGTTCTTTGTGAAAATCCTTGCCGAGGTAGTCGGTGGGGTATTGGGCCAGCAGCTGGCCTGAGAAAATGGCCAGAAAGAAAAACAGGTACATCGAAAGTTTTTTCATGGAGTTGAATTTTGCGAGAAAGCACAAAATAAGCAGCCGATTGATGTGGTGAAATGAATATTTGAGGAAGAGTTAAAAATGGGTGGTAAGTTGATGCAGTGTTGAGGCTTTCCGAAAGGCAAAACGTTCGAGGCAAGCGGTGCCCGAAGGGAGAATTGGCTCCAGCAAAATGGGATAAAGCGTAAAATCTGGGGGACAAACTTTAAAGCGCAATATCCCGAGTGGCTATAAAAAAGCAAAACGTCCAAGCCTAACCCGGCCGGGCGAGACGCATTGAACCAGTTTTGCTTTTTTATTTAGCCGCACACCAATCATTCAGTCCCCAAGAATACAGATTGATCCGCAAGATGCCTACTTCTTATAAAACCCTACCCGCACCTGCCACGGGCGGGGGTATAGCGCCGTGTTGCGGTCATACAAAAAGTCATACATCAAAATGCACTGTGCGCCGATTTTGGCACTGACTGAGAACTTCTTCCCTATGCCAAGCATGGCAGAAGGCACCCATACCTTCCCAGGGCTTTTGTCGGATGGCGAGTTTGGATCCGTCTTGGCCGCCGCAAAATTGTTTTCGTAGCCTGCATAGGCGAAAATGGATTTGTACAATACATATTGCGTAAACAGTTGGTAGCCCAGCATTTCATCTTCTCCCCGCCGGAAATAAAAACCTTTTTTGAAGTTGATCTCGGTGCGGTATTTGCCGCCTATAAACACTGTCCACACCTTGTTGATCTTGTACCCGACAAAAGGCCCGAAGTCAATCGTGTTCTTCAGCCCTATCACCACATCCAGGTTGCCTCCCCAAATAAAGCGCTTGTGAAAGGGCTGTTGCTTAAACACATTTTTTTCTGGGTGACCCTTAACTGTACCATATTTAAAATACCGTTGTTTGACTTTATCTACCGATGGAATTCCTTTGGTTGCAGCAGCTTCAATTTTCGGAAGCGCCTCTAGAATGTCCTTACTTTTTGCAAGCTTACGAGCAGCTTGCCTGGCGTCGTTCAGGGCCTTGAGCTTCTCCATCTCCTCATTCGTCATCCCGGCACCCAGTAGCTGGCTGGGGTCAGGCGTGTCTCCGGGAGTGAAAGCACCAAGGTCTGGCCCCTCACCCTGTTCGGCAAGGGCCCTGGCTGCTTCCTGTTCTAACTGCCCCTCTCCGTACTCCAATGCGGTATGCGCCACAGTGTCGGCCAGCTGCGCTGCCGTGAGACTATCTTCAGACACTCCCTTTACCTGATTGTATACATTTTCTCCAGCTGCAAGCTCGTCACTGTATTGCTCGAATTCTTCGCCAAAACGTTGGTTCAAAGTGTCCCTGGCAGCCTCTTTGGCAACATCCCTAAGCCGCTCGCCCTCCTGCTCGGCCCGTGCATTTGCCAGAGAATCTCTTTCTGCTCTGCGTTGCTTTCTCGACTTCTTTTCTCTCTTTTTTGTGCGCTTGGCAGCTTTCCCTATACGCTTGACCTTGTCCACCTGATTTTGTTCCTGGCCGCCAAGGCGGATGGAGGGGGTAATTTGGGCCTCGGCTTCAAGTGAGGTAAGCACCAGTAACATAATTATACAAACGTATTTCAACAAGCGCATAGAATCGGGTTATTTTCCCAGAAGTTATCCATTGAAATATACAGGTATTTTTTGAGAAAATTGCGGTTGGAAGCGATGGAATGAGTGCAGTGAAAGCCTCTCTTTTAGCCCGGCAGCGGAGGACTAAATTTCCTGTAAGCTTTCCAGGAATTCCTGAAGGGAACCTGCTATAAAATAAAGGTTTGAGTAATCAGAATCATCTGATGTGGTATAATCAACTTCCTTTTCGTGATCCCAAAAGAAAACCTGTCCATTGTCTTCGCCAGCGCACGATAGGCAAATAAGGTTTCCGCCCGGATCGTGAGCGATAGGTAACATATAACCAGGTAGTCTCTTGCTATCCTTTTTATATATCTCAATATATCTTTTCAGGTTATCATATTTCCCATCATATATGGCCAAAAACCAGTCGACAGTGGATCGAGTTATTTTTCCGCCTTCTCCGAACTGGAAAACGTTAGGAGAACACTTCCCACCGTTGAAGGCAAGAAGATGCTCTTTATACACCCTCGGAAAATCAAAACCTACGTATTGTTCTATTTCTTGAATTTGCCTTGAATTCAAGAATTGTTCGCACTGACTAAATTTTGCCATCTTCTACTTCTGTATCGTTCAATTACTTTGTTTCGTGAACGCCCTCCAGTATGGCATGAAGGTGCTCTACTTGTAGAAATATATTCACTACTGTCCGAACAAAAATGCTCATGGCGTCCTAATTTTTTAGTTTTGGGAT
>NZ_CAXBCJ010000012.1:0-177115 GCF_963974565.1 uncultured Imperialibacter sp. | reverse complement strand
TTAAAATAACAAACCTTTTGACTTTTTTGAGAGCAAAATGATGAAGTCAGGAAAAGATTTCCTATTAGTGCCAACTACAAAGGCTTCGAGCTGTCCACCACAATAGACGAACATGTAGAGGTGGTGCTGGGCAAAGGGATGGGTGTTTATCTTTACTAAAGTTTTGTCCAGCGGTTACCAAAGACAGTGTAATTCAAAAAAAATCTAGCCCAGCAGCTCCTGTAAAATAAGCTCTTCACAACGATCCGTCCACTCTCTGAACTTGCCCACTATCGGTTGATGATTAGGTAGATAGTCGATGACCTTCGTGAGGTTAAACGACTCCGAACTGACGCCAGCCCCCGCCTGAACAGCATCCAGTGCATTGCAGGCCTGCTCATAATGGCCCTGCACAGGCACCATCATCACGGGCTTTCCAAGGTACATGGCCTCGCAAATAGACTCGAAACCTGCCGTGCTCACATATGCTTTGCACTGGCTCATAAGCTGGAGAAACATGGTGTCGCTCAACTGATGGAAAGTGAGCGTGTCGTCTACACGATGAGGATTTGGCATTCCTTTTTTGTCCCAAAACGATTGAACCTTTACCGACGGGTTGCCGGCATGCCATGACTCTATTTCTTTGCTGTATCCATCATTTACCATATAGGTGAGAATGAAGTCGCCTTCCGTCGGTTCAAGCTTCATCACTTCTTTCCTGAGCAACGGCGGAACTACCACCACACCACTTTTTTTGTCTTCAGGGTAGGCAGCAAATGACAAAGCTAGGAGCTTTTTAGCCCCCCAGGCGGTCAGCTTGTTGTTGTTAAGCAACAAGTTCTTGTTAAAGCCTTGTTTATTTGGGAACGGAAAGTAATTGTGATAAGCCAGATATTGATGGCCAATGCATATGTATTCGGCCTTTGGCTTGTAAAGTCCATTATATAGGCCACCAAGGAAATCGTAGAAGTTAATAATTACGTCCGGCTTTGTCTCTTTAACTATGTTGTTAAGCATTTTTAGGCTCTGCACATAGTTCGAAAAATGGACCAGGTTATGAGTGATTGTAGGTCCTATTTTTACCGATTTGTTGTTTTTGTCTGCTACAAAATTTGGACTGGAGATACCGGTGAGTGGGCAGGTAATTCTGTTTTGAAAAAAAGAAGGCATTTCTCGCCGGGAGCTTCTCCCAACTACTACATGCACAACTTCTTGGCCGGCAGCCGTTAGCATTTCAAACAATGAAATGGCCTGCGTCATATGACCACGCCCTTCACCCTGGACAATAAAAAGAAACCTTTTTGGACTGGTTGGCATTCAGGAAGTGACCTAAAATTACAGATTTAGAAATCCACCCCTCAAAGAAGGATAAATGTTTAAGTAATTCAAGCCTTTTTCTTCATTTTCCAGTTCTTCATACAAAGCTCTTTGAGATTCGGTGTAGAACACATGTTTCCATTCGCCGTTGGGATATTCAACCAGGGCAGATCCGGATGAAAGCCAGTCGCCTGAATTCATATATACCATCCCATTGATGGTCTTAATAGCTGGAATATGCAAATGCCCACAGATAATACCATCGTAGCCTCCATTTTTAGCGAACTGACAAAGCGATTGCTCGTAAATTTCGATAAACCGACTCGCTATTGGCAATCTGCTATTCACCTTTTCAGAGAAGGGCATATTCCTTACACCAACCGCAGCTCTTAGCTTGTGCACCTGATGGTGAAACCAAAAGAGCAGGCCATGGGTTTTTTTGCCAAGGCTGGCAAGCCACCTGAATTGCCCCTTATAGGTGTCGAAAATGTCGCCGTGAACGACAAGAAATTTCTTGCCATTTGACTCGTACTCCACTCTATCCACCAGTTTCAATGCTCCTATTTCGAGTGGAAGCAGGTCGTTCGGCAGCTCGTCGCTATTGCCTTTAATAAATGCGATGGTGGTGTTATGCTCGGCTACCTTTTGAGAAAGTGCTTTTATAAACCTCCAGTGTCTTTTTTTCCAAAGCTCTGGTTTATTGTAACTAAACCGGTCAACAATGTCGCCGTTTAAAATCAGGTTCTCACAAATGCTCTGTTTTAAAAAACTGATCACATCTTTGTGTCTGGAGCCTCTGCGGCCCAGGTGAATATCAGACAGAACAATGGTTTTATAATAATCCTTCACACTCCCACCTTTCCTCAAAGGTAGGGTTGAGCAATTACTGCACTTTTATGTGCACTTTATCAAATCAATAATTTGAGAGCCCTTTGCAGGCCTTGATCCGGCGGTTGATATAGTCAATTACCTGGCTAACTGTGGTAATTCTTGAGGCTTCTGAACTGGGAATGGTAATATCAAACTCTCTTTCCAGTTCCATTACCAACTCCGCATAGTCCAGTGAGTCTATCCCGAGGTCTTTGTAGAAAGACGCATCAGGCGTTACTTTCGACAATGGGCAGGCCAGCTTGTCAGCTAAAATAGAACGTACGGTCTCCAGTGTGCTTCCCATTTCAGTTAGGGTGAATAGTAAATCTATCCATTATGGAGCAAAAACGAAACTGAAAATGAGATTTTTGGATTAGCTAAACCTCAGCACAAACTCAGTGCCCTGGTTGATGACAGACTTCACTGAGATCGACCCCTTGTGCTGCCTCATGATCTGTTTCGACAAACTTAAACCAATGCCCGAGCCACTTTTTTTGGTAGTAAAGAAGGGGATAAATATCTTTTTGAGCGCATCTTCTTCAATGCCAGGACCATTGTCGGTAATGGAAATTGACACGCTGTTATTTTCAAGTCCGTTGGCCGAAATGATCAAAAGTTTTTCCTTGTCCATTTCATCGTTTTCCTCCAGCGCTTGAATAGCATTTTTCACCAGGTTGATCAATACCTGCTCAATTTGTTCTTTGTCCACCAGTACTTCAAGATTCTTGGGCTCTACCTTGTAAGTGAGTTTTATTTCTCCCCGCTCTATTTCATATTTTAAAAGCATGAGCACATGGTCGAGTAGGTCACGCACCTTGGTTTGGGCCAGCTTGGGCATGGTGAGCCTCGTCAGGTTTCTGAAATCAGAAACGAACTTAATCAAGCTGTCACTTCTGCGGTGAATAGTTTGCACAGCCAGGTATAAGTCCTGAATTTCTTCATTGGTGATCCTGTTCACGTCATCACCATTTTTCAGCTGGTGGCCAAGCTCCGACTCTACCGTGCCCGCAAGCGAGGAAATGGGTGTTACGCTGTTCATAATCTCGTGCGTCAGTACCCTGATCAGGTTCTGCCAGGCCTCCATTTCCTTTTCTTCCAACTCACTTTTGATGTTCTGAAGCGAAATAAGCTTGAACTCCTCGCCCCGCATGGTCAGCTCTATGGCATAAATGGCCAACTGCACTTCCTCCCCATTGCGCTCGATTTTTATCAGGTCTCTGCCACCTGTTTTTAGCATAAAAAACCCATCAACAAGTACCTGGCTAATGCTTTTCAGGTTCGAAATATTTTTTATTTGCCCAATCTGGAGCAGGTTTTTGGCGGCGGTATTGAGCATCTGAATTTCGCCATGCTTATCAAACGTGATGATGCCAATGCCCACGTGCTGAACGATGGTTTTGTAATAAGTGTACTGCGCTTCCTTTTCGGCTCTGATGTCCCTGAATTTTTTCATTACATTATTGAATTGCTCATAAAGCAAGTCAATGGACCCACCGGTGTTTCTGTATGTATAGGTGTTGGAGAAGTCGTCGTATTGAATGGAGCTGAGAAAGTTGGCAATCTCCCTGTTTGACTTGTCCAGGTAGTGGAAAAGGGCATATACCTGATAGCCAATCATTCCGATAACCAACGCTTTGGTCAGGTCATAGGAATCGTTGTAATACAAGTGTGTAAGCAGGAAGATTGAGCCAATCAGCAGCACAACCCTAATAATCAAAGCAGCTTTGAAGCTCTTAAAGGCCATGCTTCTCCATTCTTCTGTAAAGGGAAGCCCTTGTTAATCCAAGTTCCTTGGCTGCCTTTGAAATATTCCCTCCGTGCCGGTTAATGGCCTTTTGAATCACCGACTTTTCTACATCGTCCAAATTGAACGTTTCGGGCTCACTTTCTGCTTTGCTCTCGGCCTTCTGATTCAAAAAGAAAAAATCGTCAGGCGACAGCATATTGGAGTCGCTCATGATAATGGCTCTTTCCAGGGCATGTTGCAGCTCCCTGATATTACCAGGCCACTGGTATTTCTGCAGCTTCTTGAGTGCGATCGGCGACATTTTTTTGATTGGCTTTCGGTACTTGCCGCAATACATCTTGATAAAGTGGTCGCAAAGCAGCGGAATATCGTCCATTCTTTCTCTTAGCGACGGGAGGTGTATTTCAACAGTATTGATCCGATAAAGCAGATCTTGACGAAACGTGCTCTCTTCCACCATTTCGTAAATAGGCATATTTGTGGCACTGATCAGGCGGATGTCCACAGGAATGGACTTGTTGGTACCAAGCCGAACTACCTCTCTTTTTTGCAGCACAGTCAGCAGCTTGCTCTGAAGCTGCATGCTCAGGTTTCCAATTTCATCCAGAAATAACGAGCCTCCGTTCGCAGCCTCAAACCTCCCAGCCCTGTCGTCTTTGGCATCGGTGAAAGCACCTTTTTTATGGCCAAAAAGCTCGCTTTCAAACAGTGTTTCCGTAATGGCGCCCATGTCAACCCCGATAAACACCTTGTCTTTTCTCAGCGACTTTTGGTGGAGTGCCCGGGCTATAAGCTCTTTCCCGGTTCCGTTCTCGCCGAGGATAAGGACATTGGCATCCGTTTGGGCCACTTTGTCAATGATGTTAAATACCTGCTTGATCGCATCGCTTTCCCCGATAATGTCCTTAAAAGGCTGATTGATTCCTTCTTCGAGCGCCTGCTTTGCCTGTTTTAGCTGCGTAACCTCATTTCTTGATTTTTTCAGCTTTGCTGCCGAAGAAAGCGTAGCAATCAGCTTCTCATTTTGCCATGGCTTCAACACAAAATCAGTAGCCCCTTCCTTAAGTGCCTTCACAGCCATTTCTACGTCGCCAAAAGCAGTGATAAGAATGACCACGGCCGTTGGCTCCCGTTCAAGTATTTGCTCCAGCCAATAAAAGCCTTCTTTTCCACTGGTTATGTCCTTGCTGAAATTCATATCCAGAAGGATAACATCGTAGGTGTCGTTGTTGAGCAGAAACGGTATTTTCTTTGGGTTTTTTTCTATGATCACGTTTTCCGCATGCTTCCTGAGCAGCATTTTGGCTGCAAGCAGCACATCTTCGTCGTCATCAATGATTAATATCTTTCCAAGTTCTTTATCTGATTCCATAAGTTGTAGTTATCCGCTCTGTTAAATACATAACCAGTACTGTGCCAAAGGTAAAAGTGCTGATTATTAAAATGTTAGGAAGTTTTAAAGGGGTTTTTATGTACGAATATGAACATTTTCTGTCCATAATCATAACATTACCCGGCATAGATTTTCATCAAAACCATATTTCCATACCTTTGAATTAAATCATAAAGAATTAGCAAACAGAAAAAAGGAAGACATGTCAGTAGCAAAAAATGGACATCCGGTAAAAGTACATTATACAGGAAAGTTGGAAGACGGGTCGGTATTCGACTCTTCGGAAGGTCGTGATCCTCTTGCCTTCACTTTAGGACAGGGCCAAATGATCCCAGGTTTTGAACAAGCCGTGCTCGGAATGGCTCTTGGTGAAGTAAGGGAAGCAAACATCCCCAGCAAAGAAGCATATGGTGAAAGGAGCGACGAGCTTTTGGTGGAAGTTCCAATAGCCCAGGTGCCTGCTGACATAAAGCCGGAAATTGGAATGCAGCTCGCTATCAACGATGGAGATAAATCACGGCCCGTGGTTGTTACCGCCGTTGAGCCAGACAAAATTGTGTTGGATGCAAACCACCCTCTGGCTGGCAAAGACCTTACTTTTCAAATAGAGTTGGTCGAGATAGGCTGAGTGGCCCGTTTAACTTGAACCATTAATACGACTAAAAGCCCTGTAGAAATACGGGGCTTACTTTTTATATGGTGGTCACCTTCTTGGTAAGGTTGTGCTTCTGGTTGCCCACCTCAACAACAAACAGCCTCATTTTCTCGTCAGAAAAATTATACTTTTTGGTAAAAGAAGCCCCTGGTTTTGCTTCCTCTTCGGCTATCAGATTACCTATAATATTGTAAATCTTGATCTTCACCGGGTATTTGTAGGGGTTTTCGAATGCCAGTTCGAATTCACTTCTGCCTGTAGGGGTAAGCGAAAAGTCAAGCCTTGAATCGGTAATCAGCCCCTTATGGCTGACCGCCTGCTCCACAATTTGCGAACGAACTTTGTTAGAAACCCGACCGGAATCTAAACTGGCTGCACCATTTTGATCCTGCATTGGTTGTGCCGTCACCAGGCCGCCTGAATAAATGGCCAGTAGTGCCAGGACAAATCCCAGCAGTAAAATGAATCGTTTTGATATCCGTAGTTTCATAAAAGTAGTGTGCTTTCACAGTACAGATACAAAAATACTGCCAGTATCATCAACAACCTTTAGTTTCTGTACCTTTTTTAACATCAAAGCCTCAGAGAGCCGAAAGGAGGCTTTTTTTAGAAAATGTCTGGAGAGGTACATCTCAGCAGTACGCCACTTTTCAATGCTGAGCCAGACTTTAAGCGTATTTGTGCCACAAAGGCGGTTTGGCAAATGACTAAAGCCACATGACTAAAAATTCAAAATTTAGGGAGAAGGAATTTTATTTTAGAGCCGATTGTTTTATATTCGTGTGTTGTTGTGGATTAAGATTTGATTAGTCCTTTTTATTTTGAGTTTTTGACCTTGAGATTCAGGCGAATGCCTGAATCTTTTTTTTTGCCCGTTCTTTAAGCCTCTCGTTTTGCTCAATAGCGAACACCCACTGCCCCTAAGTGTACATAATCGAACTATTTCGCAAAACCAATCAAACCGTAATTCATTAATAATCAGCATTTTATAATTTGTGGCATTTTTGTTGGAGATACTGGCACGGACTTGAAATATCTTAGCAAATGGATCGTGTAATTAAAAAGAAAACGTTTACTCTCAAGAAAGTCGCCATTTATGGGCTTAGTGGCGCATTTGTACTTTTCGTTATTTACAGTTTTGTTTTTGCAGACCGAAGCTCCAAGCTCAATGTGTCTGTTGATAAAATAAACGTAGCTGAAGTACAGAACGGAGAATTCAGGGAGTTTATCCCTGTCGATGGGCAGGTCATGCCTATCAAGACTATCCGATTGGATGCGATAGAGGGTGGTATTATTGAGAAGAAATATTACGAAGGTGGTATTCAGGTAGAAAAGGGTGATACTATTTTAAAGCTGACCAACAATAATTTGTTGCAAAGCTTCATAAGGGAGGAAACTCAGGCGTTCATCTTGATGAACCAGCTACAAAACACGAGGTTGCAGATGCAGCAGAGTCTGTTTCAGCTGCAGCGCACGCTGATTACGCTCGACTACCAGATTGCTCAGGCAAAGGATCTTTATGAGAGAAGCGAGCAGCTTTTCAAGGAGAAAGTAATCTCTGAACAAGAGTTTTTGAGAGCTAAGCTTGACTATGAAAGGCTGATTAAAACAAGGGTTGTTGAAGTTAAGTCTCAGAAGGTAGACTCTTTGAACGCTGAAAACACTATCAACAACTCCCAGGCATTGCTGCAGAGAACAAACAACAACCTTAACATGATTCGCCAGAACCTGGAGAATTTGTACATAAGGGCCCCAATTTCGGGCCGTTTGTCAACTGTGAATGGTGAAGTGGGTGAGTCAATTTCTCCAGGTCAAAACATCGGCCAGATTGATGACACGAATGGGTTTAAGGTAAGGGCGCAAATTGATGAGCACTACCTGGCCAGAATATACGAAGGGCTGAAAGGCACATTCGACTTTGCAGGAGGGACATATGAGCTCACAATCATGAAGAACTACGGCGAAGTAAGAAATGGTCTGTTTGAGGTGGATATGTATTTTGAAGGAGACGTGCCGGACGGCATAAGAAGAGGACAAACCCTTCAGATTCGCTTGCAGTTGAGCGAGAATATTCAGGCAATACAGATTCCAAGAGGAAGTTTTTATCAAACCACAGGTGGCAATTGGATATTTGTAGTGGATGCGAGCGGCGATTTTGCTACACGCAGAAACATTAGATTGGGACGTCAGAACCCACGGTTCTACGAGGTGTTAGAAGGGTTGCAACCAGGAGAGAAAGTTGTTGTCTCTTCCTACGAGGGTTATCAGGATAAGGATCGATTAGTTTTTAAATAAAATAAACCAATATTCTAACCATATACATATGGAAAATGCTAAAACTGTCATTAAAACAGTAGGACTGAAAAAGTTCTACTACACAGATGAGATTGAAACAACTGCCTTAGCTGGAGTTAATCTTGAAGTACGTGAGAGCGAATTTGTAGCTATCATGGGCCCGTCTGGTTGCGGTAAGTCAACTTTGCTTAACATCATTGGCCTGCTTGACAACCCGTCTGAAGGCGATTTCCACTTCATGGGTCAGGAGATTTCGAAGCACTCGGAACGCCAAAGAGCGGATTTGAGAAAAGCTAATATTGGATTTGTGTTCCAAAGCTTCAACCTGATCGACGAACTCACAGTGTATGAAAACATTGAACTTCCGCTTATTTACCTAAAATATTCTGCAGCTGAGCGCAAGAAGAGGGTAGAAGAAGTAATGGAGTCGATGAAGATCATGCACAGAAAGAACCACTTCCCTCAGCAGCTTTCAGGTGGTCAGCAGCAGCGTGTGGCGATTTCGAGAGCAGTGGTAGCAAAACCTAAGCTGATTCTTGCGGATGAGCCTACTGGAAACCTTGACTCTGCCAATGGCCAGGAAGTTATGAACTTGCTGAGCGATTTGAACGAGGGAGGAACTACAGTAATTATGGTGACTCACTCTCCTATAGACGCAGAATATGCTCACAGAATCATTCACTTGTTCGATGGTCAGATCGTTTCTGAAAACATCAATGCCAAGGACAAAGCAATGGTATAAATCAAAGTTAAAGGACTAATACGAACTAGGCAGGATGGTTTTTACCTTCCTGCCTTTTTATTTTAGTGGGGCTAGCGCCACGAAGTTGATGCCTATCTTTGCCGGAGTAACCACATTACCCTTATGTTGCAGCTATTTTTGGGCGTCATCCTTTTGGTATCGCCGCTTCAGAGTCCAAACCTCTGGAAAGTCTTTGAAGGAGTGAGATTTGAAAGTAAGTATATCGATGAAGAGAAAGCGTCGTTCTATGTTCCTCAATTTGGCGATGAGCTACTTAGAATGGAGGGGAAGAAGTATATCGTCAAAGGCTATTACCTTCCCATTGACCTCTCGTCCAGCGGAATAGTGCTGTCAAGATATCCAATGGCAACCTGCTTTTTCTGTGGTGAAGCAGGGCCTGAGTCGGTGATGATGGTATTTCCATCGAACAAGTTGGAAGGGCTGAAAATGGATGATGAGCTAACTTTTGAAGGAACGCTTGAGCTCGATGCTGATGATGTTTACCAGCTCAGTTTCATACTAAAAGATGCCAGGCGGCTGTAAATGAACAAAGGGGCATTCACCCCTTTGTCTACGATTGATCGATAGTAGTAAAACCCTCTTACAGGTTATCTTAAATGTTTTAGAACTCCAATTTAACCTTCTTGGTGTAAAGTAGAGCAATGTCTGATTCTTCTTTTAGCTCTCTAAGCTTGTCTTCGAAAGCGGCAGTTTCCTGGTATCTGATGAACAAAGCGATGTCAAGAGCTTTAACAAATTCGTCTCTTGCAGCTTCTTCAGTCACATCACCCTTCTTTATAGCTTTCTTGTAGTACTTATCAAGTTTCTTAAGAGAGTAGTAAATCGCTGGCTTTTCAACAACAGTTTTGGTAGTCGGGCTATTTGGAGTGCCTTCTTCTTTCCAAGTGTAAGAGTCTTTAAGAAGCTCCAGCTTCACTGCGATGTCTGACCCAAGATAGTGCCCGCCAACAGCGGCCATATTTACATTGCTGTCATCCAGCTTGTCTTCCACAAAGTTAAAAGAGAATACATCCGACTCCTGCGAGTATCCCGCAAAAGACAGTCCAACGAACATGGCGGCAAGAAGTAATCCTTTTTTCATAAAGCTTATAGTTTACAGTTTAACATCAAAGACTAGTAGGCAAAATCGAATTTTGTCCTTAAGTCAGCTACAAATATCGTTAACCAAATCTTAAATAAAAAATATTGAGACTAAATTGAATATAAGAAAAGTATTATTTCTTAATTTTTTGAATACTTCAAAACGAAAACGTTTGCTAGCCGACTTTTTTTGCGTATTATCTAACAATTGAAACATTTTATTGATTTTATGATACATATTGCGACACTTGATTGATCGTAAAGTAAGGTATTTTACGGACTATCGATGGGTAAAACCACTGAGTACCCCCATCTTATTGCATGAATATATTTTAAAAGTACAATTTTTTACACCAACGAATGCCGCTGTTTCTCATACTAGTTTCCTCCTTTAGAAGGACTTGATTCAGAATATGATTCTGTTTTTTGTCAGAATTACTTTACCTGAATGCCAGAATGCGAACATTCTTAATAGTGAGCCAAAATTATTTTCTCCGACAGGGTGCAAATTTCAAGCGCTGTCCTCACTCTGACCTGAAGGACTATTCTTCGAATGTTTAAACTTCCAGTAGGTAGGCCACTCTGTAAGTGGCTGACGAACAGAAAAATACATTTACCAACGGTGGGCTGCCTGGATCACCACTCATATAATTAGCTTTTTTATGGACAGCCGATTGGTGTTTACTTGGTCGCATATCAACTAACTCAATATTATGCGGGATAGAATTTTCTTGAAGTTAAGCCTGATTCTACTTTTTTTGCCGGGGCTAATTAGTGCTCAGGCTATCAATAGTGAGTTGTTCCAGGGTTTGTCGGCACGAAGCATCGGCCCTTCTGGAATGAGTGGGAGGGTAACTTCTTTCGATGTCGACTTATCCAACCCAGACATTATATATGTTGGGTCGGCCTCCGGCGGTCTGTGGAAATCAGAGAATGGAGGCTATAAGTGGACACCAATCTTCGATGATCAGCCAGTAACCAGCATCGGTGCAATTAGTATCTACCAGCAAAATCCAAATATTGTTTGGGTTGGCACGGGGGAGGGGAATCCCAGAAACAGCCACAACTCAGGAAATGGGGTATACATGTCGAATGACGGTGGCACCACCTGGAAGCACATGGGGTTGGAAAACACCCGCAATATTCACCGGATTTTTGTTGATCCTTTCAACCCCGAGGTAGTGATCGTCGGTGTGCAGGGGTCTGCCTGGCAAGACACTCCCGACAGAGGTGTGTATAAGACGACGGATGGGGGCAAGACTTGGAGTAAAATTTTGTACATAAATGAAAGAGTGGGAATAGGTGAGATGGTGCGTGATCCAACCAATCCCAATAAATTCATTGCCAATATGTGGGAGTTTCGCAGGTGGCCCTGGTTCTTTAAGTCTGGTGGTGCGGGCTCAGGAATGTATGTAACGATGGATGCAGGAACAACCTGGAAAAAGATTACCAGTGAGGATGGACTGCCTGAAGGTGAGCTGGGTAAAATGGGACTGGCAATAGCGCCGGGAAAGCCACAAGTTGTCTACGCTATTGTTGAGGCAAAAAAGAACGGGTTCTACAAGTCGGAAGATGGTGGGTTTACATGGAAGTTGGTGACCACCAAAAATATTGGAGACAGGCCGTTTTATTATGCGGAGATTTATGTAGACCCATCGAATGAGAACAGAATCTACAATATTTTTAGTGGCACCACAGTAAGCGAGGATGGTGGAAAGACTTTCAAAACCTTCACAAATGTGGGTCGGCTTCATGGCGATAACCACGCCTTTTGGATTCACCCCGATGATCCAAGCTTCATGCTCATCGGAAATGACGGTGGAATGGGTGTAACCAGAGACAAAGGTGTAACCTGGTATTTTCCCGAGAATCTGCCTTTAGGGCAGTTTTATCACGTCAGTGTAGATAACGATATTCCGTTCAATATATATGGTGGTTTGCAGGACAATGGATCGTGGACGGGGCCGAGCAGTGTGTATGTCAGAGGGAGGGGCGATAATAATAACCTCATATATAACTCTGAGTGGACCCGCATAGGTGGAGGCGACGGTTTTGATGTGATTCCGGACCTGGAAAACTCACGGTACGGATTTGCTCAATCACAAAAAGGAAATATTCAGCTATATGATAAGGTAACAGGCGACTCCGAGTTCAGGCAGCCTGTGCACCCTGATGGCACCTTTCTCAGATTTAACTGGAATGCCGGCGTAGCAAGGGATCCACACAACGCCAACGGCGTTTATATGGGAAGTCAGTTTCTGCATTATTCGGCAGATAAGGGGAAGACCTGGGAGATTATCTCGCCCGACCTCACCACCAATGATCCTGCAAAGCAAAAGCAACTCGAAAGTGGGGGCATTACCTATGACGTGACAGGCGCAGAAAACCACACAACGATTTTGGCGGTGTCGCCAAGTAGCCTCAGCAAGGACATAATATGGGTGGGAACCGACGACGGCAATGTTCAGCTAACGAGAGACAATGGAAAAACCTGGATCAACGTTGCGGTGAACATTAAAGGAGTTCCTGAGGGTTCCTGGGTCAATCAGGTGCACGCATCCACCTACAGTGAAGGGGAAGCTTTCGTGGTGATTAACAACTACCGGAGAAACGATTGGACGCCATGGGTGTTTCAAACGAAAGACTATGGGAAGACCTGGAAGCGTCTGGTGAATGAAAACTCCGTAAGAGGGTTTGTTCATTCCTTTGTACAGGATCCGATCGAGCCCAGGCTTATGTTCGTCGGAACTGAATTTGGGCTGTATATGACGGTTGATGGCGCTTCCAACTGGGTGAAGTGGGAAAATGGCTACCCAACGGCATCGACAATGGATTTGGTCATTCATCCAAGAGATCATGACCTGGTAATTGGCACGTACGGGCGTTCGGTATATGTGCTCGACGATATTCGCCCGATGAGAGCACTGGCTACCCAGGGAAAGCAATTGCTCGACAAGCCATTAGCGTTATTTGATGTGCCTGATGCTTATGCAGCAAGCACCACAAGAGGGGCTAAGGGATACAGTGCCACTGGTGACGGACTTTTTGCTGGTGAGAACAGACCTTACGGAGCCCTGATTTCCTTTTACGTGAAAGAGACGGCCGGAAAAAAAGATAGTGTTAAGATAGAAATACTCCAGGAGGGGCAGGTTGTTCGTACGCTGTATGCGGATGCCAAAAAAGGATTCAACCGAGCCTCGTGGGACCTCCGGTACAAAGAGGTAAGAGAACCGGACACATCAAAGCCAAAGCCGGGAGCTACTGATGGTGGTGGCTTTACCGCCGTGCCCGGCACTTATACTGTGAAAGTGGTTCATGGTGAAGAAATAGCGACAACGGAGGTGAAAGTTCTTAGCGACCCAAGGGTAACACCAATAACCCCTCAGGAACGAGAGAGAAAGCTGGCTATGATCAAGCGGTGGGAGGCTTCCGTGACCCAGCTAACTATTGCCGTGGATAACCTTAGGGAAGCGTTAGCTGCTGTTGAGAGGGTTGATAAGCTACTGGCCGATAGAGAAGATGATGCTTCTAAAGAGCTTAAAAGGGCCGGAAGAGACATCAAAGCAAAGGTGAAAGCATTAAGGGAGCCTATTTTTGGTAAAGAGGACATGCAGGGAATATATAGAGATCCCACAACTGTGGAGGCAATCATCAACCTGGCAGCCAATCACCTTGGAGATACCTATATGATGGCCACCCCGACGCAGGAGACGATTTTGAAGCAGGCTGAAGAGGCCGTGAAAGCGCCGATAGCCGACATTGGTAAGTTTGTGCAGACTGATTGGAGCACCTATAAAGAAAAAGTAAAAGAGGCACAGATTCAGCTGATCGAGTGAGGATATAGCCTCCTGGTTGAGTAATAACCCGAGAGGAAAACGAGTTAGGTTGTTTCGGATATTCAATAATTTACCTAAATTGAATAGGTATTTAACCAACCTAATCTAAATGAGAGCCACCGAAAGGTGGCTTTTTTTGTGAAAAAGAAAGGGCGCTGAAGAATTCAGCGCCCTGACAAATATTTTACAATGGGTTTTTATTAGTGGCTATCACCACCCTCAGCAGCGCCATGACCATGGTATGAGTGCTGGATTTTCTCAGTGTAGGCTAAAAGCAAAGCAGAAACGATGAAAGTTAGGTGGATAGCGATTTCGACTACGATACCTTCATTGCCTTCCATGTCTCTCGCACCCCTAACATCAATAAAAGTTTTGAGCAGGTGAACACCTGAAATGGATGCCAGCGAAGAAGCCAGCTTAATTTTCAACTTGCCAGCATCAAGGTCTTCAAGCCATTGCGGCTTGTCTTCGTGGTGATCAACGTCAATCTTACTGGTAAAAATGGAGTAGCCACCGACAATGACCATCACAATTAGGTTCATTACCATACTGATGTCTACCAAACCCAAGATGCCAAGCATCACCTGAGCCTCTGTGTAGCTAACCACCCCATCGTAAAGGTGATAGAGTTCTTCGAAAAACTTATACAGATACATAAAAGAACCGAAGAGAAGCCCCAGATACATAGGAGCTTGCACCCAGCGCCCCCAGAAAATGATCTTTTCAAAAAACTCTTCAAATTGCTTAACGCCTGATCTCGCCATGGTGAATAGATTTATTCCTTATATAGGTGGGTCGTTTAAACCACACCGAAACTACGTTGTTTTATTAAATTTATCCAACTAATTATTTTACTTTTTGATTTGGCTGTTTGGGTGGTTAATTGGAACTCGACACCACTTTACTTTTGGAGATGATGTCGTGAAATGATCTGGCATCACGCCGTAGGTAGATCATAAAAAAGCCAGCTGAAATGGGCAACAGCGAAACCCATTTGCACAAATTTCTCACAACTGCATTTTTAAGATCAACAGGTCTTTCGTCCTCCATTCGTACGCTCAATCCCGCCATTTTTTTGCCTACCGTGGCCTTGAGTGCCGATGCCTCCATTCCCACAGCATAGCCGTGGTACAATAAAATGCAAACTGCCCAAAACCAGTTAGAGTCTGTTTCCCAAAGTCCGTCGAGTATGAATAGAAAAGGGAGCAGGAAGGTGATATCGATGGACTGAGCAAGCAGCCTTTGATCAAATGTGGCGGGGACTATGGACATATGATAGGCAACTATGCATGGTCACTCTTGGAGTTGAGGGGTGGCTTATCATATTTGCGTCCTATGAAATAGGAGACAGGCCCAATCAAAGCGTAGATAACCCCGGCAAAGAGCCCGGAGAACTCCCAGTCGATCAGGAAGCCGAGTAGGGCAATGAACAATGAAATGAGACCGATAGCAACTATGCCGGTGTAATGAGCGATAATGGATTTAGTAGCGTGGATCTCCGCTTCACTTAAGTTTAGAGGATCGCTATTTTTGATTGCGTGCCGATACATTAGAACGAGGGTTATGTATATCGACAGAAAGCCGCAATCGTAGATAATCATCAGCTCGGGCATATCGTTCCAGGGGATCATCTGCGTGCCCATTTGATTCAGCTCTCTGAAGTATTCATTACTGATCAGCAATGCTTTGGCGAGAAGGGTGAAATAGGACACCAGCCAGGTGCTGAGGAATTTGAGCGGGTATATAAAGAATAGTACAATGAGCATCATAAAGGTGTTCAGCACGATGATTCTCATGTCCCTTAGCCCATAACGCATAAAGAACTGGTAGTGACCATGCCAAATCCACATGACCGCTACCATACTCAATGTAAACGGAACTACGTCTGAAATAAAAAGTGTCAACTCGTCGAAGTTTCGGGGCGCCTGGGTAGACAAAAGAGACATAGTAATAGCCAGGGCAAACACACAGTCGCTTAGCTGCTCCAGCCGGGAGGCATCACGACCCCTTGCCGTGAAAATACCGTACATCGGTTCTCCTTTTTTCTTGACTAATTGTCTCATTTAACTATTGGGTTGGTTATTCTTCAAAACACAACGCCCCGCCTACTTTGTGCCGAAAGCTTTCAAGCAAACTTTTCGGTCAATTCTTAAAAAAGTGAGGTCAATTTCATGGCAATGGTCATATCGCCCTCAATTTTCATCATACCTCCCATAAATGCACTCATCGGGTCCAGGTCTCCGTCAAGTAGCTTCACAAAGTCTTTAAGTTCCATTTTAATGGTGCACTGGGCATCAGTGTCGTCATTAGAAACTTTCGTTGGGCTCACAGTATCGTCCAAAAGAATAACTCCTTCCTGAAAAGCAAATTTCACTGAGTTGCCAATGGCGCCCCCGTTTTCTTTTGCCATTTCCACTACCCTGGCAGTTGCTGTGTCTAGACTCATAATTTAGTTGATTTATGATTGAATTTTGAACAGTTCGATTTGATACAATTTGGGCCACCATTTGCCGGTAACAAAGAGTCTCTTCCCTTTCTCATCCCAGGCAATTCCGTTCAGCACGTCGAGCCTTCTGCTATACCCTTGTTTGTTGAAGATGCCTTCGAGGGAAACGTCGCCTACCACCGCACCGCTGGCCGGGTCAATCATCACAATCACATCTGTCTGGTACACATTGGCGTAAATCAAGCCTCCCACTACTTCAAGCTCATTCAGGTACAATATCTTTTCCTGGTGATTGTACACCTGAATTCTCCTTGTTTCTGCCAGTGTTACCGGATCAAGGAAATAGAGGTACTCCGTGCCATCGCTCATCACGAGTTCAGTGTCGGTCGATGCGAGCCCCCAGCCTTCAGTAGGGTAGTTGAAGGTTCTCTTTTGTTCGAAGGTTTCTATGTCGTACACAAAACCGATGTTTGACGTCCAGGTAAGCTGGATCAGGCTGTTGTCCCAAAAAGCAAGCCCTTCGCCAAAGTACCTGCTATCCAGCGGTGTTTGCTGCAGCACTTTCCCTGTTAAAATGTCGACTTTTCGAAGCGTGCTCTCACCCCTTGTCCCTGTGCTTTCATAAAGGAAGCCATCATGATAAAGGAGACCTTGCGTGTAGGCATCGGGGTCGTGAGTGTAAGTTTCGAGCTTTCTGAAATCAAATTTTTGCGGTGGCGTTTGTGCAAGCAAGGTCAGGGGAAGGGCGTGCTGCTCTGTTACGCCATTGTTCAGAAACAGCTTTGCCGTTAGTGTTTGTTTACCCAAAGGAAGCGGTGCCAACGACGCAGACAGGCTCGTAGCTTGCGAAGAGGCAAGACGGACGGCTTCAAAAAAAATGACGACGGAATCAAGTTGTACGGAGTCACCCTTGATTGACACGGAGATGTCAAGAGTGCTTTGGGGTGTTAATGGCCCCTGCGAAGTAGAGATAGACGTGAGTGAGGTTGGCTTAGAGGCGGCTGGTTTACTAGCTGGTTCCTTGCTGGAATTATTAGGGCCACATGAGCCCAGCATTGTTATCAGTGCTGGAATGAGCGTAGTGGTTAAAAAAAACTTTCGCATAGGCTAATAACTAAGCACAGCATAGCCTTTCAGCTGATAAGTTGTCACCAAAGTAACGGCCGAAAGGCTGATGGCAATGCCAGGAGTTAGCTCTCTGGCATCAATTTTCCTTGCTCTCAGCGATTGCCCGCACACAAATAGCTTAATTCCTCCTTCTAAGAGAGCACGAATAAGGTCGGTGTTTGGATTGGGCGTTCCGTATCTGTTTTCGTGAGAGATGTCAGACAGAATAGATATGGTCGCCTCTCCGTGTATAACTGCCACAATATCAATGTTCTCTTTCGGCACTCCCCCCATCCCGTGCAGGTTGGCAATTCTGGCCAGGTTGTTTAGTGATGCGTTGATCGATTTGTGGCCACCCGCTCCCTCTTTGATATCCACAACAATTTTGTACTGTAGAGTAGGGTCGGGGAACGCTGTTGCTTCCTGAATGTCAAAGATTCCGCCATGACCTTTCACAATGGGATAGTGCGCTTCTTGAGCAAAGGCAGCAATAGACAGTAGATTGGCAATTAAAAAGCAAACAAAAGATTCCAGGTAATAGCTTTTTACAAAATTCTTCATTTGCCAAAAATAACTATCTTAAGATATTTTCAACCCCGATTAAATGATAAAGTTCAGCAGGTCAGCCGGGTGAATGTCATAAATGCAAAATATTACGTTATTTAGCTTTATTCTTCGTAATAATTGGCACTATCATGAAAAAGATACTCATCCCAACTGATTTTTCTAAAGAAGCAACCTTTGCCCTAGAGTCGGCCTATCCATTGGCACAAAAAAAAGGTGCTGAGATAGTCCTTGTCAATGTGATTGAAGATCCGCATGATTACAGTTTTAATACGATGGGTATAGTCGGCTACTCCCCTGAGGAGAACATCTATATTGTACAACTGATAAGGAAAACCGAAGAACGCTTGAAAGCATTGGTGGCCGACCCTGCCTATGCCGGGGTTTCCATGAGCTTCGATGTCAAAATTGGGAAGACTTTTGACAAGATATTTGAGGTGATTGAGCATCAAAAGCCAGACCTGGTAGTGATGGGCTCCTCTGGTTCCTCCGGTCTCGACGAGGTTTTTGTGGGCTCTAATGCGGAGAAACTAAGCCGGTTTTCGAGCGTGCCAGTGATAACCGTGAAGGCCAGGCGGGATTTGGTAAATATCAAGAATATTGTGTATGCGTCAGATTTGCGGGAAGAGCAGGGTGTTATCATGAATGACCTGAAAGCACTTCAGAAGTTGTACGGAGCAAAACTTCATATATTAAAGGTGTTTGAGCCTGTTTGGGTCAACGACCAAGAAGTGAAGGAGCGAATTCAGAAGTTTGCGGATTATTTTAAGCTTGAAAATTACACAGTGAACACGTTTCATGATCCCGACGAAGCGGAAGGCATTCTGCTATTTGCCGGTCAAAACAATGCTGATTTAATAGCCATGGCTACCCACCCCCGAAAAGGACTTGGGGTACTACTTGGAGGAATGATCTCTAAAAATGTAATCAACCATACGCAGATTCCTGTATGGACAAAGGCTATAAAGAAAAAATAACCAAGGCCAGTGTATAACTAAGAAAGCCGGTCGTTCCAACGATCGGCTTTCTTAGTTATGAGGTTTACGAAAAAAGGCTCTACTTCAAAACGCCCAATTCTTTTCCCACTTCGGTGAAAGCGGCAATGGCTTTGTCGAGGTGATGTTTTTCGTGGACGGCAGAAATTTGCACCCGAATTCTCGCCTTTCCTTTGGGTACCACGGGAAAATAGAACCCAATAACATAGATACCTTTTTCGAGCAGCTTTTGAGCAAATTGTTGTGAAAGCACAGCATCATAAAGCATGATGGGCACAATAGGGTGCTCGCCAGGCTTGATGTCAAAACCGACGGCGGTCATTTTCTCACGGAAATATTTGGTGTTGGCCTCCAGCTTGTCTCTCAACTGAGTGGTTTCAGAAAGCAAGTCGATAACGGCGATGGAGGCACCGGTGATGCTTGGCGCCAGCGTGTTAGAGAAAAGGTAGGGCCTGGAGCGTTGTCTGAGTAGCTCAATAATCTCTTTTTTTCCGCTGGTGAAGCCGCCTGATGCTCCCCCAAGAGCTTTGCCTAAAGTGCCGGTAATAATTTCGATGCGGCCCATCACTCCTCTGAATTCGTGTGTGCCACGACCTGTTTTTCCCATAAAGCCGGTTGAGTGGCATTCGTCGATCATGGTGGTTGCCCCGTACTTATCGGCCAGGTCGCAAATTTCAGCCAATTTGGCAATGGTACCATCCATTGAGAAAACACCATCGGTAACAATAATTTTGTTTTTGCATCCCGCTGCTGCTTTCAGTTGCTCCTCAAGGTCGGCCATGTCGTTGTTCTTGTAGCGAAACCTTTGTGCTTTGCAAAGCCTTACACCGTCAATAATAGAGGCGTGGTTCAACTCGTCAGATATAATAGCATCTTCAGGCCCAAACAAGGGCTCAAAAACTCCACCGTTGGCATCGAAAGCTGCCGCATAAAGAATGGTGTCTTCAGTGCCCAGGAATTCCGATATCTTTTTCTCCAGCGTTTTGTGGATGTCTTGTGTGCCGCAGATAAATCTGACTGAAGACATGCCAAAGCCATGCGAGTCGATACTTTTTTTAGCCGCTTCCAGCACTTTTGGGTGTGCCGACAGCCCAAGGTAGTTGTTGGCGCAAAAGTTGATCACCTCCCGGCCGTCTTGTGTTTTGATATCAGCTCCCTGAGGAGTGGTGATGATTCTTTCTGTTTTGTAAAGACCAGCCTTTTTAATCTCTTCAAGTTCGGCGGTCAGTTTTTCCTTTAATGAATCGTACATAGTTTCTTATTCCTTATTTTTTGGGGTAATGCTAAGTTTGGGCTTCATCAATTTCGCTTTGGACACTTCTTTCTTTGCTTCCTCAGCCGTTTCCACAAAGGGGTATTTCCTTCTTATTCCATTGATCAGAAAGATTTTTTGAGCAGTAAAGCTATCCGGGTGAACCTGATCAAAGATATTTTTGAGTTCCATGAAACGCTCCGATTCGCTCAGAGCGAATCCTTTGGCATCTATTTTTTTTGAAGTCAGGTACTCTTTGAAAGTCATGGTTTTTCCTTTCGGCAAATATAAGTGCTTTCGGTGGCTACAGGAAACTTTTCAGTAAGGCAGCAGTTAATTGACAGCGGTAAAATGTGTTTGTCGAAAGCACTTTTGCTTGTACTCAATATTACTAATTTTGCCGACAGAACATTAACCCTTCAAAATTTACGAATGAGTACGATCCTTATTATAGGTGCCTGCGGCCAGCTTGGCACGGAGCTGACGGAATCGCTGAGAGCCAGGCATGGAAACGACAAGGTTATCGCAACCGATGTTTCGGCACCCAAGGAAAGCCTGCTATCTGGGCCTTTTGAACACCTGGATGCAATGGACGGCAAAAGGCTTGCGGAATTGATAGTGAAATACAGGGTCGGCCAGATTTATCACCTGGCGGCGGTGTTGTCGGCAAAAGGTGAAGCCGATCCCATGTTTGCCTGGAACCTTAATATGACCAGCCTGCTAACAGTGTTAGAAATAGCGAAAGAACGAAGGCTGGAGCGGGTTTATTGGCCAAGTTCGATTGCCGTTTTTGGTCCCAATTCTCCCATTAATCATACACCCCAGAACACCATCATGAATCCGAATACGGTTTATGGGATTAGTAAGCTGGCGGGCGAAAGGTGGTGCGAGTACTACTTTTTAAAATACGGGGTCGACGTTAGAAGTATCCGTTATCCGGGTCTTATTGGCTACAAGGCCAAGCCAGGCGGTGGCACCACCGACTATGCAGTTGACATTTACTATAAGGCGAAAGAGGGAAAAGACTTTAACTGCTTTTTAAGAGAGGATACCCTCTTGCCGATGATGTACATGACAGATGCTGTGGATGGCACCATTCAGCTAATGGAGGAGCAGTCTTCAAAGATTAAAATCAGATCCAGCTACAACCTGCACGCCATGAGCTTCGCTCCAAAAGACATCTACGAAGCTATAAAATCGGAAGTGCCTGGATTCAGCATTTCGTACGAACCAGATTTCAGACAGAAAATTGCCGACTCCTGGCCCAACAGCATTGATGATAGTCATGCGAGGGCCGACTGGGGCTGGGAGCCGAAATATGATTTGAAAAGAATGACAACTGAAATTCTTGCCAACCTTATCCTTGATTAACCATTAGCCTGTAGGTAGAAGAATACTTTCCGGCTTGGATGGTTACCAAATAAATCCCCGTGGGCAAGGTTTGGTCGAAGGTAGTAGAAACATGAGACGAAGTGACTTCGCTTGCTGTTACTACTCTGCCCTGAAGATCTGATACAGTCATAGTCACGCTATAGGCGGTGTAAAGAAGCTCCTCAGGGATGTTGAGCTGCAATTCGGTTCCGTTGTTAGGGTTAGGGTACATAGCGACTGAGCTAAAGTCAGGGGCAACCTCTACAGCGATCGTTTCAAATATTTCTGAAGAACCATCAAAGTCAATGGCATTCAAACGATAATAGTTGATGCCCATCTCAGGGTCATTGTCGGTAAATGAATATTGGTGTTTCTCTGACGTAAAGCCATTTCCTTTTTCGGTAGCGATCACTTCAAAGTCTTTTCCGTCGAATGATCTTTGTATTTCGAAGTGGTCAAAGTTTTCTTCTGAGGCTGTTTCCCACGAAAGCTTAACGGCATTTTTCAAGTTTACTCCTTTGAAATAGCTAAGTACGATGGGAAGTGGAGTAACTCCGGCGCCGTTCACAAAATCTTGGATGCCAGTTGACTGTGTGGACAATGTGGTATTATCGGCTGAAGCCGCTGCAGTATCTCCATTTCCGCTGATTGTACCGGTTACTACCAGATTGCCGACTCCACCGTTGTTGTCCGTATATTCTTGATTTCCGCCAGTCAGCGTCATGTTACCATCGATGATCAAAAGCCCTCCGTTGTCCAGCGTAACTTTGTTGGCTGCCGAAAAATCTCCAAAAACGATCAGCACTGCGCCTGATAGAAGTTTTAGGCTATAGCTGTTTGCGTCAAAAGTCATATTGCCATATACCACCAGCGTATCCTTGACAACTATTTCCTTGCTGTTATTTCCGATGTTGCGGAAAGACAGGGATCCATTTCTCGTGACATATTTTTCAATTCTGATTTGCTCGTTGCCCCCTGAGTTGTAGGTATCTCCAATGTTGGAAACTGGCACAGCTGTATTGTCTGTCCAGTTGGCATTGGTTGTCCAAAGGTAGAAGCCATTAGTTTTAGTTTGTGCCCTTGTCACTTTCTGACCTACAGCAAACTGGTTGCTCAAGGCGGCAATTACTAATGTGAAAATGATTTTTGAAGTGTTTTTCATAGCTGTTAATTCTTCTCCCTTTCGGACAATACAAAGGTCAATCATTGCTTTCAGACCACAAAATTTCTTGTGTGAGGTATAAAGGCGTTTATCGACTTTTTAGGAGCATTCATAGAAAGCCCTATTTTCTGAACCTCATTTTAACATACGCAGAAAGGTGTTTGGCCGGATTTAGTTGTCCTTTGCCGGATGTAAGATTTATGTAGAAATTGAAAAAAAACTAACTTTTTGTTTGAGTGGTGCAAGCGTTTGGTACACGGCGTGTTCGCAGTACCCAATGAGCCTGTGTGAGTGTAGCTTAGCAGTGCAGATTTTGAACTTTGGCAAAAAAGTAAATTATTTGATGTCCGATACAGCCGGAAATGCTTCGGTATTTGAAGCCTAAAATGGAAACCTATGAGTAGCTATAAAAATATACTAGTTGAGCAGAACGGATCAGTAAAGACGATCACTATTAACAGACCCGACAAACTGAATGCGCTTAATCAGCAAACCATGGAGGAGCTGAAACAAGCTTTTCAGGAGATTAATGATGCCAAAGATTTGAGAGGTGTCATTGTCACAGGTGCGGGAGAGAAGGCATTTGTGGCGGGTGCCGACATCAAAGAGTTTTCAGAGATAAACGAACTTAATGCTCGTAAATTTGCCGAAAATGGGCAGGAAACCTTCGACCTCATTCAGAATTGCCATATTCCGGTCATTGCAGCAGTTAATGGTTTTGCCCTTGGAGGCGGCTGTGAACTGGCCATGGCATGTCATATGCGAGTGGCTTCAGAAAACGCCAGGTTTGGACAGCCGGAGATCAACCTTGGCATCATACCGGGCTACGGCGGCACCCAACGGCTGACCCAACTCATTGGCAAAGCAAAAGCAGTCGAACTCATGCTAACCGGCGATATGATCTCTGCGGCTGAGGCGCTCACTTTGGGTCTTGTAAATTATGTGGTTCCTGCCGATAAGGTGATGGAAAAGACCAACAGCCTGATGGCAAAAATCCTTGAAAAGGCGCCTTTGGCAGTCGGAATGGTTATAGACTGCGTTAATGCCGTTTACAATGCTGATGAGGATGGCTATCAGACAGAGGCCAATTCTTTTGCCAGGTGCTGCGGCACTGAGGACTTCGTTGAAGGGACAACTGCCTTTCTTGAAAAGCGCAAGCCTGTTTTTAAAGGCGAATAAGGTAACTTCGGGCTTTATATGGGCCAATTGAAAAAACTTGCAGGCCAAACTGCGATATACGGAGTCAGTAGTATTGTAGGCCGCCTGCTTAACTGGCTGCTGACGCCATTTTACACAGGTATTTTTGAGCCGGGCGAGTATGGGCAAATGACCATACTCTACGGATACTCTGCATTCCTGCTTGTTATTTATACTTATGGTCTGGAAACAACCTTCTTTAGGTTTTCCACGAGAGACATTACTAAAGGGCAGAACACATATGGTCAGGTAATGACCATGATAGTGCTTACTACCTTGATTTTCACAATTGCGCTTTGGGCCTTTGCTCAGCCAATAGCTTCATTTATTGAATACCCGGATCATTCGTCGTGGATAAGGTGGTTTGCTGCGATACTGGCAGTAGAAGCTGTTATGTCCATTCCCTTTGCCAAGCTTCGGCTGGAGAACCGGCCAATCAAGTTTGCCAGTATTAAGATTCTCGTCATCCTGGTCACTATCCTGCTCAATATCTTTTTGCTAGTGGTCGCTCCGGCAGTCATTTCGGGTGAGTCTTTCGTTTTCCTGAAACCCCTAATAACGCCATGGTACGACTCCTCTCTTGGTATCGAATACATTTTTATTGCCAACTTCCTGGGTACGTTCTTACTGGTTCCGTTGCTGGCAAAGGAGCTTATGGTTGCCAGGTTCAACTGGAACCGTAAATTGATCAGACAAATATTGGCGTACAGCCTGCCAGTGGGAGTAATGGGCTTGGCGGGCACGGTCAACGAGACATTTGGTCGATTGATGATTAAATACCTGTTACCAGATGGTTTCTACGGTAGCGGCGGCGCTGATTATGCCACAGGGGTTTATGGCGCCTGTTTTAAGCTGAGTGTGTTTATGAACCTGGGTATCCAGGCCTTTCGGTACGCCGCCGAACCCTTCTTCTTTTCAAGTGCCGCTGATAAAAACTCCCCAGCGCTGTTCAGCAAAGTGATGAAGTGGTTTGTCATTTTCGGGGCGTTGGTGTTTTTGGGCATTTCCGTCAATTTAAATTGGCTGGGACTTCTTCTTCGTCAGTCGGAGTATCGTGAAGCACTATTTATTGTGCCCTTTTTGCTTATGGGTTACCTGTTTCTGGGCATTTATTATAATCTTTCTGTGTGGTATAAACTCACCGATCAGACATACTACGGTGCCTATATTGCCTTGCTTGGCGCATTAATTACTGTCGTCGGAAATGTATTATTGATCCCTGTTATCGGGTATTTGGGCAGTGCAGTCGTCACGACCCTGACCTTTCTGGTAATGGCGGTAGTTAGTTTCTACTTGGGGGAAAAATACTACCCGGTTCCTTATAAAGTATCCAACGGACTTTTCTACTTGATTCTTTCTTCCACCCTGGCTTTGGGGTCAAGCCAATTGCACTTCAGCTCATTTTTGCTGGAACTGGTTGTAAACAATCTGGCAGTTGCGTGCTTTATTGTTATTGTACTAGTCAAGGAAAGAGCGGATTTGCCTCGACCTAAGCGTTTTATTTCTTAATTTTGCAGCCTTGTTTTACTTATGAAGGTAAAAATAGTTAACAAATCGCCATTTTCACTTCCTGAATATCAGACTGAGTTATCGGCAGGGCTCGACTTGAGAGCTGTTTTAGAAGACGGTGTCAGGCTTGCTCCTTTGGAACGAAAATTGGTGGCTACCGGTCTTTATATAGAGTTGCCTGCTGGGTTTGAGGCGCAGATTCGCCCCCGAAGCGGCATGGCATTTAAGCAGGGAATTACCGTTCTCAACTCGCCTGGCACCATCGATGCAGATTACAGGGGGGAGTTAAAGGTGCTTTTGGTAAATTTGTCGAATCAGGAGGTTGTCATTGAGCATGGAGACCGTGTGGCTCAAATGGTTATAGCAAAGCACGAAAAAATAGAGTGGGTTGAAAGCGAGGCCTTAACTGATACAAAAAGGGGCGAGGGCGGATACGGAAGTACAGGTAAAAAGTAACGGACGCCTGCGAAAAATATAAGGATCAAGATACCCAAAGATCAAATTTAGACGTATTACAGATTCCCGGCGTCCGTTTTGAAGCAAAGAATATGGTAAATGCAGATCACATAGTTAAAAGAGTTATCGCCACAGGAGCCATTGCGCTTCTTTTGGTAGTGCTTTCATTTGATTTGCAAGCCCAGGGAAAAAAGAAAAAGTCCAGAGAGGGTGTGCCCAACGAGATATCTGAAAACGATAGGTTTCAGGCAGAGTATTATTTCGTAGAAGGGGAGAAGTTTTTTATGCTGGAGGACTACGCCAAAGCCTATGAGCTGTTCAGTCTCTCCAACGACATTGACCCGAAAAGCTCGGGTGTTCACTACAAGATGGCACAAATTCTGGCCGAGTCCGGCGACTTTGAAAAAGCGCTTACCCATGCCAATGAAGCCATCAAGCTCGACAGTGACAACAAATACTACTTCCTTTTAACAGCCGAGATTTACACCAACATGTCTAACTTTCAGGAGGCAGCCAGCCTTTATGAAAGAATGATAAGCACGCTGCCTAACAACGAGTCGTATCTTTTCGATTTGGCGGCATTGTATATCTATCAGGATAAACTTGATAAGGCCCTCGATGTATACAACAGGGCCGAAGATTTCTTTGGCGTATTGGAAGAGATCACCTATCAAAAGCAGCAGATTTTTATTCAGCAGGGAAAGATAGATTTGGCCATCGCAGAAGGTCAAAAGCTGATTGAAACCTACCCCGACGAGTCGGACTATAAGCTTACGCTCGCCGAAGTGCTTATTTCAAACCAAAAAGAAAAGGAGGCAATCCCCTATCTGGAAGCAGTGCTGAGAGACAACCCGTCCAATGCGCAGGCCAGTGTCCGGTTATCTGAAATTTATAGAAAAAGCGGGCAGACGGAGAAGGCCATGGAGTCGCTGCACAATGCGTTTTCTAATCCTTCGCTCAATGTAAATGCCAAGGTGCAGCTGTTGGCTGGTTACATCGCTCAGCTTCCCAATCCCGAACTTGAAACCGCTGCCAAGGAGCTGGCTGTAGATTTAATTGAGGCCCATCCCGACAATGTAGATGCGCAGGCCATTTCCGGTGACCTGGAGTTTAGGCTGGGGAATAAGGAGAAAGCCAGAGGTTTTTACCTGAGGGCCCTCGAGCTCGACAACACCAACTATAACCTTTGGCAAAATGTAATTTCCATTGAAATGGAGCTGGAGGACTATCAGGGGGCTGCCCAGCATGCTGAGCAGGCTATCGAAATTTTCCCCAATCAGGCGCTGCTTTATTATTTTGGGGGCACAGCCTACCTTGTGAAAAAGGATTATAGAAAGGCTGTTAATAACCTTGAAGCAGGAAAAAAGTTGGCAATGTCCGACCCCGACCTTTCAGGCTTCATTATAGGCCAGCTTGGCGATGCTTACAATGGCTTGGAGGATTATCCTAAGTCTGACGCCGCCTATGAAGAAGCGTTGAAAATCAATTCTGACAACGACTATGTTCTCAATAACTACAGCTACTATCTCTCTTTGAGAAAGGAAAAACTGGACAGGGCTCTTGAGCTGTCGAAGCGTTTGGTAGAGAAAAATCCTGATAATGGGACTTATCTTGACACTCATGCCTGGGTACTCTACGTGAGAGGTGATTACAAGGAATCGAAATTTTACCTTGAAAAGGCCTTGGCTGACGCAGAAAATGTTAGTGGCACAATCGTTGAACACTATGGTGATGTACTTTTTCGATTGGGTAAGATTGATGATGCAGTGGAGCAATGGAAAAAAGCAAAATCAATGAAGGACACCACGAAACTAATTGATAAGAAAATTGCCGACCGGAAACTATATGAAGAATAGACTGCTGCCCCAAGCAGGTTTAATTGCCCTGATCCTTTTCGTTTCCTGCAATAGAAAGCTGGCCTACTTCGACTTTTTGGAGAGGAACAAGCTGGACGTCCAGGAAATAAACTTTGACTACTTCTCCACAAAGACTAAGATCAACTACACAGAGGGCGACAATAAAATTAACGCCAGCGCTAATATCAGGATAAGAAAAGACAGCATTATTTGGTTTTCCCTTACTCCTGCGTTGGGCATAGAAGCTGCCCGGGGCATTATCACCAAAGATTCACTTGTGGTGGTGGACAGGCTCAACAAAGTGTATTTTGTGTACACCTATGCTGCACTCAGTGAGAAATATAATTTTAATATTGACTACGAGTTGCTTGAGTCGATTTTTTTAGGAAACCCACCCAGAAATATCCAGGAAAATGAAAGGGTGGTGAGAGAGACCGATTATGCCATGGTGGAGCAAAAGGAGGGAGAGGTTACGTTTAATAACTACATTTCTACCAAAACCTCCAAGTTGGAGAAGCTGTCGATTGTTGACCTGCCTACCACCAATACGTTGAATATTACTTACTCTGATTTTCAAGTAGTTGATGAATTTCATATTTTTCCGTTCCAATCGTTGATTTCATTAGTGTACAATAAGCCAGGCACATCGGAGGCTTTCAATACACAAATAGAAATTGAGCACAATAAAGCGGACGTTGAAGACGGTAAAAAAATGAAGTTCCCGTTTAATATTCCTCAAAAGTATGAGCGGAAGTAGTCGCTTGTCGATCCTGTTGCTCCTGGCGCTGATTTTCTCAGTGCAGGTCTCATTTTCTCAAAAATCGAAGAGCCAGTTAGAAAAAGAGAAGCAGGAAAACCTCAAGCGAATCGAAGAAGCTCACTCCATTCTGCAAGAAACAGAAACGCAGAAAAAGAGCACATTAGGCCAGTTGAGCGCTATTTCAAGGCAAATAGAAGCCAGGGAAATGCTGATCGGCTCGATATCAGAGGAGGTTAATCTGTTGGGCTCTGACATTGATGAATTGAATCAGGTAGTCAAATCACTGGACGCTGACCTCAAAGCGCTGAAGCAAGAGTATGCTTCCATGATCTATGCCGCCTCCAAGTCACGGCATGGGTTCGATCGGATCACTTTCCTGTTTTCCGCCCAAACCTTTAGTCAGTTTTTACGTCGGCTTAGCTACCTTTCTCAGTATGCTGAGGCACGAAAAACACAGGCGGTTCAGATTAAAAGGGTGACCGAGGCGCTAAATGGCCAGAAAAGAGAGTTTGAAGCCAAGCGAACCGAACAACAGAAATTGTTGGCCAGTCAGGTGGCAGAAAACAAGAGCTTACTTGCTTTGAAAGACAAGCAGAGCTCAGTAATAAAGGACTTGAGCAGCCGGGAAAAGCAGCTAAAAAACGAGCTGGCGCAGAGGAAGCAGGCCATCGACAAACTGGATAACCTTATTGCGGAGCTGATCAAAGCAGAGCTGGAAAAGGAGAGGGCAGCCAAAAGCCCGGTTACTTCCCCGCTGATTTCCTCAAATTTTGAAGGCAGCAAAACCAAATTGCCATGGCCTGTCTCGTCGGGGTTCGTTTCCTCACGGTTTGGCAGGCACCCACATCCGGTGCTGAAAGGCGTGGAGGTTGACAATCAGGGCATTGACATCCAAACCGGCCAAAACGAAATCGTAAAATCGGTTTTTGATGGAACTGTAGCCACCGTGGCTTTTGTTCCAGGAATGAACAGTGTGGTGATCATTAAGCATGGAGATTACTATACCTTATATGCCCGGCTGAAAAAAGTAAATGTCAAAAAGGGACAAGAAGTCAAAATTGGTGACATAGTCGGGGAGGTGTTCACCGATACCGATGGGATCTCCGAGATACAATTTCAGGTTTGGAAGAACAACCAGAAGCTAGACCCTGAGAAATGGCTCATGACCAAAAAGTGAGGGATGCCTTTCTTTAAATATTTCTAGTATGAACCCTTGATCCCAAATTATTCTCTTTAACTTTACGTTATTACAATACACTAAAAAATAATATTATGAACACAATTTTTGCCTTTGGGATGCCTGGTGGCTGGGAGTTGATAGTTATAGTGTTCATCGTCCTGATTTTCTTCGGAGCTAAGAAGATTCCTGAACTTGCGAGAGGCCTTGGAAAGGGAATTCGTGAATTTAAAGATGCGACAAAGGAGATCAAAGATGAGATTCAAGAGGGAGTAAAAGAAGTAAAGGAAGATAAGCCTAAGTCTTGAAAACATATAGATCGCTAGCCGAGATTCAGAAGGCGATAGCATCTGGAAACATCACCTGCAAGCAGCTGGTAGAGCAGTACTTGCAGGTAATCAACGAAAAAAGTCACCTCAACGTCTTTCTTGAAGTTTTTGCTGAAGAAGCACTAGCCAAAGCAGATGTCGTCGATGAAAAAATCCGTGCCGGAAGGCAGGGTCGCCTGGCAGGTATGGTTATCAGCCTCAAGGACGTGCTGTGCTACAAGGGGCATAAGCTCCAGGCAGGTAGCCGTATCCTTGAAGGGTTTGTTTCGCAGTTTACCGGTACTGCTGTGCAGAGGTTGCTCGATGAAGACGCAATCATCATTGGCAGAACCAACTGCGACGAGTTTGCCATGGGCTCGTCCTCGGAGAACTCCGCATATGGTCCGGTTGTGAATGCTGCCGGTGAAAAGCGGGTGCCAGGAGGTTCCTCTGGAGGTTCGGCCGTTTCTGTGCAGTCCGACATGTGCCTGTTGTCACTTGGTACTGATACTGGGGGCTCGGTGAGGCAGCCTGCGTCTTTTTGCGGCATTGTAGGTTATAAGCCCACCTATTCCAGAATTTCCAGGTATGGACTTTTGGCATATGCCAGTTCCTTTGATACCATAGGTACCTTCGCCCACACCATTCAAGATACGGCTCTTGTGTTGGAAATAATGGCCGGCCACGATGACTATGACAGCACAGTGTCGCATGAACCGGTGCTGCCCTATTCAACGCTTCTTTCCAATAATAAAAAATACAAAATAGCCTATTTAAAGGAGCCGTTGGCTTCGCCGGAAATAAGCGCACCGGTAAAAGGTGCTGTTGAGGATGCCATCACCTGGCTGAAGAAGGATGGCCACACAGTGGAGCCTGTCGAGTTCAATTACCTCGACTATGTGTTGCCCACGTATTACATTCTAACCACGGCCGAAGCAAGCTCTAACCTGTCCAGGTACGACGGTGTAAAATACGGCTATCGGAGCAAATCGCATGTGAATCTCGAGACGATGTATAAGAAATCGAGGTCAGAGGCTTTTGGCAAAGAAGTGCAGCGAAGAATTTTATTAGGTACATTTGTGCTAAGTGCCAGTTACTACGATGCCTTTTATACCAAAGCATTGAAGGCACGAAAATTGATTCAACAAGCAACTAGAGATATACTTAAGGAGTACGATTTTATTATTTTACCTACATCCCCGACCGTTGCATTCAAATTGGGTGAGCATACAAAAAATCCATTGGAAATGTACCTCGCCGACCTCTTCACCGTGCAGGCATCGGTAGCTGGAGTGCCAGCTATTTCGATTCCGTATGGCGACGACGATGAGGGAATGCCCATAGGCTTGCAACTAATCGCTGACGCTTTTCAAGAAGAAAAGCTTTTGGCGTTTTCCAGGCACATTCTTGATGCCAGGAACAAGGGATAAAAGAATTTGTATGAAAAAGCTATTGACCATTGTTTGTGGACTTTCTGTCAGTCTGTTGGGCTACGCCCGACAGGGTGATGTCGAATTTGGAGTAGTTGAGGCAGATACCCTGTCTTTGGATGTGGTCGACACAAGAACTATTCTCCCCTACGATTACTCTCCTGATTTCACCTACGAAATGGTGGAAGAAAGACTTGCCGGTCTGAATTCAGGAGTTCCAATTCAGTTGAATGAAAGGGTCTTTTCCTTCATCGATTATTTTACTGTTCGCAACCGTGACTACATCAGATCGGTACAGCAAAGAGCAGAGGTTTATTTCCCAATTTTTGAAAAATACCTCAAAGAATACGACCTCCCTGAAGAGCTTAAATACCTCTCCATTGTAGAATCGGGATTGAGATCCAACGCCATCTCAAGAGTTGGTGCAGGCGGTTTGTGGCAGTTTATGCCAGCCACAGGTCGTTTTTACAAGCTGCATCAAGACTGGTACATTGACGAGAGAATGGATCCCGAGAAGGCCACAGAGGCGGCTTGTAAGTATTTGAAGCAGCTGTATGGGATGTTTGGGGATTGGGATTTGGCACTTGCTGCCTACAATTCGGGCCCCGGAAACGTAAGAAAGGCCATTAGAAGATCGGGTTACAAGAAGACGTTTTGGGAGGTGTACCGCTACCTGCCAAGAGAAACACGTTCGTATGTGCCTCAGTTCGTCGCTATTCTCTACACAATGAATTTCAATGAGTTTCATAACCTGTATCCCGATGAAAAGGAATATATGATGGCCTATGACACTGTCATGATCGATCAGTATTTGCACATTGAAACTTTTGCCAACCTCACAGGTTTGTGCGCCGACGATATTCTTAAGCTGAACCCACATTTGATCAGGGGTGTTATTCCTGAGACAGTCAGTAACTATCCGTTGAGAATCCCATCCGATAAAATGGAATTTGTCTATGAAAACATGGACTTCCTGCTTGACTCGGCCGGTAAGGTTGGAAAAGAACACTTAGAGAAATTGGCGCAGAATATGCCTGGCAGTACTTATGGAAGAGAAAATGTCCGGTACCGGGTGCAATCTGGTGACGTATTGGGCACTATTGCACAGCGTTATCACGTTAGAGTTTCTGACTTGAGGGAGTGGAACAGGATTTCAGGAAATATGATCAGGGTGGGACAAACGCTCAACATTTGGGTGCTGCCCAATTATCAATCGAAGCCCAACCTTTATACGCCATCTTCCACAATCGCCAAAGTACCTACACAGTCCACAGTTATATCGGCATCGGTGGGTGCCGATGGGTCAAAGTATCATATGGTGCAATCAGGTGATACCTTGTGGGACATCTCAAAGAAGTATGGGAATGTGTCAATTGAAAAAATTAAGCAACTCAACAATTTGAGTTCAAGTAAGATACATGTTGGACAAAAACTACTGATTGAGTAGTCCAGGGTAGCGACGAAAAGTTTATAATTGTTAATTTAGAGGGCCGTAAGGCCCTTACGAATTTTAATAGAATATCTCATGACTCGTACAGTTCAATTTATATTCGCTTGTTTCCTGTTTTCAGCGCTGCTGTCTTCCTGTGGTTCAAAAGACAAGTCGGACAACGGTAACTCTCTTCTACAGGTAGCTCGTGGCGATGCAGCAGAAATCATTCTCGTGATGGATAGCGCTCAGTGGAACGGGCCTTTGGGAACGGAGATGAGGCGAACCTTCGAATTAGTTATTCCTGGGTTGAATAGAGAGGAACCACTTTTTGATTTAAAGCAGGTAGCACCAAAATCGCTAAATGGGGTGCTAAAGAGTGCTAAGAACATGATTTTTGTCACCACGCTCAATAATAATACGAGGGCAGGAAAGATCATGAAAGGTTATTACACCGCAGAGTCGCTGTCGAAAATAAACGAGGACCCAAACCTGTTCTATTTTACGAGGAAAGACAATTACGCCCGGGGTCAGGAAATACTCTACTTGTTCGGAAAAGATGATGAATCACTGATCCGTAAGCTTAGGGAAAATGGCGACATTTTGCGGCAGTACTTTGAGGACGTGGAGAACAAAAGGCTGCAAGCCGACCTCTTCAAGATTCAGGAGAAGGACCTGGCGGATGTGCTTTATGATCGCCATAATTTTAAACTCAAAATACCTTATGGTTACGAGCTAGCACAAGATAAGGGAAACTTTGTTTGGCTGAGGGCGCTGGATTTAGAAGTGGACAAGACGATCTTCGTTTACTATGAGCCTTACACTAATCAGGAAGTGTTTAAAGATATCACTGCTTTAAGATCGAGAATTACTGAGAAGTATTTGCGTGACATTGAGAAAGACAATATCTACATTACCTACCAGGATGTACTCCCATTTATAACGAAAAACATCAATTTTAAAGGGAGCTACGCTGTGGAAACCAGGGGCCTCTGGAAGACAAGCGATTCGACCAATGGGGGGCCTTTTATCAGCTATACGTTCGTGGACGAGGTACTGAATAGGCTCTATTACATCGAAGGGTATGTGTATGCACCTTCCAAGGATAGAAAAAGGGACTATATCAATGAATTTCAAGCGATATTGCAGTCTTTTCAACCCGCCCAATCGGCGGCACCTGCTGCTGGTCGTTAATTGTTTATGTAGATAGCCCCTATTAGTTTTGCTTTTTACCCATTAACCTGACACCTAACTTTTATGGCCATTAAAATTCGCAAGGAAGACGCCCTTGAATACCATTCTTCCAGCCCCGCCGGAAAAATTGAAATACGTCCAACAAAGATGATGAGCAGCCAGGTTGACCTGGCTTTGGCTTATTCGCCCGGCGTGGCAGAGCCGTGCAAAGAAATAGCAAAAAATAAAGAGGATGTTTATAAGTACACCGCCAAAGGCAACCTTGTAGGGGTTATTTCCAACGGGACGGCTGTGCTTGGACTCGGCAATATTGGCCCGGAGGCTTCAAAGCCCGTGATGGAGGGCAAGGGGGTTCTGTTCAAGAAATTTGCTGGCATTGATGTCTTTGATATTGAAGTGGACGAAGAAGACCCTGATAAGTTTATTCAAATTGTGAAGGCACTGGAGCCGACCTTTGGTGGCATCAACCTGGAAGACATTAAGGCTCCTGAAAGCTTCAAAATAGAAAGAGTGCTGAGGGAACAAATGAAGATTCCTGTCATGCACGACGATCAGCATGGCACAGCCATTATCTCAAGTGCAGCCTTGCTCAATGCGCTGATTGTTGTAGGAAAAAAGATTGAAGAGCTAAAAATAGTAGTCAACGGAGCAGGTGGCGCTGCAATGGCATGTACCGATTTGTACGTGGGGCTAGGTGCTCGCAAGGAAAACATCGTGATGCTCGACAGCAAAGGTGTGCTCAGGAAGGACAAAATCGACCCTGAGTCAATGAAAGCACGGTACGCTACTGACAAGAAAATTGACACCTTGGATGAGGCGATTGTTGGGGCTGACATGTTTTTGGGTCTTTCTACCGCCGACGTGTTCACACCAGACATGCTGAAGAAAATGGCTGACAAGCCTATTGTTTTCGCTTTGGCTAATCCCGATCCGGAGATTCCCTACCAACTGGCCATGGACACCAGAGATGATGTTGTGATGGCCACAGGTCGTTCCGACCATCCAAACCAGGTAAACAATGTGTTGGGCTTCCCCTATATTTTTAGAGGAGCACTTGATGTAAGGGCCACGGCCATTAATGAGGAAATGAAGCTGGCAGCCGTGAAGGCGCTGGCGGAGCTGACCAAAGAAGCCGTGCCTGAAATGGTTATCAAAGCTTATGGCAACAAGCCAATCACCTTTGGCAGTGACTACCTGATTCCGAAACCGTTAGACCCAAGGCTAATTACTACGATTTCTCCGGCTGTGGCAAAGGCCGCCATGGACTCAGGCGTAGCGAGAGTGAAGATTGACGACTGGGAAGCTTATAAGGTGGAGCTGCAGAGTCGCATAGGTATTGACAATCGTTTGATGGCGAGAGTGATCGCCAGGGCGAGGAGGGCTCCTAAGCGGGTCGTGTTTGCAGAGGCCGATCATCCCAAGATATTGAAAGCCGCTCAAATGGTGATTGATGAGGGAATAGGCTACCCAATTTTGCTGGGTAACAAAGCCAGAATAGAAGCTTTGGTGGTCGAGAACAAGCTTGATCTTCGTGACACGCCAATCATTGATCCTTATCATGAAGCCGATACAAGGCACGAATATGCGGCCATGCTTTTTGAGAAAAGAAAGCGAAAAGGCATCACCATGGTCAATGCCAGGCAGCTGATGTACGACCGGAATTACTACGGCGCTATGATGGTTGAAACCGGGGCTGCGGATGCACTCATCTCTGGCCTTACGAACGATTACCCGAAGACCATTCTTCCGGCGCTTCACATCCTTGGCGTTGAGGAGGGTATTAACCGGGTGGCGGGCATGTACATTATCAGCAATGCCAAAGGCACGTATTTCTTTGCTGACACCACAGTGAATCTTAATCCTACGGCTGAGGAACTTGTTGAAATCGTTGGTCTGGCAGCGAGGGCTGTGAAGTATTTTGACTACGAGCCCAAAGTGGCCGTTCTTTCATATTCTAATTTCGGATCTTCAAGAGGTGGTGTGCCTGAAAAAACCAGGAAGGCAGTTGAGTTGGCGAAGAAAAAATACCCGGACCTTATCATCGATGGGGAGCTTCAGGCCAATGTGGCATTGAATGCAGAGCTGCTCAGCGAGGTGTATCCATTCTCTTCTCTGAATGGGCACTCGGCAAACACACTTATTTTCCCCGACCTGGCATCAGGTAATATTGCCTATAAACTGTTGATGGAGTTGGGTGGAGCAGAGGCAATAGGGCCGATTCTGGTAGGAATGAACAAAGCCGTCCATGTATTGCAGGTCGGTAGCTCTATCAGAGAGATATTTAATATGGTGGCTATTGCCGTTATAGATGCCCAGTCGCAAAGCGCAAAAGCCCAACAATAGGATGATCACATACCTTAAAGGCAAGTACATCGAAAAGGAGCCGAATCACACTGTGATGGAGGTGAACGGCATTGGTTATGAAGTAAGAATCTCATTGAACACCTTCAGCCAGATCAAGAACCTGGACAGCGGCATCTTACAAACCCATCTCCAGGTGAAGGAAGACGCCCACATTCTATTTGGATTCGCCGAAATGCAGGAAAAGCAACGGTTTCTGGATTTGATCTCTATCAACGGCGTGGGACCAGGCACGGCTTTAATGATTCTGTCCTCTCTTACGCCGTCCGAAATTCACGAGGCGATTGTGAGTGAGGACGTGAATTTGATCCAGAGAGTGAAGGGTGTTGGGGCCAAAACTGCGCAACGTATCATCCTGGAACTCAAAGATAAACTCAAGAAGGAGGACGTCTTTGAAAAATCTCCTTCCGGCACGGGTGTGCGAAGCAATAGTTTGCGAAATGAAGCGTTATCAGCTTTGCTGGTTTTAGGTTTTCCTAAAGCACAGGCAGAGAAAAATATCGATCTGATCATCAAAGAAAAGGGTGGAGGAGTTACTTTAGAGGAGTTGATCAGATTGGCCTTAAAAAATTCCAGATAGGTTTTACCATTTTACCGTTTGAGGAGGAGATTTTTAAATACTACTCTAGTACTCTTGTGTATTTCGCTTGTGCTCAGCGCTTTACTTGCTAATGCTGAGCGCTCTTTTTTTTTATTGGAGGACGCCGATAAGTATTTTCTCTTTAAGCAAGACACCATACCAGACTCACTCAAAGGGCCCTACCAACCCTCAAAGACGCCTACATTCGAACCTATTGATCGATTTGGAGACCCCTTTTCTAACAAAATAAGCCCTTCCCCCCTTCAGTTAAAAAACCCCGCAAGCCTCACACTCGATGCAGAAATTGACACGTCGATGAATTACACCATCTATGAAAGGATAGGGGACGTGAATTATCGGCCAACCACCACCATGACGTTCGAGGAATTCAGCAAGTGGAAGGAAGAAGAAATGCTGCGGGAGTATTGGAGAAGCCGGTCAAGGGGCCTCGATGGAGAAAGTGCGGTGAGTGGTAGGAGGCTTATACCTAAGCTGTATACCAGTCCTCTTATTGACCGGATTTTTGGTGGGAGCTACGTCGATATTCAGCCCAATGGGTTTGTAACGCTGGATTTTGGAGGCAGGTGGCAGAGGATAGACAATCCGCAAATACCAATCAGGCAGCAAAGAAACGGCGGATTTGAATTTAATCAGCAGATAAGCCTTAACCTGGTCGGCAAGGTTGGCGACAAGCTCGCTATCACAGCCAACTTCGACAATAACAACTCTTTTGATTTCCAGAATAACCTAAAGATGGAGTACACTGGTTATGAGGAGGATATCATCAAAAAGATTGAGGTGGGTAACGTGAGCATGCCCATCAGCAACAGCCTTATTTCCGGCGGGCAAAGCTTGTTCGGGGTGAAGACCCAGTTGCAGTTTGGGAAGCTGTTTGTGACAAGTGTTGTCTCCCGCCAGCAGGGCCGAAATGATGTCATTACCCTGGAAAGCGGGTTTCAGGGACGGGAATTTGAAGTACGTGGCTCAGACTATGACGATAACAGGCACTTTTTTCTAGGGCATTTTTTTAGAGACAATTATGAAAAGTGGCTGGGCAGCTTGCCTCAGGTAATATCGGGCGTGAATGTAACCAGGGTAGAGATTTATGTGCTGAAAAGAAACGGAGATACCCAAACGTTGAGGAGTTTGCTAGCCTTTCAGGATCTTGGAGAAAGCGATAAAGCTTACCGCAAAGACAACCCTAATTTGAGTCCCGTTCAAACCAGTTATCCGGCGAGCAACGATGCCAACGGCTTATTCAAGTCCCTGAAGGCGAACAGTGCAATAAGGGACGCCAACCAGGTCGATGGCATTCTGGAGTCGAGTTACAACTTTATGAACTCCGTCGACTATGTAAAAATCACCTCCGCCAGAAGACTTGATGAAAAGGAATTTGTGCTGAACAAACAGCTTGGTTACATCTCCCTTCTTAGAAAACTGACAAATGACGAAGTGCTGGCAGTAGCCTACGAATATACCTACAACGGCCGAACCTTTAAAGTAGGTGAATTGATGGAGGACTATCAGAACTTGTCGGAAAATGAGCTGCTGCTATTGAAAATGCTCCGCCCTAATAAGATCAACACATCGACTCCGACCTGGGACTTGATGATGAAAAACATCTATAACCTGAACGCCAGCCAGGTGGATAGGGAGGGGTTTACGCTGAGAATCCATTATCGGGATGACTTGACGGGTATCGACAATCCAAGTTTGCATGAGGGGGCTCTTACGAAAGACCAGCCGCTTATCCACCTTCTCAAGCTTGACCAGCTCAACCCCAACAACGACCCGCAACGGGACGGCAACTTCGACTATATCGAAGGAGTTACCATCGACTCGAGGAACGGAACCATTATCTTTCCTGTGCTTGAGCCATTTGGAAAAACCCTAAAAACATACTTCGATAAGGACAATGAGCAAAACCTCATCCAGAAGTATGCTTACGACACCCTTTACCGAACAACAAAAGCTGATGCTGAGCAGGTGTCGTCCAAAAACAAATTTTTCATTTTGGGTAAGTTTCAGGCGGGAGCATCCAACGAAATCGTGTTGCCGGGCATTAGCATTTCACCCAATTCTGTCGTAGTCACTGCTGGCAACACACTGCTGACCGAAGGTTTGGACTATACGGTAGACTATAACCTTGGAAGGGTAAGGATCATTAACGAAGGCATACTTAACTCCGGGAAGCAGATCAATATTTCATACGAAAAAGCCGATGTTTTCAACTTTCAAACCAGGTGGCTTACCGGAACACGATTTGACTATAAGCTCACTGAAAACTTGAACCTTGGTGCTACATGGCTCCACCTCAATGAACGCCCTGGCGGCATTACAAGATATAGTGTTGGCAACGAGCCGACAAAAAACTCGCTGTACGGCTTCGATTTAAACTGGAGCAAGGAGTCGAGGTTCCTGACCAAAATGGTCGACGCACTCCCGTTCGTAGACACTAAGGAGCCTTCCCGAATTACCTTCACTGGTGAAGTGGCCCAAATCAACCCAGGTACTTCCAATGAGGTAGGTGGCGAAGGTACATCCTACATCGACGACTTTGAGTCGGCGGTAACACCCTACAACATGGGCAATTTCCAGGCCTGGAAGCTTGGGGCCACTCCACAGACACCCGGGAACCGGTTTGACTTAAGCAACCAAACGGGTGACAAGCTTGGCTCCGCTTTCAAAAGAGCAAAAATTGCCTGGTATATTATCGATAACGTTTTTTATCGAAACGGAGGGCCGAACTCTCCCCCTAACATTACGGAGAAGGACAAGGACAACCACTACGTCGCTGGCATTATCCCTCAGGAAATCTACTCTCAGAGAAGCCGGAATATAGTTAACACCAACGAACCGATATTTGACATCGCCTATTTCCCCTCAGAAAGAGGACAATACAATTACAACCCCGACCTGGACACCGATGGCTTACTTAAAAATCCCGAATCAAACTGGGGAGGTATTACCAGGGCAATTACCTCTGACGTAGACTTTGACAAGACAAACGTCGAATACATCGAATTCTGGATGCTGGATCCATTTATCGACGACAATGACGGACGTGGCAGGGTACTCGACGGGTTGTTTAACCAGCCTAATACTACCGGTGGCGAACTGATCTTCAACCTGGGTAGCATCTCGGAAGATATAATCAAAGATGGACTCCATGGGTTTGAAAATGGAATGCCTGCCGATGGCGGGACGGAAAAATTGACAACAACTGAGTGGGGAAGAGTAACGCAGCAGCAGTACCTCACCGACTATTTTGACAATCGTGCTTCTGCAAGACCTAATCAGGATGTTGGTCTCGATGGTCTTAAAAATAGTGAAGAAGCCAGTTTTTTTAACGACCGCTTCGTGAGCAAACTACAAGTTTCAGGTACCGCAAGAAACAAGATCCTTGAAGACCCCTCTGGTGATAATTTTGAGTACTACTTAGGAGCCGAGCAGGATGCCCGGGACGCAAAGATCCTGGAACGCTACAAAAACTACAATGGCATGGATGGCAACACCCCCGTCCAAACTGCCAGCGGAGAGAACTTCACACCATTGGGCAGCGCCCTGCCTGAGAACGAGGACTTGAACAAAGACAACACTATCAACGAGTTGGAGGAGTATTACGAATACAAAATCCCACTAAAAAAAGGACAGCTTGAAGTAGGTAAAGGATATATAGTTGACCGGGTAGTGGGTGGTGAAGGCGGCGAACGTACCTGGTATCTTTTCAGAATCCCTGTTCGAAACCCCAGTAGAATTCAGGGCGATATCTCGGGGTTTAAAAGTATTAAATACATGAGGATGTATTTGACGGGCTGGAGGCAACCCGTCGTATTGAGAATGTCCAAATTTCAACTGGTGGGAAGCCAGTGGCGGAAGTTCACTGAGAGCCTGTATGACAGAAGCTACAACGAAGTTCCCGAGCAGTACACTTCGGATTTTACCATTTCGGTGGTAAGCATCGAGGAAAATAGCAAAGCCAGCGAGGGAAAGTCGCCTTACACTTTACCTCCGGGAATCAATCGTGACCGAGACAACACCACCGTTATACAGCGCCAAAATAATGAGCAATCAATTCAAGTTTGCGTTGATAACCTTGAGGACAGGGACGCCAGGGCTATATTCAAGAACGTCAATTTTGACCTGATCAACTACGGTAAAATCAAAATGTTCCTGCACGCCGAAGGAGATGGGCTGAACGATGATGATGTTTCAGGCTTCATTAGGTTCGGAACGGATTTTGACCAGAATTACTATGAGATTGAGGTGCCCTTGAAGGTAACTCCTTCTAATGTAGAAGGCTCTTCGGGTGAAGCACTACAACGACTTGTTTGGCCAGCCGAAAATGAAATAGATATTGAATTTAACCAGCTTTATGCTGTTAAATCGGCCCGAAACCGTTCGAAATTCAACGTGGAACTGCCCTATACCGAGCAGGTTGGGAACTACAAAGTGACCATTGTAGGAAGACCAGATATGAGTTCTGTGCTTACCATGATGATTGGTGTGAAAAACCCGGAGTCGCCCGACCAGCAGCCTAAATCTGTCTGTATTTGGGCCAACGAGTTGCGGGTAACCGATTTTGATAATACCAAAGGCTGGGCAGCCAATACCAGGCTAAATGCGCAGCTAGCTGATTTTGCCACCGTCTCAGGTTCAGCCAGAATCACGACCGTAGGCTTTGGAGGCATCCAGCAGCGGATTTCGGAAAGAACAAGGGAAGAAACCATCAGCTACGATGTTTCAGCCAATGTGAACGTGGATAAGTTGCTGCCGGGCAACACAGGCATCAAAATCCCTATGTTTGCCAGTTACGAAAACACCGTGGCCACACCCAAATGGGATCCGCTCGATCCGGACATTCCTCTGGAAGCCTCACTTCTTAGCATTGACACCCAGGAAGGGCAGGACAATTACAGGCAAATAGTGGTGGAGCAAGCTACACGACGAAGCTTGAATTTTACAAATGTGAGAAAGGAGAGGGTAAACCCCGACGCCAGGCAGGACTTTTACGACATAGAAAATTTCTCTGTCAATTACTCCTATAGCGACGTGACGAGCAGTAATGTGAATACGGAGAGTTATTTATTGAAGAACTATAGGGGAGGCGTTGGCTACAACTACTCGACTCAGGGGCTGGTGCTGGAGCCGTTCAAGGACTCGGAGGGCTTGAAAAGCCCCTACCTAAAATTCATAAAAGACATTAACGTATCACCGCTGCCTAACAATATTTCCATCAGGGGTGATTTAGACAGACGGTTTGCCAGAACGCAGCTAAGAAATGCCAACCTAACCACGGTAGGCCTCGATCCATTTTATGAAAAATACTTCACCTTCAACAGATCATATAGTGTTCGATGGAGTGTTTTCAAAAGTCTTACGCTCGACTATAATGCCAGAGCAAGGGCCATTATTGATGAGCCCGAGGGTGATATAAGCACACAGGCTGCGAAGGATTCCATTTGGACCAATTTGAAGAACCTTGGCCGGATGAAGAATTTTGACCAGAATGCCAGTGCCAACTACAGGCTGCCCTTCGACAAGTTTCCCGTCACCGACTGGGTAAGCGCCGATTTGCGTTATGCTGTTGGCTACACATGGACGGCCGGTTCTGTCACTCAAGCCGATACGCTGGGTAACCTCATCCAAAATACAAGGGAAAGGGCTCTGAATGGAAAGGTTGACCTGGTAGGCTTATATAATAAAGTCCCGTATTTCAAGACGATAAATGCTCCACCAAGACGACGACCGACAGGCCCTGCTCCCAAAGGTCCAAGGACAAAAGTTGACACTACTGAGGCAAAGAAATCTGAAAATAAAGCCTTTAAAGGGCTGTTGAGGCTCTTGATGTCGGTCAGGTCAATCAACGGTACGTACAGCATAAGGGAAGGCACCATGCTGCCAGGCTTCAGGCCAAGGGCTTACTTATTTGGCCTGGACAGTGGCTTTAATGCGCCTGGCACTGACTTCATTTTCGGTAGCCAGGATCCCACCATCAGGTACAGGGCCGCAGAAAACGGCTGGATTGCCAAAAGCACGTCTCTTTCGGCACCTTTTACTCAGAACAACACCACAGATTTGCAGCTAAGAGCTAATATTGAGCCATTCACGGACCTAAAAATTCAGCTTGACGCAAAGAAGACTGTGACGGGTAATTTTCAGGAAATATACCGATACGACGATGAATTGGAGAGCTTCCGTTCGCTGACACCATCCCGATCGGGTAGCTACAATATTTCTATTTTAACGATCAACACAGCTTTTATTAAAGATGACACCGCCAATATCTCGTCTGTTTTCAAGCAGTTCGAAAACAATAGGAGCATTATAAAAAGCAGACTCGACGCTTCAAACAGTGCCGGAGAGTATGCCCTCAATTCCCAGGATGTATTGATTCCTGCGTTTTTAGCTGCCTATACCGGTCATTCTGCCAACGATGCCTCATTGTCGCCCTTCCCGAGGATTCCGATACCTAACTGGCGGGTGGACTACGCCGGGCTGTCACGGATACCGAAGCTTGCACAGGTGTTTTCATCCATTAACCTTACCCATGCCTACACCTCAAGTTTGAGTATCAACAACTTCAGCAACACACTGGCTTACACTGATTCGCTATCACCACTTAATGCCGATAATTTTGACCTTACTAATCAGATAGAGAATTATCCGATGGCCTCTCTGAACGGGGAGAATGGGCTGATTCCTATATATGTGCTGGGCCAGGTGTTGGTGTCCGAGCGGTTTGCCCCCTTTTTGGGGATTAACTTAAGAACTAAATCGAGGGTAACGGCCAGGATAGAGTACAAGAAAGAGCGGAACCTAGCACTCAACCTCTCCAACAGCCAGGTGACGGAGCTCAAAAGCAACGATGTGACACTGGATTATGGAGTCACGAAGTCGGACTACGAATTGCCGTTTAAGGTACAGGGAAGGACAGTGACCCTTAAAAACGATATTACTTTCAGGGTGGCAGTGACCGTCAGAGATACAAAGACATTACAAAGAAAAATTGACGATGAGCCGACCATAACGGCGGGAAATATCAACTATCAGGTACGGCCAACCGTGAGCTATATGCTCAATGACCAACTCAATCTTCAGTTCTATTTTGAACGAAACCTTAACCAGCCGAGGATTTCGAGCTCCTTTAAGAGAGTGACAACTGCTTTCGGCGTGCAGCTCAGATTTAGTTTGGCGCAATAATTTTTCACTTAAAACAGAAGAGTGTACTTTTGCTCACTTTAAAATAAAAGAGATATCCATGAACATTCCCGAGAATTTACTTTATACCAAAGACCACGAGTGGGTTAAAGTTGACGGAGATATAGCCACTGTTGGCGTGACTGATTTTGCTCAAAGCGAACTTGGTGATATCGTGTACGTCGAAATAGAGAAAGAAGGAGAAGAGGTTGCCATTGCTGAAGTATTTGGCACCGTTGAGGCTGTAAAAACTGTTTCTGACCTGTTTATGCCATTGAGTGGAGAAGTGACCGAAGTAAATGCGGCACTGGAAGCGCAGCCAGAGCTTGTAAACAGCGATCCGTATGGCGAGGGCTGGATGATCAAAGTAAAAGTGTCGAATATTTCGGAGAAAAAAGAGCTTTTGTCAGCGGCTGCTTATAAAGAGCTTATCGGGCAGTAAGGTGTTAAAAATTTTTCAAAGCCTTAAGTATATATGGGTGGCTTTGATCCTCTACCTGACCTTAAGCCAGGGCGGCGGCAGTGGGTGGTTTGAGTTTCTTAAATACCCAGGGGTTGATAAGGTTGGCCATTTTGGTCTGTTCTTTGTTTGGTCCCTGTTTTATTTTCCGGAACTTGTTGTGCCGGAGATATTGTTGATAAATGAAAAGCCAGTAAGATTTTGGATTGTTGCAACTAATTCCTTAGTTTTAGGAATACTGATTGAGGTTGCTCAAAGCTTCATGCCATACAGGAGTTCAGAATGGCTTGACTTGCTTGCGGATGTTTTGGGCTCGGTGACTGCTTTGCTGGCAGTAAATTTTGTGCGGCGAAAGAAATCTAATTTGAATTAAATTTCTTAATCGTTACATTTGAAATTACTACGAAAAGATTAACTAACTACTAAATTGATTTTCAATGGAGGCCAAAAAGAGCGAGAAAGCAGATCTTGAGAGAAAGACCGGACTGTTTTTCAACATAGGCCTGGCTGTGAGTTTACTTCTTGTCATTACCGCTTTCGAGTGGAAGTTTTATGACGATGGTAACTTGGTTGACCTTGGTCAGGTGGATGATAACTTTGAAGACTTAATGGAGATACCTCCAACCGAGCAGCCACCACCACCACCACCGGTGATTCAGCAGCCTGAGATTATCGAGGTGCCTGATGAGGAGGAAATCGAAGAGGAAATTGAGGTAAACCTTGACGTTGAAATCACTGAAAACACAGTGATAGAAGACGTGGTGTTCGAAGAGGCACCTGAAGAAGAGGTTGCTGACGAAATATTCACGATTGTGGAAGACCAGCCAGAGCCTAACGGTGGTATGGCAGCATTCTACGCCTACGTTGGAAAGAACATGAAATACCCCAACCAGGCAAGAAGAATGGGTGTTGAGGGTAAAGTGTTTGTTCAGTTTGTTGTTGACAAAGATGGATCTATCACTGAAGTTCAGGCAATAAAAGGTATTGGAGCTGGTTGCGATGAAGAAGCCGTAAGGGTGATTCAGGAAGCGGCTAAGTGGAAACCTGGTAAGCAGCGTGGACGCCCCGTGAAAGTAAGAATGATTCTTCCTATTACCTTCAAGCTTGGATAATTGAGGACATAAGTTATAGAAGGAAAGCCCCAATATTGGGGCTTTTTTTATGACTAAAATCAGAGGACAGGGCTCTTGTAGATCATATCTATTTAGCTGAAAATGGAGGACTTTGGTATTGAAGTTTGGCGGATGGCCAATCAATTTAATACCCAAAGCCATGAAAATTTCACAACCCATACCCGCAGAAAGCCGTGATTCAAGCAGCAACATTCGAGGCACGGTAGATACCCCCGAAAACTATTTTCTCAGATCGCCCAAGGCAGATGCCCTTATCAGGAAGCAGAAGCAGGCAAACCTGATTGGTGAGCTACTGGACCACAAAAGGAGTAAGGCATTAAGAGACCACGATTTGAGCAATCTTTTCTTTGTGCTGGGGCTCGCTATTTCGCTATTGCTTGTTATAGTAGCATTTGAATGGAAATTCTATGACTCAGGCGACCAAATTGAGTTGTCCGGTCTTACGGGAGATGAATTTGAGGATTTGATAGAAATTCCACCAACTGACCAACCTCCCCCACCTCCTCCGCTACAAAACCAGCCGGTAGTTATCACTGAGATCAGCGATGAAATTGAGCTTGAGGATATTGATCTCGACCTTGATGTGGAGATCACCCAGGACATGCGGATCACTGATCCTCTGCCAGCGGTGATGGATGAGCTGCCCGAAGAGGAGGCCGAGGAAATATTTGTCATTGTGGAAAACAAGCCCGAGCCAAAAGGTGGCATGCAGGCGTTTTACAAGTATTTGGGAGAAAACCTGGTTTATCCCCAGAATGCCAGAAAAATGAACATTTCAGGTCGGGTTTACCTCCAATTTGTTGTGGAGAAAGACGGGTCGATCAGCAATATTGAGGTGGCTAAAGGTATTGGCGGTGGCTGCGATGAAGAGGCAGTTCGGGTGCTTTCCGGGGCGCCACCCTGGAACCCTGGAAAGCAGCGTGGCTTGCCCGTGAAGGTTCGGATGACTATACCCATCTTTTTTAGTCTCGGGCAGTAAAACCCGAAAGAGAGCTAGAGAATATTAAGAAGCTGTTCTTTGATTTTCTCCAGCTCTTCTTTCATTTCTATTACAAGCCGTTGCACGATGGCATCGTTGGCTTTGGAACCGATAGTATTTATCTCTCTGCCGATCTCCTGTGAAATGAAGGCCAGCTTTTTACCGTTCGAATCTGGGCTGCCAAGTGCTTCAATAAAAAAGTTGAGGTGACTCTCCAGCCTGACTTTTTCCTCGGCTATATCGAGCTTTTCTATGTAGTAGATCAATTCCTGCTCGAAGCGATTTTGGTCCACCTTTTCCTTGCCTACCACGTCAATGAGGTTCTTTTCAATTCTTTCCTTGATCCCCTTGATTCGTTCAGGGTCTCTTTTAGCTACTTCGGCAAGGTTGTGACGGATGACGCCGATGTACGATACGAAGTTGCCATAGAGCACTTCACCCTCTCTGTCCCTGAATTTATCGCAGGCCTCAAGGGCCTTTCTCATTGTTTGAAGAACTTCTTCCAATGAAATCCTTGCATCTTCTGTATCTTCCTTTTGCTGCAATACCTCAGGCATCTGCATAGTTTGCCTGAAAAGTGACTCATCAGAAACAACCAGATTTGCTGAAATGCTCTTTAACTGCTGGAAGTATTGTTCGAAGAAAACACTGTTTACAGAGTAACGAACCTCTTCCTTTTTGTTCTCTTCGTAATCAAAGTTGATGTTGACTTTCCCTCTGATGAGGATTTCTGAAATTAAAGTCTTCACCTCCATTTCGTACTCCTGAATAGCCTTTGGAAGCTTTAGCGATAAATCCAGAAATTTAGAATTAAGTGTTTTTACTTCGATGGATAGCTTACACTCGCTGTTTTCAAAGGAGGCACTTCCGTACCCGGTCATGGATTTTATCATCCCGAAATTTATGACAATTATCTAAAATGGTAAGCTTTTAGCTTTTTAAAAGTCGAATCCGAGTGTAAGGTAAAATCTCTTCCTCTGAACTTCGTAGTCTTCAATAGGGTAAGCCATATCAAGCTTAATGTAGTACCCCAGCAGGTAGGTTCTCACACCAAATCCGTAGCTGGCCAGCCATGCTGATTTCGAATTACGGATGACTGCCTGGAATGGAGATCCGGGAACCTTGTACGTAATAGTGTTTACGTTATTGTCTTCGTTAAAGGGAGAGGCACCGGTCCAGGCTGAGCCAAGGTCGTAGAAAGAAGTAAATTGAAGGTTTCTGAGAAAGTTAGATGAAATAGGACCTCGGTGGAAAAACCGTACGACGGGGAATCTAAGCTCTGCGTTGAACAGCAATACATTGTTCCCATTTAGTTTGTTATAATTAAAACCTCTCAAGTTAGTGACGTAGCGTAAAAAGAGAATGTCGCTATTGTCTACTCCATACATGGGTAGTATAGGGTCACGCTGACCGGTGGTGTCGGTCCTGTTGAAAAGCCAGTTGTCCATACCGCCCAAAACGTATGTTTTGGCATCGTTGCCAAAAAATCTTCCATACATGAAGCGGGTAGCAAAGATCAGCTCCCGGTAAATCTTCTGGTAGTGCCTTACATCTACCTCAATGTTGTTGAAACTTTGCGCCGTAGAGCCCAGGTTTTGCGAGAGGTTAAATGCAACTTTTGCTCTTGTCCCCTCAATGATATTTGTGCCATGCGAAATCGTGTTATCAAACACTATTTCCGACTTGAAGCCGGCATAAGATGTACTTATGTCGGTGGGGAAGCTCGGTGGAGAGGTGCTCAGCGTCCGGTAGTCCAGCTCCAGAAATCTTGTGGTAGAAAAGAAGGGTTGAAACGCTATCCGTGTATATACGCTCAGTGGCAGACTTGCACCAACCGTGTATGTGTTAAGTACATATTTTTGGTTGGCGGCTTCCAGTTGATTATTTCCATTGGATTCTCTGCGAATAACTTTTCTGTCATAGCGCATCTTAAAATCGACTCTGTATTTCAGGAACTGGTACTCGCCAAAAATATCGCCTTGCCTCAGGTTGGCAATGGCCAGTGCTCCGCCATAGAAATGATGATCCTCGGTCATGTCATTCATGCGGGTTTCGAGTAGCATGCCAAACTTTCGCAATGGATCAATGACAAATGAGGTTGTTACGTTGTTGGCGCTAAATCGTGGCTCGTAAGGAATCGGGCCCAATATTTTGCTTTTTCTCTCCACGCCCCTGAAGTTGGAAAGGAAGGAGCTCGACTCACTCCTTTGCTTAATCACATCATTGTCGAATTGGTAATTTTCAGTATCAATGAGGTCTGACCTTCCGGCCAGAGCTGGGTCATTCAAAACGCTTTTTTTCTCAGCCTCTTTTTGGATTTGTTCCGCTTTTTCAGTCTTTACGCTATCCACTATTTGTTGCTGAGCTGCCTTCCGTTCTCCTAGCCGCTGCGTTAAAAAGCGAGCCTGTTGAACGTCTTGCCGTAATGTTTGTCGGGTAAAGGTCGGGGTTCGGTAGTCGAAGCCCTCAGTCTTGTAAATTTTGTCTACGCCATCGTTCAGCATAATGGCCGTCAAAGTCTTGCTCGCCGGATCAACATCGTACGACTTGATGCTTGTATTGAAGTTTGATACCTGGCTGTAAATGCTGTCTTCCCTGTTGTATCTGTAAAGGTTAATAATTCCCTTTTGGTCGCTTAGGTACAGGATGTTGTAAGTATCAAGCGGCTTGGGAAGGTAGTTGCTGCTAATGTTGTTCGTTAGCCTCACCACCACATTTTTGGTAGTGTCAAGGTCGTACAGGAACAGGTTGTAGTGGCTTGGAAGGTCTTTTAAAGTTTTAGATGCCGACTTCAGAGAATCTGTTGGTCGGTTGCTGCTGAACACAATGGCATCGGTACCAGGCAGAAAGCTCGGCGTAATGTCGTCCCACACGTCGTTGGTAAGGCGCCTTAGGGCGTTTCTGGTTAGCGACACCAGGTAGAGATCGTTTTGGCCGTTGATGTCGCCACTGATGACAGCCAGCTTGCCGTTGCTATTGAAGGCAATATTGTGCACCTGCGAAAACCTCTCCAGCGGCCTTCTGATCAATGATTTGCCTAGAATATCGTACTGCACGTACTCATAAAGGCCGTACTTGACATCCACAATTCCCAGGGTCACATTGTCCACCCAGTTGAGCATTGGCACTTTCAAATCTACATCCTGATTAATCATTCGGTAGCCACCGGTCATTACTCTTGTGGATTTTCCGGTTTCCAAATTCTTCACAAAAACCCGGTATTTACCGTTGTCGTTGATTACATAGGACAGGTGCTTGCCGTCGGGGCTGATTGAAACGGTGGTAAAGTCTTTGTCTTTTTTGCGGTGAGTGATAAAACTGTCTTCTTCAGGTGACCGGTACTCACCTTCAATGGTTGTGTTAGCATTCAGGTAATAATTCTGCCAGTCGGAGAGAAAGGTTTTGAAGGGCACGCCCAACGTGCTGGCGATACTGTTTTCCTCGTTCCGAATGATTCTGGTGAGGTTCAGGATGTTGGAGATATTGCTTCGGCCGTATTTTACTACTATGTAGTTCCAAATCGACTGCCCAATGAGGCCTGCCTGGTCGTAAGAGTACTTGTTCAGCTTCTTGAATCGCCCGTTTTTCTGTTGGAAGTCACGCATGAAGTCATCCATTTCGATGGACCAGCCATTGGTCACATACATGGCGGCACCTTCGATAAACCACTCGGGTAAGCTAAGCAGATAGGTGTTTTGGAACATGTCCGTGAGGCTTCCGCCAAACATCATGTCTTTGATGAGCATGCGGGAAATCTGATGCAGCAGTTCTTCTTTAAAGCCCAGCATGGTGCCAGGGTAAGCAACTTCTACTTGTAGTTTTATGAAATTGGTTTTTCCGCCTACGGCAAACGTCTCATCGTTGACGCCAATATTGCTTTGCTGAAGGTCGGCTACTGAATTGTAGAGGAAAATTTTTGTTTTAGCATACGGGGCATAGCCAAGAATGTCGGTAAGCTTGTCGAACTCAACTTCGAGAAACTCCGCAGCCGCTTTGGCGTAGTCTTCACCACCCTGGTAGAAATAAATATCAAAATTTTCGGCGCTGTAAAAAAACCACTCAAAGTTTTTGTACTGAACCCTGTTTTTCCCGAATCCACCCGAAATATTCTGGGCTGAGAGATCAGAACAAAAAAGAATAAAGCCAATTAATAAGCCAATTTTCCAATAGCGCTCCAGTTGCCTGTTCATCATCCTACATTTCTCTCAAAATATAAAGAAAAATATCTTTCAATACTGACTTCCTTGCACAATGGTTTTTGACCGACAAGATAGTCTGCCATTTCCCTGGCAAAAAAGGGACTTAAAGATACGCCTTTTGTTCCTAACCCATTGAAAATATGAATGTTTTCATAAGCAGGATGTTTTCCTAAAAAAGGACGCCTGTCTTTGGTAGAGGGTCTTATCCCCACCATGTGATTGGTTATTTCAACGCTCCCTTTGTATAAGTGGTTCAACTTTTCCAATATCTCCTTTTTTCCTTGTTCAGTCGGCAAATAATCCGGTTGCCGCCAATTGTAAGTCGACCCCACTCTCCAACGTTTATTACCTGCCGGTAGCATGAAACAACCCCGGTTAAAAATGGTGTTGCCCTCAAAGGAGGTGCTTACCTCGAGAATTTCCCCCTTTAGCTCATGTAGTGGCAGCCATGAGAACAAATTTCTACGTTGCGCCCCAATTCCCTGCGCCAAAACCAAATTGTTTGCCTTCAGGCCTTTATAACTTATACTAGTGTTTGCAATAGAAAGGTTGTCTTCATGAAACATTTCTTCGGTAAAACACCCTTTAGCTTCCAGGTATTTTTTTGAAGCCTCCAAAAATATTGTGGTATCGATGAATCCAGCCTTCCTGAGATGAACCCCGCCGTATGGATCGTGAAACAAATGAGAGTCGTGAGGATGGCTGGTCACTTTGGCAACGTAGGCTGAGAACTGTGGATCGGCTGACTTGGCCATCCAGTCATTTTGCTCATCGATGGAGGTAAAAGGCCTGTAGATACCGATTGGGTGAACAAACTTTGCGTCGAGCATCGACTCCAGGCTTTGATAATAGGGCTCGACGATTTCAAAAAGTGAATCTGCTTTCCATGTTTTTACCAGCCTGTTGCCTGTTATGGGATTGTAAAGTCCCGCTGCCACTTTGGAAGCACATGGCTGCTTTGAGTCTGCCATCACCATTACTTTCTTACCCTTGTCCAGCAGTTCAAATGCCAGCGTGGTGCCGGCCAGTCCCTGGCCAATAATAAGAAAATCAACTTCCATCAATTTTGTATTTTGAGCCTCAAACCTACAAATTTGCCTCCTAAAGCAAACCTCGCATGCTCAAAATAAAAGCCTTTGCCTTCAACCCGTTTCAGGAAAACACTTATGTGTTACACGACGAGACAAAGGAATGTGTAATCATCGATCCGGGTTGCTTCGACACATCTGAAAAACTCGAGCTGACCGATTTTATTGCTTCTAATGGACTAAGACCAGTTAAGCTACTCAACACCCATTGCCATATTGACCACGTGTTGGGCAATGCTTATTGTAAAAGGAATTTTGGCATTGAGCTGTATGCCCACAAAAATGACGAGCCTGTGCTCAGGGCCGTAAAGGCGTATGCTTCCAATTATGGGTTTGCTGGCTACGAGGAAAGTGAAATCGACCACTATATTGATGAAGGCGATGTTGTGGAATTTGGTTCGACTAGCCTGGATGTTCTTTTTGTGCCTGGCCATGCCCCTGGTCATGTGGCATTTTACCACGCCAATACCAAGCAGCTCATGGGAGGGGACGTACTTTTTCGTCAGAGCATAGGAAGAACCGATCTTCCCGGAGGCGACCATAATACGCTCATCAAAAGCATTCATGAAAAGTTATTTACCTTGAGTGACGATGTGGAGGTTTTTCCCGGCCACGGTGAAACGACCACTATCGGATATGAGAAAGTTTATAACCCTTTTTGTGGCTTGAAAAGATGAAGATAAAAGCCCAGGTACCTAATATTCTCACTGCCGGCAACCTGGTTTGCGGCTGTATAGGCATTGTGATCGTGCTGTCAGGTAAAGTGGAAATGGCACCTGTTGCCGTGGTAATGGCGGCGGTGTTTGATTTTTTCGACGGTTTTGCCGCAAGAGCACTAAAAGTGTCGAGTGCTATTGGCAAGGAGCTGGATTCACTGGCTGATATGGTAAGTTTTGGTGTGTTGCCCGCCGTCACTGTTTACCAACTGCTTGAAACAAGTCAGACCAACGAGTTTCTCCCCTACATCGCATTCTTAATTGCCGTTTTTTCGGCCTTTAGGCTGGCTCAATTCAATATAGATACTAGGCAGTCGGACAAGTTCATAGGAGTGCCCACGCCGGCAAATGCGCTTTTTTTCACTTGCCTGGTTTGGACGGCTGGCGCTTTCCCAATCGTTGTTAATACATATGTGCTCGTTGGCTTGACCCTGCTTTTTTCCTGGTTGCTGGTATCACCTTTTGAGATGATAGCGCTCAAGTTCAAAAGTTTTGGCTGGGCAGGGAATCAACCGAAATACCTTGTCATTCTAATGGCCATGCTGGTGATTGTTATTGGTGGCTATACGCTACTTCCGCTGGCCATTTTGCTGTATGTTCTAACATCCATCCTGAGTCATTTATTTCAAACTAAGTCGTCTGCAAGCTAATTTCTTAGCTGAATGCTTTTATTTTTGAAGAATAATTTTGCTAAGCCAGCGTTTCTCCATGGCCTAAACGCTCAATGAAAAAACCGATCATCCTTATTGCCTCACTGATTACTTTCCTTGCCTGCCGTGCAGGCTTTGGGCAAAGTGTGCTAAGCGAGGGGCAGTGGCTTAAGATTGGTGTGACGGAGAAAGGAGTCTATAAAATCGACCGTGACTTCCTTCAAAAGGCAGGTGTTGATGTGTTGGCGATTGACCCGGGGAAACTGGCGATGTACGGCAACGGCGGCGGCGGTATGCTCCCCCAAAAGAATGCTACTCTCAGGCCGTTTGACTTGATTGAAAACAGCGTTCAGATCATAGGGGAGGAGGACGGGCGTTTCGATGCCTCTGACTACCTGCTGTTTTATGGCAACTCTCCCCATGAATACTCTTTTGAAACTGGATGTAGCTGTTTTCGATACGAAAGAAATCTATATTCGGACACCACCTACTACTTTCTCAGGATTGATGGTGCGGAAGGAAAGAGAATGCTCACCCGGGAGTCGCTTGGGTCCCCGGGAGTGAAAATCGAAGCCTACGACGACCTGTTTGCTCATGAGGTTGACATCAATAAACTTGGGAAGTCGGGCAGGCATTGGCAGGGTGAGATTTTTAGTTCATCGGGCAACGCCACCTTAACCTTTGAGGGAGGAAAAGGCGCTTACCTGGCAGGCACTGAGGTAACGATGATCTCCTCAGTTGTCACGCAAAGTTTTGGAGCCAGCTCTTTCGATATCAGGGTAAACGGAAATGCCATTTTCAATCAGGCTGTTGGCGCCAGGGGCGAAGGCGACTATGACCCATTGGGGGTTCAGAGGGTTGATACAATCCGGCTATCTGCTTCTGCTATTGGTTCGGCGGAGAACACCTCAGTTGAATATACTTACAATCGTTTTTTTGGGAAGACGTCGCTGGGCTACCTCGACTACTTCTTTTTGCAGGGGAAAAAGAAGCTCAATTACCGCCAGGGTGGGCTGATATTCAGAAATAAAGACGCTCAGGGCACTGCTTCTTATAGCCTTGGCAATGCTGCGGCGGTGGACAGAATTTGGGATGTGACCGAGCCTACCCAGCCAATCAATCAGCAGTTCAGCAAGGAGAATGGTGTGGCCAGCTTTACGGTTGATCAAACTAACCAGCTTGAGTTCATAGCAGTTGATCCGGCCTCGTTGAAATCACCGGCTTCTGCCAAAAAGCTATTGAACCAGGAGTTGAAAAACGGGCAGGTTCCGGATCTGGTAATTGTCGCACACAAGAACTTTTTGTCGGAGGCGAATCGGCTGGCCAACTTCCGGCGGTCGAATGGTGGGTTGGATGTGAGGGTTGTTACTGTCCAGCAAGTGTACAATGAGTTTTCATCGGGCATGCAGGATATTTCAGCCATCAGGGACTATATGAAGTACTTGTATGATGCGGTGCCGGGAAAGCTGAAGTACCTATTGCTTTTTGGAGACGCTTCTTTTGACTACAAAGCAAGAACTGAAAATCACAACTTTGTGCCTGTGTACGAATCCAGGGAATCGCTGGATCAGATTCTGAGCTTTTCTTCTGACGACTACTTTGCATTTCTGGACGACCATGAGGGTGAATGGGTTGAGCAAACCAGCGGAGACCATATAGCCGATATAGGAGTGGGGAGGCTGCCAGTGTGGACGGCGAAGCAGGCTGCGGAGGTGGTTGATAAAATTATTGGCTATAGTACCGATCCCGCCGGGGTAGGCAGCTGGCGGAATGACCTCTACTTTGTGGCAGACGATGGCGACTTCAATATCCATCTTCGGGATGCCGACCGGCTGGCGGACTATGTGGACACTGCCTATGTTCAGTTCAACATAAAAAAGATTTACCTCGATGCCTTTAAGCAGGTATTGATAGAAAGCAAACCCCGCTCCCCGGAGACTTACGAAGCTATCAGACAGGCCGTGGACAACGGGGCCTTTATCATCAACTACAGTGGCCATGGCAATGCAACGGTGCTGACAGATGAGAGAATAGTTGTCTACGATTCGCTGGTCAAATGGAAGAACGGCTCAAGATTAGCTTTGTTCGTGACCGCCACCTGTGAGTTTGGTAGGTACGACGACCCAACAGTTGCCAGCGGGGCTGAGGAGTTGCTACTCAATCCGCAGGGAGGAGCGATTGCTTTGCTTACTACCACCCGGCCAGTGTACGCTCACACCAACTATGTGCTGAACCAGGCTTTTTATCTTTCCATATTCTCAAAAATAAATGGAGAGTATCCACGCCTGGGCGACGTTATCAGGGAGACTAAGAATAACAGTCTCCGGGGGCCGGTTAATCGCAACTTTGCGCTCTTAGGCGACCCATCTATGAGACTCAACTATCCAGCCTACAACCTAAAAATAACCGAACTGAACGGCGTGCCAATAGATGGCGTGCCCGATACCGTGTCGGCAATGAACAAGGTAGTGGTGAAAGGAATTGTGGAGGATGGATTTGATCAGAAGGTAACCGATTATAATGGGAAGCTGACGGTCAACATGTACGACAAGCCGACCACGTTTGCCACCCTGGGCGACGAAAGCCAGCCGACGAATTATGAGCTATGGAACAATGTAGTGTACAGAGGAAAGGTGTCAATCACGCAAGGGGAGTTTTCATACGAATTTGTTGTGCCAAAAAATATTTCATACCAGCAGACAAGGGGAAAAATTACTATGTATGCCCAGCCCGAAAGCGGCCTTTTGGATGGGAACGGTGCTACAATTGACTTTTACCTTGGCGGGTCGAAGCCCCCAGCTTTCGCCGACACTAAAAGTCCGGCCATACAGGCTTTTATCAATGACGACTCATTTCGATCCGGCGACAGGGTAAATGCCAATCCATTGCTGATGGTAAAATTGGCAGATGAGAGCGGAATTAATATTTCAGGGAAGGCTATAGGGCAGAACATCACTTATCAAATAGACGAACAGGAGCCAGTTATCCTGAACGACTATTATGTTTCAAATCTGGACGATTTCACCAGTGGAACAGTCCTCTATCCTCTTGGAACACTAACCAAAGGAAAGCATTGCCTCAAGGTGAGAGCTTTTGATACTTTTTCCAATGTTGCTGAAAATATCATAGATTTTGTAGTTTCGGAAGACACTAAAGTGAGGATAAAGAACGTTCTCAGTTTTCCTAACCCGGCCACAGAATCCATTACCTTTAGGCTGGAACACGACAGGGGCGATCATTTGCTGAGCATAAGCATGGAGTTGGTGGATCAACGTGGAGCGGTAGTCGACAAAATGGAGTGGCAAGCCAACAATTCAGGGGGTTTTGTCGAAAGCCCGGAGTGGAACAGGAACTATAATGGCCGAAGAATCGAAAATGGTATTTATATTTACCGACTGATTGTAGTTGACGAAGAAGATTTAAATCAAAATATTGCTTTTGGCAAACTAATACTCACCAATTGATTTTTATACATTGAAGATACATACAATAGAAAAGCCTTCCCTGAATTCTTCAAGGCACGTGAATGCAGGTGTATTTGTTGCTTTTGGCTTAATTTTTTTAAGCTTTTGTAGCTATGCACAGCCTGGTGCAGTTATTTCTGGTCAGGACACAAGTCGGCGGGTTATTTCCACAGCAGTGCCTTTTCTCGGGTTTGCGCCTGATGCGAGAGGGGCTGCCATGGGTGATGTTGGGGTAGCCACTTCCACCGACGCCAACTCAGTACACTGGAACAACGGTAAGCTTGCCTTCATTGAACAGGACATGGGGTTTGCCATTTCTTACACTCCCTGGTTGGCCAAAATTGTGAATGACATGTCGTTGTCGTACCTGTCGGGTTATAAAAAAATAGACCGGGTGCAGGCAGTGGCGTTAAGCATGCGGTATTTTGATCTTGGCGAGATACAGTTGACTGACAATACAGGTGCACCTCTTAATACCTTCAATCCAAGAGAATTTGCTGTAGATGCCACCTATTCAAGGAAGCTGAGCGAAGAGTTGGGGCTGGGTGTCACAGGCCGTTTTATTCATTCTAATCTCTCAGGAAGCTTTTCCTCATCGCCGGATGCCAAAGCAGGCACGAGTGTGGCTGTGGATGTAGGCTCCTATTACACAAAGGACCTGGTGCTTAGCGGGCGCAACTCCAACATATCGGCAGGTGCTCACATTTCAAATATCGGACAGAAGCTTACATATAGCAGTGTCGACAACGAAGATTTCATTCCAATCAATTTGCGGTTGGGAGCGGCTTTTAAGACCGATTTGGATGCCTTTAACACCATCACTGTCGCTTTGGATTTCAATAAGCTGATGGTTCCTTCTCCGCCGATTTATGAAACTGATGGTGATGGCAACTTCATTGCCGATCCTAATGACCCTAGTAAGTACAAGATCAAAAGTGGTAAAGACCCCTATCGCCCGCTGTTGAGCGGCATGTTTGGGTCGTTTGGTGATGCACCCGACGGCTTTCCGGAGGAACTAAATGAGATCATCTCTTCCATAGGAGTGGAATACTGGTACAAGGATGTGTTTGCTGCCCGGGCTGGCTACCACTACGAAACCCCACAAAAGGGCGACAGGAAGTATTTCACCATGGGTATTGGCTTCCGTTATCAGGTATTCGGAATCGACTTTGCCTATCTGGTGCCTCAGGTGCAAAATCATCCGCTGGCTGAAACTCTTAGGTTTAGCTTGCTGTTTAATTTCGACAAAGCAACGCCCACTTCCACCACTCCTGACTCCTGATCCTCCAAGTTTTTGATGTTAGACAGAACCGCAGCGCCCGAATTTCATATTCCTACCCGCACCGATTTAAAGCATGTTACAAGCAGTACGCTTCGTAACGGTATTCAATTTCATGAGTTGGTTCTGGGAGACCAGGAAGTTTGCAGAATAGAGATAGTCCTCCAGTCAGGCAGTTGGTTGGAGGAAAAGGAGGGTGTCTCCTATTTCACAACCAAAATGCTGCTTGAGGGAACAGAGAAGCTCTCAGGTCGGCAAATTGCGGATAGGCTTGACTACTACGGAGCGTATTGGGAAGTAACCTCGGGAATGGACTTTGTGACCCTTACAGTTTATTCCCTGACCAAGTACCTCCAGGAGGTGGTTCCCTTCTTTTTGAGCGTCGTTGCTGATGCCTCGTTTCCGGAAAAGGAACTTGACACCCTTAAAAAGGTGCGGATACAACAGATAAGGGTAAACAAGCAAAAGACTTCTGCGCTGGCATCGTCGGGGTTAAGACACCTTCTTTTCGGACAGAACCACCCTTACGGTAAGGAGCTTTCGGAGGAAGAGGTTGGAAAAGTGACCTCCGCTGATTTGAAGGAATACCACAAGAACAGGTTGTTGAGCCGGGCAGAAGTGTTTGTGTCTGGCAAGCTTTCCGGCGAAGAGCTTTCGAAGCTAAAGGGCTTTTTTGGTGACTTCCCTTCAAGAGCTGTTTCGTTGCCAAACTATCCGGTAGTTACCGCCCCTGCAGTGAGGGAAATACTGCCAGTGGATGAGTCGGTGCAGGCTTCGCTTCGGCTGGGGAAAATGGCTCATGACAAACATCATCCTGACCACTACCATCTCATGCTTCTCAACGAGGTTTTTGGCGGGTACTTTGGCTCTAGGTTGATGAAAAACATCAGAGAGGACAAAGGATATACCTACGGTATTTATTCTTCGCTCTCTTATCTCCAACATGCTGCTTTTTGGGTGGTTGGAACCGACGTGAAGCGAGAAGTGGCCATTGCTTCCATCGACGAAATTCTGAAGGAGATGAAGCTGCTCAAGACGGAGCCCATACCCTTTGAAGAACTTGAAACAGTGAAGAACTACATGATAGGCACTTTTCTGTCAAGTATTAGCACCTCCTTCAGTCTGATGGACAAATTCAGATCCATTCACTTCGCTGGATTAGATTATGAGTATTACAACAGGCTGCTGACCTCAATTCGAAGTGCCACTTCGGAAGACCTGCTGAGAGTAGCCAATGATTCTTTTAAGGAAGAAGATTGGCTTCAGGTGATTGCTGGAGGTATATAGCCTTCAGGTGCCATACCGCCTTCATTGAAAAACTTAACCATATCTTAATCCCCAGCTTACTTTGAAATGGGTGTTCAGTTGTAAAATTGACGCTTGAATCAATGCAAAAGATGGGATCAATTCAGCTAGTAGTTTTTGACCTGGCGGGCACCACTGTTCAGGACAATCAGGATGTACAAAAGGTGCTAAGAAAAACGTTGCAGCGCCAGGGTGTTTCAATTACCATGGTGGAGGCCGCAAGGGTGATGGGCATTCCAAAGCCGGTAGCATTGCGACAACTTCTTGAGTACCACTTGCCTGAAAGCATCAAAGTAACTGATGATATGATTGACGAGCTCCACGAAGCATTCGTCTCGGATATGGTTAGCTTTTATGAAGAAGATCCGTCGGTGCGGGAGATGGCCGGAGCCTCTGATGTATTCAAAGCGCTGAAGGAATCAGGCATCAGTGTGTACGTTGACACGGGGTTTGACCGGAAAACGACCGATGCGTTGATCGAACGACTTGGTTGGTTGAAACAGGAGCTGTTGGATGGCAGCGTGACCAGCGATGAGGTGGAGAGCGGCCGACCCCACCCTGATATGATTTTCAAAGCCATGAAGCTAAGCAAGGTGACAGAAGCTTCTTTCGTTGCAAAAGTAGGTGATACCGCATCCGACCTGGGAGAGGGAACAGCCGCAGGCTGCGGTTTGGTGATTGGAGTAACGACCGGAGCCTATAGCAGAGAGGATTTGGAGAAGGAGCCACACACGCATATCGCTGACAGTCTACCTGAAGTTTTACAAATAATTCTTGAAAAATGAGTGCCCAACAAATAGCGAAAGAGATTTTTGATCTGTATCGGACTTACGGCGACGAAGACTATATAGGCGAGCCGGTTTCCCAGGTTGAGCACATGGTGCAGGCTGCTTTGCTTGCAGAAAGGGCTGGTTACGATGAGGAGGTCATTCTTGCCGCATTTTTTCACGACATCGGACATATATGCGAAATGGATGGCCAGGTTGAAAAAATGGGGCTTTACGGTGTCAAAAGCCACGAAGAGATTGGGTCGAAGTTCCTCAGAGAAAAGGGCTTTTCCCGAAAAATCTGCCAGCTGGTAGAAAACCACGTGGCGGCCAAGCGGTACCTCACTTTCGCTGATGAGTTTTATTACAACAAACTTTCTGAGGCCAGCAAAAAAACACTTGAGTATCAGGGCGGTCGAATGACCGCCGATGAGGCTGCTGCCTTTAAGAGTGATCCACTATTCGAGCCAAGCATTGCACTCCGCCACTGGGACGAAGAAGCAAAACTCGAAAACAAGCCCATGCCTCCGTTAAGCCATTTCGAGCAAATGGCAGTCCGGCATCTCCTGAAAACTTAACATTGGAAATGACAATGGTGTGTTAAATTAATGTTAACTTAGTTAACGCTTATTTAACACCCAATGAAAATACTGGCAACAGTATTTATTGTAGTATTTTCCTGTTTACACTCTTTTGCAGACCAGAAATGGTCTCAGGGGGTTGTTGTATTAACGTCAGGAGAAGTGAAGGTGGGACTGCTCCAGTACCACCCGAGGTGGGATGCTGTGTCATTCAAGGGAGAAGAGAAAGAAGGTGCAGTTGAGACTTTCCCCGCTAACAAACTATCTCAGTTCAGTTTTTTTGATGACCATATTGAGGTATGGAGAAAGTTCTACACTTATATCGCCAATAAAAGGGGATTTAATCAGCCGGTTTTCTACGAAGTTGTCATCAAGGGCGACTATGGCTTACTGAGGAAAGAAAAATCCATTGAGCCTGTGTACGATGATATAGCATCATCCGCCAGTTCAATCAAGGATCAAATGCTAAGGGAACAGGTAGCTGGTTTTGACTTCTTTTTCTGTCACAACAATAACATAGTGCCTCTTAGTAGTTTCAAAAAGTACATGAAAGAGCAAGGCCTGTTTGAAGATTTGAACAATTTTGCAGACACACACCGACTAAGCTGGAGGGACAGCTACGACATAGTAATGATGATTAACTACCTAAATTGCTCTTCGGGCAACACCGGATGTAAGGAAAGCCTTGAACTGACCCGTTTGGCCTCATCTAACTGAAAGAACGGCAACACCATCCCTGCTCTCATATTTCCTTCTGAAATAGACCATACAAATTCCCATCAGTACGGTTCCCGAAATGGAGACTACATAAATCGACTGTGTGAAAAACTCAAGCCAGCTCAAATTGGCGAAGCCGAAGTTCTTGTAGAACAGAATAACCACGCTGCCCAGGTAACCGAACGAATCGGCCAGGTAAATAAGAAACCCGACATTTCCAGTTACCTTAAAAGCTGCGATGAGCCTGTCAAAAAGGATGCTGTTAAAAGGGACATAGCCAAGGTAGAGACCGAACCCCACCAAAATCATCCAAAGAGGCGGTGAAATCAGATGGTTTTGGAAAAGCAGTGTGCTGATGCCGCTGACCGCAAAACCACCTATAATGATCAGGTAGTTCGCATTTAACGCCTTATAGTTTTGTTTGATCCCCATCATAAGACCGAGTAGCACAAGCACTGCTATGGAGACTGGAATTTCTGTTAGTGTAAAAATTTCGGCATTGTCGCCGTAGCCCAGCACCTGCCATATTTCTGCGGAGAAGTTGTCACGAAAATCACGGAAGGCAGTGAGCAGTATGTAAACCAGCGTGAGTAGAAACATACCGCCACCAAAGTCCACCAAAAACTGGCGCCGCTGATTCTTACTCATGGGCTCACGTTTGGTTCTCATCGCCACATCCTCGGGGCTTGGCTCTGGAATACGATCAAGCAACCAAACAAAACCGAGCAGCGGAAGCAAAAAGAGGCTGCCTGTAACAAAAGGCATCCAGTCTTCACTTACGCCCCAGCTAAGCATTACCACCTTGCCGACAGTTTTTACAAAACCGGAAGAGAAGATAAAGCTTACCGAAAGGCCCGCACCGAGCACCTCAGTAGTTTGCCTGCCTTCGAGGAAACTGAAAACCAAGCCCCACACCATGCCGAGTGGAAGGCCGTTAAGAAAGAGGAAGAGGATGCCCCAGGGAGCTGGAGCCAGGGCAAAGCCAAGGAGAGCCAGTGCAGCGGAAACAATCAAAAGAAGAATGAAAATGGATCTTCGGTTGTTTTTCATCTCCGAGATTACCCGTATGCCTATGAACTTCGATAGTGTATATCCAAGCACTTGTGCCGTAATCAACAGTATTTTATAGTCAATTCCCCAGAAGGCTTCACCTTCGAAGGTGGCAACCGCAAACGGCTTTCGGAAGGCGTACATACAGGAGTAGGTGCAGAATGCTGCCAGTATACAGAAAATGGAAAATGCTGCCTTATTGGTCGACTGTAACCAGGTTGTCACTTTCGATTCCAAATGGTCGTTGGTAGAGGGTCTCATTGGCTACAGGGCGTTTGCAAGCTCCTCTGCTAACCCAAACGACAATGTCATGCCTGCTCCACTCAGCCCATTAACAATGGTAGTATGGTCGCTCACCCGGGCAACGAATTCAGTTTTGCCCTGCAGCTTAGGGTAAATCCCATGCCATCTCTCATTGATGGCCATGTCGGGCGCCTCGAAGAAGGTGCCCAGATAAGACATGATAAGCTCGTTGATTTCTTCTCGGTCGAAGGGCGAAAGGGACAAGCCGTATTCATGTGAATCGCCCAGCACCAGCTCCCCGTTTCCGTTTTGTGACACCAACACATGGATGCCCCACTTGATCAGGTCGGGCATGTCCGTTTGAGCTCTGGACTGTAATGCAGGCAGGCCTTTACAATCCTTGAAAGCGCTATAATGCAACAGGGTAAGCCCGGCGCACAGCGAAGGCCCCACTTTCCAGGCATGAGGTTGAGCACCTGTGCGCATCATTTGCAGTTTGCATTTGATAATGCCGCTTTGCTGGAAGGTTTCCGGAAAGAGCGTTTCAAAGTCGGCGCCGCTACAAACGAATATTTTCTCCGCCCGCCAGGTGATATCAGCCGCAATGACCTGATCTTTTTCTATAGAGGTAACGGCAGTTCCAAACAGCACTTTGACCCCGTATTTCTTTTCAAGGTAGCCGGGCAATTTGCTAATGGCTTCTCTAGGATCGACTGTACATTCTGTTGAGCTGAGCAACCCACCCTTAAGCCCATTACTTTTAATCCCCGGGCTTAGCTGCTTTGCTTTGTCAGCGGCAACTATCTCTATCTGGAAGCCTTCGTTGGAGTTCGTATCGTAAAACTCATTGATGATATCCCATTCGTCCTGATGATGGGCTAGCTGTAGGGAACCATTTTGATTGAGCCATATCCCTGCTTCCCCGGCTACTTCCAGCCAGGTGCTTCGGCTTCGCAAAGCCCTGTCGAGGAGGGGCCCTTTTGGTTGACCAATAGGCCAGATCAGACCGAAGTTTCTGATACTGGCTCCCTGGGCCTGTTGCGACCGTTCAATAACAACAACTTTCTTCCCTTTTTTGGCTGAGTGATAAGCCATCGCCAGGCCTACAATGCCAGCGCCCACCACAATTACGTCCGCACTTTTCTCCTTCATTCTCTGAGTTCGTTACAACTTCTAAAATGAAAGTCAGCAGTGAAGACATGATGAAGCTGCCTTTATCTGTTTATTACGAAGTGCCCTATGATGTTAGCTCATCATTAAAGAAGAAGTAGACCACCAGCATTGTGCATGGCATGGCTGAGGGATTGGATGGAGCGTGTGGAGTCTTCCCGTTGAAGTAAAGGCTATTGCCCTCTTCCAGCAGCACAGCCTCGTTCCCAATATGATAAAGAGCAGACCCACTGATCATGTATTTGAATTCAAAAGCATCTGTAGTGATCATTTCTCTTTCGGCCCCAGGCTCCAGGATGAGTAGGACGGTCTCGACCGTGATAGTGGAGATGGTGCGTGTTAGAATATGGTGGTACTTGAAGCCCTTGGTGCCTTCTTTTTCAAATTCATTGTACTCATCTTTTTTCAGCAGTAGATAAGGCTTTTCCTGCATTCTGTAGATGTCGTGAAAGAATGTCCCCACTTCTTCCTTAAGGGCATGAACTATTGAGATGAGGACAGGTAGCGATGGGATGGTGCGGCCGTTTTCAATCCTCGATAGCAAACCCTTGCTCACATGGGCTTCGGCGGCCACTTCGTAAAGCTTCAGTGCTTTTGATAGGCGGGTCTGCTTCAGCTTGCGTCCGAGCTGCCCAATGATGTTATCTGTCATGATTCAGGCGGTTGAAGGGTCAAAAAAACACCCACCATTTTTAAAAGCAATAAATCGGTGGGGGATGAAGGAAAGATAACGATGAGGTCAACATTTGATAACCAGCGAGAATTGCACTTTGTGCTGCATTTCTGAAATTTGGTCCAACGATTCCACTCCCCGTTCTATTCAGCCATCAATTTCGCCATTTGTTTACTATTTGTAAATATTATGACAACGGAAGCTAATATTTAACAATGAATTAAATATTAGTTTAATATAGGTAAATATCACCCTGCTACCTTTGATGTATCGACGAAGGCAATTCGATTGCCAGATCCCGATAAAAAAATAAGCCGGAAATGCGCTAACATTCCCGGCTAGTACCTCTTCCTACGTCCGCAAAGACTTTCCCGAAAGGGAAGGGAGTGGAGGCTTTGTGCTAAAACGAAAATCGTCTTAACCATTTAAAACTATGAAAAAACCATTACCAGAAAAAAGACCTTATCAAAAAGCTTTTGGGAGCGCTTTTCTTTCCCTGCTTTTGTTGATGGCTTTTTCTTTCAACGCACTGGCACAGTCACGTACTGTAAGTGGTGTTGTGAAAGATGAAGCCGGGGAGCCGCTCATTGGGCTTACCGTATTAGAAAAGGGTACCTCCAACGGAACCATTACAGGGGTGAACGGCGACTATCGCCTCGACCTGATTACTCAGGAGCCAACCTTAGTTTTTTCATTTGTAGGTTACACCTCACAAGAGGTTGCCATTGGCAGTCGGTCGGTGATCGACGTAGCCATGCAACTCGACGTAAAAAGTTTGTCAGAGGTGGTTGTAACCGCACTTGGCGTTGAAAGAGAAACGAAGGCGCTTGGCTACTCGGTGCAGCAGGTAAACGGCGAGGACATTACCGAAGCTCGTGAGACTAACGTGGTTAATTCTCTCTCCGGCAAAGTAGCAGGCGTGCAGGTTTCCAATGCGGCTGCTGGAGTAGGTGGTTCTGCCAGGATCACTATCCGTGGCGAGTCGTCTTTGAATATCAATGCCAACCAGCCGCTGTTTGTAGTGGATGGAATTCCAATAAGCAATAATGTAAATGGTGCGTCAGGGTCAGGTAACCTCGAAGTTGACTATGGCAACGCAGCCGGCGAAATCAATCCTGATGACATTGCTTCAATGACTGTGTTGAAAGGACCGGCAGCGGCGGCGCTTTATGGTTCAAGAGCTGCGAACGGCGCTATCCTGATCACTACTAAATCAGGTAAAAGTCAAAAGGGTATCGGTATAGCGGTGAACAGCAACCTAACTTTCGAAAATCCTCTGGTATTGCCCGACTGGCAAAACAAGTACGGGCAGGGTAACAATGGCCAGTTTTCGTTTGTAGACGGAGCCGGAGCCGGCATTGCCGATGGCGTGGACGAAAGCTGGGGCCCAGAATTGAACGGACAACTCATTCCACAATTCTCTTCTCCCAGAAACGTTCCTGGCTTTCGTGGAGGTGATCTTAACGCCCCTGCGGGTAGCACCATTACCCCTACTGCGTGGTCGCCACACCCTGATAACATCAATGATTTCTTTGAAACAGGTGTAACCCGTACAAACAATATTGAATTCAGCACATCAAATGACTGGGGCAATGTCCGTTTGTCTTACACCAATTTGGATCAGAAAGGCATGGTGCCTAATACCGACCTGACAAGAAACTCTGTATCCCTCAAAGGCGGGCTTAACCTGACAGACAAACTTTCCATCAATTCCACGATTAACTATATCAAAAGCCAAAGCGACAACAGACCGGCTATTAGCTACGGAACTGAAAGCTTGATGTACCTGTGGATTTGGTACGGTCGTGGAATTGATACCAAACAACTGGCCAACTACTGGATGCCAGGCCTTGAAGGAATCCAGCAGTTCAATTACAATTACAACTACCACGATAACCCTTACTTCACGACTTACGAGAACACCAACGGACAGGACAAGGACAGAATCTTTGGCAACCTTTCTGCTACCTACAAATTCACCAAAGAGCTAAGCCTGATGGTGCGTACCGGTAACGACTTGTATAATGACTTGAGAGACCGCCGCCGGGCATTTTCTACGCAGCGTTTCCCGTTGGGTATGTACAGGGAAGATGCTGTGTACTTTCAGGAAAGGAACACTGATTTCCTTTTGACATATAACAAAAACGTGAATGACGACTGGGCGTTCACCGTGTCAGTTGGTGGTAACCAAATGCGTCAGAACAACAGGTTTCAGTCAACTGTGGCTCCACAATTGCTGATCCCTGGCATCTACAACTTCTCTAACTCTGCTGTTAACCTTCAGGTTAGCCAAAGCAGGTCAGAGAAGAGAATCAACAGCTTGTACGGGTACGGTCAGGTGGCCTTCAAAAACATGATCTTCCTGGATGTGACTGGCCGTAACGACTGGTCTAGTACTTTGCCCGTTGACAACAATAGCTACTTCTACCCATCAGTAACATTGAGCGGAGTAGTAAGTGATATGTTCACTATGCCTAATTTCCTATCATTTGCAAAGGTAAGAGCGGCATACGCTGAGGTGGGTAACGATACCGATCCATATAGCCTTTCTAATGTATATGGCTCCGGAACTGCATGGGGTTCGGTGCAAACCAAATCAGAATCTTCTGTGCTGAGAAATGCTGAGCTGAAGCCTGAAAGGACATCGTCTTACGAACTGGGTGTTGACTTACGATTCTTCGAAGGACGCCTGGGAGTGGACTTCACTCATTACGACAACAAAACGAGAGACCAGATCATCCCGATTACGCTGGACATTGCGACAGGCTATTCCAGCCGCATAATCAACGCTGGTGAAATCCAAAATTACGGACAGGAATTGATGTTGATGGGAACGCCTATTAAGAAAGACAATGGCTTCAAATGGGATGTTAGCGTCAACTTTACCAGCAATCGCAGCAAAGTGATAAAGCTGGCCGAAGGTATCGAGGCTTATACTTTAACTGAGAGAAATGGTGCTTATATCCAGGCTCGTGAAGGAGAAAGAATGGGCAACATTTACGGTGTTGGCTTTGCCAGGGTAGAAGACAAAAACAGCCCATATTTTGGTCAGATCATCCACTCGGCTGAAGGTACTCCTTTGAGAGATCCGGAATTGAAACTACAAGGCAATTACAACCCAGACTTTATGGTGGGTATCAACAACAACTTCTCGTACAAAGGCATTTACGCTGGCTTCTTATTCGATATCCGTCAGGGCGGTATTGTGGTGTCAAGAACCAAGACTATCGGTAGCACCTCCGGTCAGCTGGCAGAAACACTTTATGGAAGAGCCAATGGATACGACCTTTCACTGGAAGGCAATGGCATTGTTAGCCCAGGTGTGATTGATACTGGAGATGGAAACTATATCCCTAACGAGATCAAAATAGCTAGCCGTGACTGGCATAACCGTTACTACGAGCGCAACAACGTAGAGGCTGCCAAGTACGATGCGTCTTTTGTGAAGCTTCGTGAAGTAAGAGTGGGATATAGCTTCCCTAACACTATGATGGGTCGCCTTCCTTTCAGAGATGTTCGCTTCTCTGTAGTGGGTAGAAACCTGATGCTTTGGACTGAAAACCCTCACTTCGACCCGGAAACACTTTCCATGTCAGGTGGTACACTTCAGCCAGGTGTTGAAAACATGGCTTATCCTTCAGCCAGAAGCTTTGGCTTTAACCTGAGCTTCAAACTTTAAGATGGTTCATCTTTTAAAAATTAAAAGGAAAACAGAAATGAAAATCAAAAGCAATTCTATAAAATCAATAGCGCTGCTGACAGGTCTTTTTGTGGCTACATCATGCGACAAGGACTTCCAGGAGGTGAATACCAACCCGAATGACCCTGAGTCTGTCCCAACAGCACTCCTTCTGCCTACCATCATTAGAAACCCGGTGAACGAAGTAGCCGGACTGGCGTGGGGGTATGGTAACGTGGTGATGCAGTATTCAGCAAAAATTCAGTTCACCAGCGAGGACAGATACCTTTGGGGCCCCGAAGGTGACCCTTACAACAGCTTCTATAATGCCATGCGTGATGTGAATAACATCATCATTTTGTCAGAAGAAGCCGGGCAGCCGCAATACATTGGTATCGCCAAAATCATGAGATCATGGATGTATTCTTTCATGACAGACGCTTACGGCGATATTCCTTATTCGGAAGCAACAAGTGCAAAAGAAGGCACCAATCTTCCTGCGTTTGATACACAGGAGTCTGTTTATCAGGGAGTGTTGGCTGAGCTGGCGGAAGCCAATACCATTCTGGCCAGTGCTACTGGTTCGGTAAGTGGCGACATCCTTTTTGGTGGTGACCTGATGAAGTGGAGAAAATTTGCCAATTCACTACGCCTGAGAATTTACATGCGTTTGTCGGATAGAAATGATCCCTCGTCGGGTATGCAGGCGATTCTTAGCAACCCTGATGCCAACCCGATTCTTGAAAGCAACGACGATAATGTAGCGTTGGAGTACCTGTCAGATGCGCCTAATCAGCAGCCGCAGTATACCAATCGTTCAGGCTCTTTTGATGAGTACAGACTGAGTGTCAACATGGAGACCATTCTGAAAGACCTGAACGACCCAAGGCTGTTTGTGTATGCGCAGCCAACCAATGACTCAGGTGCTGGGGTGGTAGGTAGTCATGCCGACTATGCAGGCGTGCCTAACGGCCTGGCTGATGCACAGGCTTTGGCTTATTCGCCAAGCGGTGACCCTGAAAAAGTTGGTTCCAATTTCATTTCAAGAATTGGCTTAATGTTCGCATGCCGTGCTTGTAACCCTGAGAGAGCCTCTCCAACTGCCGCAGAGGCCATGCTGATGAGCTATGCTGAACTTCAGTTTATTCTTGCTGAGGCCAGGGAACGGGGCTTTATTTCAACAGGTACTGCAGAAACCTACTACCTCAACGGCATCAACTCATCTTTTGACTACTATCTGGAAAGACTTGCAGTTGGTAGCTACCCTGAGATTATCGAAGTGGCCACGCCTGATGCTTCTTATTTCGCTCAGGAAGATGTAGCCTACACAGGAACTACTGATGAGAAGCTACGCAAAATAGGCACGCAAAAATGGGTCGCTCTTTTCTTCAATGGCATGGAGGCCTGGTTCGATTGGAGAAGAACCGGCATACCAGCAATTACACCTGGCCCTGGTGCGGTGATTCCTACCGTACCGGTTCGCTTTATGTATCCAGGCGACGCCCAGGCACTAAATGCTGACAATTATAAGGCGGCTGTTGCCCGCCAGGGTGTCGATGCAATTACCACCCGAGTTTGGTGGGATGTAAACTAAATAAGAAGTAATTTTTGCCTCAAACCTATCTGGAAGTAAGGGGGACTTTTGTCCCCCTCAACTTTTGGAGCAACCCAATTGACAATGAAAAACACCTTACTTCTTATTGCAGGTTTAGCGTTTTCGCTGGGCACTTTTGCTCAGAAGAAAGACCTGAAAACAGAGAATGTCTTCATTATTACCTTTGATGGACTTCGCTGGCAGGAACTCTATGGAGGAGCCGACGCAGAGCTGATCGGCGACAAAGATTATGTGGAGAATGTAGAAAGTCTGAAGAAAGAATTTTGGGCAGAAGATGCGAAGATACGAAGAGAAAAGTTATTCCCTTTTTTCTGGTCTGAGATTGCCGCAAAGGGGCAGATGTATGGCAACCGCAACGAGGGAAACAAAGTAAACTGCGCTAATGGCATGTGGTTCTCTTATCCCGGCTACAACGAAATTTTATCCGGATTTGCTGATGACAATAGGATTACCAGCAACGACAAGATTCCCAACCCCAATAAAACTGTGCTTGAGTTCGTCAACAACCAGCCTCAATACAAAGGCAAAGTTGCTGGCTTCGGATCATGGGATGTTTTTCCCTACATCATCAATGCTGAACGAAGCGGTATTCCTGTAAATGCAGGATTTATGAAAGCGACCGGAAGCAGCCTGACGGATAGAGAAAAGTTTTTGAACCAGCTACAGGACGAAATCCCCGGCCCCTGGGGAGGAGTGAGGCTTGACGCCTTCACTCATCATTTTATGATGGAATATGTAAAAAAGAACAACCCAAGACTTGTATACATTAGCTATGGAGAAACAGACGACTGGGCGCACGATGGCGAGTATGATGAATATTTACATTCAGCCCGCCGCACCGACCAGTTTATAAAAGAGCTTTGGCTGTACATCCAATCCAGCCCAAAATACAAAGACAAAACCACCCTGCTGATCACCACCGATCACGGAAGAGGCACCGTGCCGAAAGACACATGGAGAAGTCATGGTAGCCAGGTCGAAGGTGGGGGAGAGATTTGGATGATGGCGATTGGCCCGGATACCCCAGCGTTGGGCGAGGTGAAGCAGGATGGGCAGCTCTACCAGAATCAGGTAGCAGCCACTGCAGCTACCTTACTGGGGCTTAAATATGTTAATACTCCTGAGCCAGGAGCAGTTGTTGGCTCAATGATCACTAAGTGATGGATTTCAAAAGGGTAATTGTGCTCCTGTTGCTGGCGGCCTTTGGTTGTCGGCAGCAGGACTCAATTATTTCTCCTAACTATACGATGTTACCGCCGCAGGACTCCGCCAGACTTGCGCTGGCCGAAAAGTGGAAAGCGGTCAAGACGCCAGCTCCTGCTATTACTCAGTCCATCGATCAAGGTTGGCGATATGTAGCCGGAATAAATGAAAGTCTGACAGACTTTGAATTCCCTGAATGGGAACAGACCGAAGTGCTCGACTTACCTCACCGTGTTACTCTTCCAAACACCGCCATGTGGTACCAACGGCTGGTGGTTGACCCCATCGACTCTTCAGTTTTGGAGGTCAATGCGGACGATGGCGCCCAGGTATTCCTCAATAGTAAAAAGCTGGAAAGGCTAATTGACGACAGGTTTTATCTCACGGCTACGGCTGGAGACACGCTGACGATTAGGGTACTTAACAACGCCATGGCTGGTGGCCTGCGCACAGTGAAACTGATTTCCCTCGCCAACTATCGGGACTACAAGAGCCAGCTAGCACTCTATCGAAAAGCAGGTGCCGCCGTCGATCAGGTGTTGCGGTTGAGTGAACCGCCGGCAGACGCCATGGAAGCTGCAGGCCTTCTTGTGGAGCACCCGACCATAGAGAATATTACGAAGGTTGAAGCACTTTTTAGTGCATATCCCATGCTCAGTGCCCCTGTTTTGCTGAATAACAAAGGCCGCTTCGAGCTCAATTGGTTGAGTACGGGCAGTGGCCAGGCAGTAATTTTTGCAGGCAACGACCCGACTCACCTTACCACTGAGTTTATAGTGACAGCTAAGCAGCAGCCATTCAGATTTCCGCTGGAGCAGCTAAGCAAGGCCAGCTTTTACAGGATTCGTCAGCTCGATACCTGGACAGAAGTATATGAAGTGCCAAAAATGGAGCTAAACGCCGACTCTTTTTCATTTACACTCTGGGCCGACAGCCAGGGCGGTTGGAACACGTTCAGTAAACTCATGTCTAACACCAATGAATATGACGACAAGTTTAGCCTTGGGGTAGGTGATTTGGTGGCCAATGGTTCCGATTCTCTGCAATGGAAAAGCCTGCTGACCAGTCTGGGGCAGGCCAAAGGCCGCTTCCCTTTTTACCTCGTGCCAGGCAACCATGACTACGATGGGTATTACGACGACCTCCGCCCGAAGAATTTCAACCAATACATAACGACTGCATCCGGCAAAAACTACTTTTCGTGGCAGTATGGCAATTGTGCTTTTGTTGCTATTGATCCCAATGAAGCCTTCCCTATTGGTTTTGGTACCAGCGACCAAAAGCAATGGTTTTTAAGAGAGATTGAATCTCCGGAATGGAAGGCTGCCACCTGGCATTTTGTGGTACTGCATCAGCCGCCACTTTCGCAGGGCTGGCCCGGTTACCATGGCGACGAAGTGGTTCGGCAGCTGCTAGACACTGTGTACGAGTCGGCGGGCATCGATTTTGTTGTCGCCGGGCACACCCATGATTATGAAAGGTTAACGAGGAATTACGGCGACCAGAAGGTCAACTTTCTGATTGTTGGAGGAGCTGGAGGAGGCCTGGAGCCTGAAGGTGAGATGTCGGAGGAACCAGTAATGGATGTTGTCGTCAAACGGCATCACCTGGCTAGAATGTTTGTGCAGGGCGACTCCATCCATTTAGAAGTGAAAGACCTCAATCAAAATATCATCGATCAATTTGATTTTAAGAAGCAATGAAATACTGTCTACTTCTTCTTTTTGCGTTGCAAATCTCAGTTGGCTTTGCCCAAGACATCAAAACCGGCCTGTTGGGCGACTGGTGGCTTTGGCCTGAGTACACATTGCCTGCCCGGGCTAATAATACTCCCGGCAATCAACCCAAAGCACCGGCGTCCGTTTTTACTGACGTCGATAGCCGTAGTATTCCCCTGGTGCTGAAAGGAGAAGAGCCTACTCAGAGGCTTACGGGTATTTTACCGCAAAACCAGCTTCCGGCCTCCAGCTTTACTGTGGAGTGCTGGTTGGTGAACCATGTGAACCAACCAGTAGGGATGCTCGCAGCTGTGAAGCCCAAATACACCGGGGGCGAGCCACAATGGTTGTTGGGTGTCTACGAAAGGGAGATCATTTTCTCGCTGAAACCCGAAAAAGAGCCTTTTGCGGCGGTCATCAGCCATGAGATCAAAGCCAGGGGCTGGAAAAACTACTGGGGCCACCTGGTGGGGGTGTACGATGGCAATTCCATGATGCTGTATTTGAATGGGGCGCTTTTAGGCGAACAGAAAGTGGGAACGATGGCCGCAGTGACGCAGAACAAAGAGCTGGAAGTGGCTTCCTACATGCACAACGAGCCCTACATGCAGCTGGGCAATATGCTGAAAAACTTCAGGCTCTATGACCGCCCACTCAACGTCTCCGAAATCAAGCAACGTTATGCTTACCTTCAAAAGCATGTGGAAGAAGGGAAGCTTTGGCCCGACACCTTTCATTTTAATGCAGGGCCTTATCTCAACTATGCCACCGCCTCCAGCATCAACGTGCTGTGGGAAACCGATAGACCCACCATGGCCGTTGTGGAATATGGTGAGTCGCTGCCATTGAAAATGAAAAAGGAATTGCCTGTGGCCAGCCTGAAAAAAGAGGGCCCACGTGCTGAAGGTAAATATATCCAGGAGCTGACACTCGACAATTTGAAGCCGGGCACCACCTACTTTTACGATGTGAAAGTGGTAGCAGAAGATGGCCAGGAAATGGAGTCAGGAGTGCTGACTTTTGCTACAGCCGTCGAACCGAATGCTCCATTTGCGTTCGGCATCATTGGTGACACCGAAGCTCGCCCTCACGTGAACGACCGGGTGGCCAAAATGCTGTGGGACGAGCGCCCCAACTTCCTCATGATTGTGGGCGACCTCACCGACGGTGGCCAGGAGCATCATAAGTTTGAATGGAACTACGAGTACTTCGCAGCCATGACCCAGCTCACCAGCCGGGTGCCGGTATTTCCGGTAGCTGGTAATGGCGAGTCGGATTTGTTTTGGTACAACCAATACCATGTGCTGCCTGAGCCTGAAGGGTTCTACTCTTTCACTTACGGCAACGCAGAATTTTTCATGCTCAACAGTAACAAGCGGGATGAGTTTGCTCCTGGTAAAAAGCAGTATGCGTGGCTGGAGGAAAAACTAAAGGCTTCCACTGCCAAATGGAAGTTTGTCGCACATCACCATGCTCCTTATTCCGCTGACGAAGACGACTACGGCAATAGCTGGGAAGGCCCTACCGACCTGGGCGACAAAAAAGTAAGGGAGATCGTGCCGCTCTACGAGAAATATGGTGTGGACATGGTCTTCTTTGGTCACCTGCATACTTACCAGCGTACCATGCCTATCGAAGCCAATAAGGTAAGCGAGCAAAACGGTGTGGTATACATTCAGGCGGGTGGTGCGGGTGGCAATCTGGAGGACTTTGCGCCTACCCGGGCGTGGTTCAGTGCAAAGACCTACCGGGGACACCACTACTGCATCGTGGGCGTGAATGACGGAAGCCTTTCGTTCAAGATGTATGACACGGAAGGGAGGCTGAAGGACTTTTTGGAGTTGAGGAAGTAGAGGGCTTCGGATTACTGGTCGATGCGTTAAAAACGCACGTCTCACACACCGTCGTTGCAAACGACGGCGATGGGGGGTAGTGAGACTCGGCTTACCGAATTTCAGTCATTTTTTCTGGATTCTGCCTACAGTCAAATACGTCAGCCACTCTTATCTCGCCAAGCTCTGGAAAGGGGCAGTAAATTATCTTATAGCTTTTCACTACCAGATACCGATATTCGCTGGAGCGATGCGTAAGCAAAGGCTCAATCTGTCCGATAAAAGGAGTGTGTTTAAGTTTTACGGAAGCTTGAATCAGCTCTCTCACCAATTTTTTTGGCAATTGTAGTGCTTGCCTTCAGTGAGTAATAATTGTAAATATCAATTAGCCGGTTTTCAGCAGAATGCGACCAAATTACTTTCAAGGCCACTTAGAATTTTTTTAGAAGTGTTTCTGCTGATGTAAACCTACCATTGGCAAAGTCGGCCTCGGAAGCATCAATTCGTGCGTTGAGCTGCTTTTGCGTTAGCGGCGTAAAGTCATTTTCTAATGACTTTAACTGAAGATCTTTGATTAGTTTTTCCACGCTATCGATGATCTGCTCGTCTTCAAGGCGAAGCATGGTTTGAACCAGTTGAATTTTTCTTTGTTCGATACTCATGTTTCAAAAATAAACGATAACAGATTTGAAAACAATACGATGCTATTATCAACTACTCACCCCTCTCCTCCACCACACACCGAAACCCAACCGTAGCGCTCCGTTCAAACCCCGGTGACACCCGCAGTAGCATTTGCCGCCAGGGCAGGGGCTGAGGGCCTCCTTTCACATACCACCAGCTGGAGGTCGGGTTGAAGTAGCTGCCGCCTTTGAGTATCACAAATTCGCTGGTGCCATTGAAGTAGACGTCGTTGGTCAGTTGCCACACATTGCCCACCAGGTCTTCAATACCCAGCGGGTTTTTTCCTTCGGGGAATTGCCCAACAGCATAAGGTTTTCCATCACCACGATTGGTCTTGGTGCTGTCCATCTCAGCGCCCCAGGGCCAGGTATTGATAGTATCTCCGGCTTGTGCGGCATACTGCCATTCCAGCTCCGTAGGCAGCCGGTACCCCTTCCACTCCGCATAGGCCCGGGCATCTTCAATGTCGACGTAGACTACCGGAAAGTCTTCCTCTCCCTTTTTTGGCTTGCCCCCAGGCCAGTGTTTGAGAAAATTTGTGTCGTCGTTGGGTCGGTAGCAGGTGGCAGCCAGGAAGTCGTAGTACTGCGCATTCGTCACCGGGTAGCGATCCATCCAGAAACCGGGCATCAGCGTGTCCTTCTCGACTTGTTTGGGATAGGGGATAAATTCTCCCTCTCTGGCGTCCACTCTGTAGTGATAGTTGCCGCCGGGCACCCGCACCGAGGTAGGGTCGATGTTGTTGCCCGCTGTGCTGGTGATACTGGAAATCAGCCAGGGATCCGAAGCTTTTAGTTTGAACGTTACCTCATCCTTTAACTCACCCTCTGTGAGGTACTGGATGACCACGCTGCCTTCCTGCCAGCCAAACGTCTTTCTAAGGGACAAACTATGCTTTCCGCCTTCCAACTCATAGGGCTTTTTGTCGTAGCTGGGGCCATTGATCGACAAGGTGATCTTTCCCGGCGGACTTTCTATTATCACTTCATCACCCCGGCGGCTGACCTGCAATACATTGGGAAATACCGCCACTACGCTTACGGTTCCTTCGTTGTTGGTGTCCAAATCTCCCGGAGCAAAACCATCGATGGAAACAAGCGCTTTTCCACTGTCCACGCTCACCGGTTGGTGCGTCCACAAATTGACGGCGTGATGGGTGTCGGGAAGTTTCAGGTCAAACAGAGGCCCCGTGTAGCCTTCAGGGTTGGCGTTGTAAATGGTGTAAATGGTTTTGGTGTCGCTCTTCCACTCGTTCACATATACGCTGTCCCGGAGTGTCGGTATAAGTGGTGTGTAGGCGCTGTAATTGAAAGCATCGCTGTTGCTGCGCAGTACCATCAGTATCCTGCCCAGGTGTTTGTACTGCTCGTCTACCCATTCTGGACGGCCGGGTTGGAACTGGTTGATTTCTACGCCGTGGCCATTAAACAGGCTTAGGTTGTATTCCCGCAAAATGGGCTCATAGGCCAGCTCTGCCACCCGGAAAATGGCGAAGTCGGGCTTGATGAATTTGTTGAGGTTGAGCAGGGGTGGGTACTCCAGCGCATTGTGCACCCTGCCGGAAATAATGCCAGGCATGTCTTTGGGAATGGCCATGCCTTCGCTGTACATGATCACTCCTTCTTTCGCTGCATCTCCTGCTCCCTGTATCTCGGCACTGCTACTGCCCCGGGTGTCGAGCACCACGCCGTCGGTGTCGGTGGCTTTGAGCATGTCGGTCATGCCGACCATTTGCTCTGCGAAGGTAGTGGCTGTAGTGCTTTCATCCCAGGGGTTGTAACACAGAAAGATTTTCGTCCCGGCTTTGTGCGCATCAGTGGTGATGCGTTTCAACTCTTTCAAGCCTCCCGGAAGGTTGCGAAACATGTCCCATTGGTTGCGTTGGTCAAGCCCCAGAGCTGGCCAGGTAGGCCAGAAGCCGATGACATCCCAGCCGCCGAGCAGAGGCTTTGCCTTTTCGATGGTTTTGGGCAGGTAGTAAATGCCATATCGTGGGTTGTAAAAGTCCTTGTCCCAGGCCATCATCAGGTTGATGGCATAGGCCTTTCTGATCCAGGCCAGATCCGGGCGGTCGAAGAGGCTGTTGTCGAATTGCTCCAGGTCAAACAGGAAATGCTTTTGGAACATTAGCCTGAGTCCTTCCTGCCAGTCACCGGCAAAGGGCTCATACCAAAGCTCGTAGGTGACCTCTCCGCCTGGATACAGAATAGTTTCGAAGCGTTTGCGCTGTGCCTTCTCCCAGCTTTTGCGGCGGGCTAAACCAGCTACGGCATTTCCATCTGGCAGCGGCAAAATACCAAACCCCAATTCCCAGGCATTGTCGGGCAGGATGACGCCGATGGGGCCAAAGCCAGGCCGGTAAATCACACTGCGTGACAGCCGGTGTTCGCCCAGACCGGTGATGTAGACATGGTCGGGATTTTCACCAAAAGGCACCACATTTTCGATGGTGAGGGTATCTGTAGTCGAGGTGTTTTTGAGGGTGAAAGTAATTTTGTATGGCAGAGCGCTTTTGGCTGCCGGATGGGTGTAAACAGTTTCAAATCTTTTGTCGGCGCCTTCTTGCGCAGGGCTGCCGATTACCTCACCATTGACCCGGAAGGAGATGAAGGGAACTTGATCCACCTTGTGTTTGACTCCAGAAGCCAAATACACTCGCTGAACGCCGGCTGTACTGTAGTCAAAAAGTTGGGCTCTAACCGAAAGGGTAGCCAGCAACAAAAAAAGAATGAGCAGTTTTCGCATGCACTAATATCGTGAAGATTTGGGAAAATTGAGAAGCTGTTTACCGATGTGGATTTCGAAACAAACATTGAGGCTTATTTCAATCGTGGATCAAAGTATTCGTCTGTATCCTTGGTTCGTGTTTCACAAACTAGGCACCTTATTTGCAATCGTATTTTTCCTTTTCTCCCAATACTATTACGCCATTTTTTTGAATGTAACCGTTGGTTTCGAAGTGGGTGCAAACCGTGTCAAATTCATCAATCGCACCTTTTTCATATACCACTCTCGACTTGAAGAAAGAATGGATTTTTAAATTTGCATCGATGACTGCATATTCTTCGCACTCCAAGATCTCTCCGGCATATATTACACTGTTCTCTTCAGTAAGTGGCTCACAGGAAATACGTTTGCCCTGTTTATCAAAGGTCACCAAATTGGGTTTGCTTATTGCTGAAATGGTAATGAAGATAAATGAGTAGAAGCTCGAAGTGTCGGGAAGTGCTCCAATGACAAAGCTAGCAGTTCCTCTGAAATCCGCACATAGAGTTGAGTCTTTGCCCCAACATTGAATTCTGTAAGTGCCGTTTGTTGAGGCATTAAAAAGTGCCTTATACGGGAGTGACACAAAACCAACTTCGTTGATCAAATCATGGAGTAGATTTTTTTTTGAGTCGTCTTGTCTGCTCGCTCTTGTAATTTCCTCGGTGTCTTTTATCGAGCTGCTGCTTGCTAGGAGTACCATTACAGAAAACAAGGTGAGGAATCTTGGCAGTCTATTTAATTGTAGCATATCCCGAGTGTTCAGTCTAGGTTTAGCGATATAGTTAATCTGGCCGGTCAAATTGTTATTTTGCTTCGGCCTTGGTTCGTGTCTCACGAACCAACCGACAGCGCAACATAAAAATATCTATTTCGCATGTAAATTGAATGGGCTTTCGTAGTTTATTGTTAGCAATGAATCACTATGAATGACCTTTTTAAAGACAAGCGTAAATCATACATGGATATCGGTGAAATATTCTTTTTCACTGCGACTATCAACAGTTGGATGTACCTTTTGGCCGCCGACAATTACAAGCAAGTGGTGGTCGATAGTTTAGAAAATCTCAAAAGCCGTAGCCTGGCTGATATATTTGCGTTTGTGATTATGCCTAATCACATCCACGTGATTTGGAGAACTTTGTCGTTAAATGGGAAGGAAACAGTACAGGGCTCATTTTTGAAATATATGGCCCATTGTTTTAGAAGAATGCTGATGAACGACGACCCGGCGGAGCTTAGAAAGTACTCGGTGGTTGCCAAAAACAAACAATTCGAATTTTGGCAAAGAGATTCCCTCGCTATTCATCTATACTCAAAAGAAGTGGCGTTACAAAAGCTCGACTACCTTCATCGCAATCCGCTTGCAGAACATTGGCAGCTAGCTAAAGAGCCAAGTAATTACTATTGGTCCTCTGCTTCGTTTTATGATCAGGGTGTCAACCCATTTGGTTTTTTAAGTGATTTGAGAAATGAGTTTTAGTGGCAATGAATTGGTTCGTGGGACACGAACCAAGGAGATGGAGTTTTGAATGGCTATGGCCTATTATCGTGAAGATTTGGGAAAATTGAGAAGCTGTTTACCGATGTGGATTTCGAAACAAACATTGAGGCTTACTTCTACGGCTATGGTGGGACACGAACCAAGGAAATTAGGCTGTTATCCAATGCGGTTTTCAAAACAAATGGTGAAATTCTATTTCAATCGTGGATCAAAGTATTCGTCTGTTTCATCCAATTTGGACACATACCTCCCGAACTCCGGATGTTCGGGAAATAATAGGATATTTTTCTCCCTGGGTGATTGGATCGATGGAACAACCACCCCAACATACAGTCGGCTATCCATTATATCTTTCACTATCTCCGCTAGTTGTTTTGGGTAGGGGTAATCGTGCCAGTTTTGAGGCAGGTCGTTAATGGCTATTTCTGCCAGTGGAGTGTCATCGTCTATTTCAAGCGTCAGTACGTACCTGTTCTGAGGTATTCTCGACCCGCTGTTAGCCAGTGTCTCCAATTTAGCAAGGGCGATGTTTTCTGAGGTATACACCACCCACATATCTTTAGTGCTCCAGCGTCCGTTTGCAAAACGAGAACCAAGAGGAGGGTAAGTAGACTGGTATTTCTTCTTTTCTATTCTAAAAACCAGCATTAGCCATACACTCCATACTCTACCCGGTCAATAGCTTCCAAAACAGCTGTTCTACCACTCTCGGTCATCAAAAGGTCAATCGGACGCTGGTCCCCCAGGTTGACAATCTTTGATTGAAGCCACTCTTCAAACGGCTCCAGCCCTTCAAAGGCTTCCATTCCTCTCTGGTAAATCTTGAACAAGCTTGAAAGTCGATCCACCGTGCCCATGTCAAGTTCCGGCTCATCTTTGGCCCTGTAGAAAGTAGTTTTGCTCATGTCAAGCAGCTCTGCCACTCTGGCCACGGGCAGGTTTGTTAAACCGGGAACCTCGCCAAGAAATGAGCCTTGCAACTGCAACCTTCCTATACCTCCATAGCTCAGAAGTTGCTCAATTCCGACTTTTACATCGTTGCGGCTGGCTCGCCATTTGTTCAGCTGAACATGCTGATATTTTCGCTGAACGGCACCATACCGGGTGACGTTTTTTAAATCCGACCGCTCTTTTTGTTTCATTTGGTACTTTCAACTTCCTATTTGAAACTCAATTTAAGAACAATCATTCATTATCAAAGGTTCGGGTGTACAATTTTGTGGTTAGATAGCTGCTTATTCAGCCCTCTCACTCCTCTTCCTTCGACCTATACTTAATCTGCATACCACTCAAAAAATACCGCAGGTATTGGTCATTACAAGGCCGGTATTGGCTCTGCTTGGGGTTGCGGAAGAAGGCGCTCAGCTCGTGGGGGCCGATGCTTTTGCCCTTCAGTTTAAAAATAGCCTGGATATCTTCTGAGCTTAGGTTGAAGGCTATCTTGAGCTTTCTGAGGATGATATTGTTATTGAGTTGCTGCTCTGGCGCCGGTTGTTCACCCTCTCTTGTGCCTCGTTTTTCGTTGATGAGCCCGTTGAGGAAGATGGCCAGTTTTATGTCCGGCATTTCCTGATAAGTTTCCTCATCTTCTCTTTTCATGTAGTCGCTCACTTCAGCCCGTGTTACATGATGACCAGCCTGTGCGAATAGATTGATCATTTGCGAGTCGTCGGCATCAAGGAGGTAGCGCAATCGGCGTAGGATGTCGTTGTTGGTCATATCGAGTACAAATCTAAAAGAAAACCATTGTCAATAGGATCGTCGCTGGAAAACTCAGCTCCTCTTTGACCGCATAGCCTTCACTTTTTTGACAGAGTCGTCAGCCATAAACTTTTTGTATTCCTCCGTTTCGGCACCATAGATGGCAATTTTCCCTTCAGCATTGGCGTGAACGCCCCAACCGTACTGTTTGGTAAGCGGCGAGGCCCGAAAGCATGCCTGCCCTTTGGAGAAGTAGTGCTCACGCTGCTCTTCGATTTCATTCTTTTCAAACTCCTTTCTGAGCGCAAAAACACCAAATATGACGTCGTCAGAAGTGTATTTGTAGGGATTGCCATACACCATATCGAAGTGCAGACTGGCCACTGTTTTTTTGTCGGGTTTTACTGGGGGCATTTCACCCCGCTCATTCGGGCTGTCATCAGCGATTTCTACGAATGTATTGACATAATTCGTAGTGTGCTTCATTATTCCCTCCGGTGATTTGATCTTTTGAATTTAAATGTAGGGAGCGGGAGTGTCAACCCTATGTCATCGGGTTTAAAAAAAATTGACATGGCTCGATCTGATTGGGCACGTTTTGCATTCGTTCTTGAGGATTTTTATATTGAAAATGTAGGGGCCCTGCCATAGCCCCGGGTTTAAACCCGGGGCTATGGCAGGGCCAACGAATCAGCCATGCCTCATTCATATCATCGTATTTGGATTCACGCTATTTGGGCTACCAAAGAACGGCAGCCATTGATTCATCAGTCGGTTGAACGGAAGATATATGATTTTATGACGGGCCAATTTACAGAAATGGGTTGCGCTGTGAGAATCATCAACGGAATGGAGGATCATGTTCATTGTTTGTTTTTGTTAAATGCTCAGACCAGTATTGCAGAGGTCATAAAGCAAGTGAAGGGGAGTTCCTCCCATTGGATCAATGAACAACAATTAATTAAGGACAGATTTTCGTGGCAAACTGGTTATGCGGTGTATTCAGCGAGTGAATCCGTTATGGAAACAGTTTTTCAATATATAAAGAATCAAAAGAGACATCATAAGACGAGATCATTTCAAGTGGAACTTGACGGCCTGAACCAATTACATAAGTTAGGTGGAGTGCCCCTATCATAGCCCATGGTTTAAACCATGGGCTATGATAGGGGCTCGAGCTGTCGAAGATGTCGAGCCAGTATTCCTGAAAATGGAATAAGATCGATATATTTAGACATGACCTACAGACTCAAACTTTTTGGCGTTTTATGCTTGGGTGTTTCTTTCATCTTCTCTTGCACTCCGAAAGAGAAGGTGCACAAACCCACCAACGTTCTCTTCATCATTGTCGACGACCTGCGCCCTGAGCTTGGCTGCTACGGCCACCCCGTTGTTCAGTCGCCCAATATAGACCGGATAGCAGGAGAGGGCGTTTTGTTCAAAAATGCCTTTTGCAATATTCCGGTTTGCGGAGCGTCGAGGGCCAGTTTTCTTACCGGGCTGAGGCCGATGCAAAACCGCTTTCTCACCTACATGACCTACGCTCAGCACGATGCGCCCGGAGCGATCTCGTTGCCTCAATATTTCAAGGACAATGGCTACACTACCGTGTCCAACGGCAAGGTCTTTCACAATGAAGACGACCACGCCGCCGCCTGGGACATCAACTGGAGGCCTTCCGACTTGCTGGATTACCACACAGCCGAAAACAGCGGCACCGATATGGCCAACAGAGGAAGGCCTTACGAACGGGGCAATGTGCCTGATAGCGTTTATAATGATGCTAAGATTGCGGCTAAGAGCATTATCGATCTAAAGGCACTGGCGGCGGCCGATAATCCGTTCTTCATGGCGGTTGGTTTCCTTAAGCCACACCTGCCGTTCAATGCTCCCGAGAAGTATTGGCAGCTATATGACGGCAGAGTAACCCTGCCAGATAATAATTATGTGCCGGCGGGTGCCCCAGCACGCTCCGTTCACAACTCAGGTGAATTGAGAAACTATGCTGACGTGCCCAAAGAGGTCCCGGTAAGCGACTCGCTGGCTGTAACGCTGATACAGGGGTATTATGCCAGTGTGAGCTATGTCGACGCCCAGATAGGAAAGGTGCTCGATGAATTAAAGGAGTTAGGTCTCGATAAAGACACGCATATCGTGCTCATTGGCGACCATGGCTACAACCTGCTGGAGCATACCATGTGGTGCAAGCATTGTAATTACCGCAACTCGCTCCGTTCTACCATGATATGGAAATCGCCAAAGGCAAAGGCTGGAAGCATCTCCAATGCCATCGTTGAATACGTCGACATTTTCCCCACCCTGGCTGACCTCGCAGGGCTGCCAAAACCAGCACAGTTACAAGGTGAGAGCCTGATGGTCGAGTTGGTGTCTCCATCAACGGCGCCCGCTGGCTTTGCCATTTCCCGATGGACGAACGGCTACACCATCACCACGCCGGACTATGCTTACACCGAGTGGGTGAACGACAGCCTGCAATGGCAGGACGAAATGCTATATGATCACCGAAGCGATCTGGAGGAAAATGAAAACATTGCCGCTGGGAACCAAACGGTGGTGGACAGCCTGAGTAAACTATTAAGAAAGAATTGGAGATTGGAGTAAGCGAGGTTGACTGAGCAGGGTGGTGAGCTTCTTTTGAAGATGTGATCTTACCGCTCCTAAAGTATTCAAAACATCGGTGTGGCTATAGGCGTTGTGTTATTAAATAACCCTAAACATTATTAATGTATTTTAAGACAGTATTACTGATTGCCTCGATTTGCCTTACCAATTACCTGCCATCAATTTCTCAAACTCCAAAAACAGAAAAAATTAAGTTGTTTTTGGATTGTAGCTCCACCAGATGTGATCGTACCTACATCCGAACGGAAATCAACCTGGTCGACTTTGTGAATAACAGAACCCAGGCGGACGTCCATCTGCTGTTAACAGACCAGCGTGCCGGAAACGGTGGCAGAACCTACCAACTCATTTTCTTTGGACAGAATGATTTTTCCGGTAAAAGGGATACGCTTTCTTTTTCAATGCCACCGTCGGCTACTGACGTAGAATATCGGGAAAAGCTATTGAACTTGATCAAGATAGGGCTGGTGCCCTACGTTGCACAAACGTCCTGGATCAATGAAATGATGGTGGCTATGAAAGCTGATGGGATGGATGCTGACGAATACGAGGCATCCAGAGCTGAAGATAAATGGGACTATTGGGTTTTTCGTGTGGGAGGAAGAGGTAACCTTAGTGAGGATCAAAACTACAAGGACACTGAATTGAATAGTTATATTTCGGTCAATCGGACGGTGCCGGAAAATCGAACCGAGCTGAGAGTAGGATATGGCAGGGAACGATCAGATTTTGAATATGTGAATGATGATGGGACGTTAGAATCCTATTCTGTGAGAAACTCCAACTGGTACCTCAATCACCTGTTTGTCAATAGCTTTGATGATCATTGGTCCTATGGCTACTATGTGTTTATTAGAAACAGTACATTTTCTAATTACCAGCATAGCATAAGAGCAAGGCCAGCTATTGAGTATAATTTTTTCCCTTATTCTGAGGTAAATACGAAGTATTTTGCTCTTTCCTACATGGCTGACATTAGAAACAACAGCTATTATGAGGAAACCATCTATGACAAAAATAACGAATGGCTTTACGGCCACAGAGCGCAGGCGGTCGTCAGCTTTAAGCAAAGATGGGGTAACCTGAGTTCAACAGCCTCCTATTTCAATTACTTCCACGATTGGAGTCAAAATAGTATTCAAATTGATTTAAACGCCGATGTGAGAGTAAAAGGCAACTTGAGTTTTTTTGTCAACTTCTATGGAAGTTTATCAAGGAACCAGGTGTTCATTGCCAAAGGAGAATCTAGCGTTGAAGACGTGCTCGCCCGCCGTAAACAACTGGCGTCAGGATATGAGTACGGCACATGGTTTGGCATTAACTACCGTTTTGGATCTATCAACAATAGCTTCATCAACCCCCGGTTTTCAGACGAAGTAGATTAATTGACTAGACCAGCAGGTCTGGGTACAAATATTTCAGGGTGCCCTGGCAAATTATCGGCAGTTAAAAGTCCTTATCTTGAGACTAAACCCCAAACGGCTCCTCAATACTAATACTTTGCGGCGTGAACAACTGGCCTCCGTCTTCGGTCACATAAAAGCAGTCTTCGAGACGCACGCCTATTTCTCCATAAATGTAAATACCAGGCTCGTCGCTAAAGCACATGCCGGGTTGTAGTTTCAATTCGTTGCCTTTCACCAAATAAGGCCATTCGTGTCCATCCATGCCAATGCCATGGCCCAGTCGGTGGAAGAAGTTTTTGTAGCCTGGCCCGAAGCCGGCATCCTCAATTACTTTGCGGCCTACATCGTCAATGGAACCACAAGTAGCGCCAGGCTTCACAGCTGCCATAGCGGCTGTTTGTGATTCTTTTACTTTGTTCCAGATGTCAGTTTGACGTTGTTTGGGCTTGCCGAAGATCGTGGTTCTGGTAATGTCCGACGAGTAGTCGTGCAGGTTGCAGCCCCCGTCCATTAATACGATGTCGCCTTCTTTCATGCTTTGAGCCGTTTGGCTGCCATGCGGGTAGGCCGCCCACTCCCCAAACATCACGCTGGCGCCACCGGTCACTCCCAGCTTTTTGAATGCCGCAGAGATGTTTCCGCTGAACTCGTATTGCGACATGCCATCTTTCATGACAGCAATCGCAGCTCTGTAAGCTTCAATGGTGATTTCATTGGCTCTTTTCATCAACGCCAACTCAGTCGGAGATTTAATCATGCGGCAGCCAGCTGCTACCGGGAAGGCGTCTACAAACTGAATCTGCGGCAGCTCTTTTCTTAATCCGTCGAAAAGGAAAAACCGCACAGATTCTTCAACACCAATTTTGCCGGTACTAATGCCATTGTCTTTGAGAATGCTGCCTACAAGTTTGTAAGGGCTTTCGTGCTCCTGCCATACCCTCAGGTCGTTGCCAAACAGAATTCTTTCTTTCAGTCTCTCCTCTTCAAACGCCGGACACACATAGGCCAGCTCTCCCTTGGCAGGGATAATGGCTGCCATCATCCGTTCGCTACGTCCCCACTTAATGCCCGTGAAGTACACCATCGTAGAGCCTGACTCCAGGTATAGAGCGTCGATTTTATTCTCCACCATCAGCCGCTGCGCTTTTTCTATGCGCTGCTTCCTTTCCTCATTGCTGATCGGCTTCATGTCGTCCACCATCGACTTCAGGTGGTCGAATGGGCCTGCTTCTGCTACTGTTTCTTTGGGTTTGTCTTCAGTTGCGCAGGCAGTGAGGCCAACGGCAGCTACGGCACCAGTTGCTTTAATCGATTGGTCGAAGAATTTCCTTCTGTTCATGGTTGGGTAGGTTTATGAAGGCTTAAGATACTCCGAAAAGAGATTCGATTTGGGAAAATTTATACAAGGGGCTCAGCAAAGGTTTGCGATCCAATAGAAAGGGCCGACATTTCAGAGAAAGCCAGCCCTTTCGTACTCATAACTCATTACTTTCACACTGCCGACTACATCTCCCTGATCCAAATATTCCTGAAGCTCACAGGGTTGCCATGATCCTGCAGCATGATCGGGCCTTTGCCATGGGCTTTGTAGGTTGGCGACCCGATATAGGCCGTGTTTCCCCAGATGCGGGTATGGTTTTGAGTGACCACGCCGTTGTGCAGCACCGTTACAGTTGCTTCGTGCACTACTTCCCCTTTGTCGTTGAAAACAGGAGCAGTGTAGATGATGTCATATGTCTGCCACTCGCCTGGTGCCCTTGTGGCGTTTACGAGCGGAGGCGATTGCTTGTAAATACTGCTTGCCTGACCATTTGAATAGGTGCGGCTTTCGTAGCTATCGAGCACCTGCACTTCGTAAATGCCCTGCATAAACACACCACTGTTGCCCCGGCCCTGTCCTTCGCCTTTTATTTCGGAGGGAGCACGCCACTCAATGTGAAGCTGATAGTTGTCAAATTTCTGTTTAGTTTGGATTACTCCTTTGCCGGCCGCTACGGTCACAGCACCGTCGGCTACCGTCCACTCTGCCGGGCCGCCTTTTCCAGATTCCCATTTGTCGAGGTTTTTCCCATCAAAAAGCACGATGGCATCTGACGGCGGAGCACCGTACTGTTTGCCGGGAGTTATTTTCTTCACGGCGGGCTCCCAAACTTCTGTTGTTTTTGGGTCTTCACCCTCTTTCACCTGTGCGCAAGCCCCAAAGGCTACCAGAAAGGCTAAAGCGCTGAATAATATGTTTTTCATAGTTAAAATATTTTTTGTGTTGATCAAAAATTGCGCTGTGTGGCGTCTTTCAAAATTCAGTGGTGCCGCCAACTAGTGCTGTGGGCACCACTTCAACCTTCCGCCTCCGGTCTTCTGTGCTTTTTACAACTCTCTTATCCAAATGTTTCTGAAACTGATCGGCTTGCTTGGGTCGCCATGGGCCTGAAGTTTGATAGGCGAAGCACCATGCTTTTTGTAAGAAGGCTGTCCGATGTAAACAGTACCACCTTTTAGCTCAAAATTATTTTGCACTAACACGCCGTTATGAAAAGCAGTCACTCTTGCAGGGCTTTTCAAAGAACCATCACTATTAAAGCGGGGAGCCGTCCATACAATGTCATAAATCTGCCACTCTCCAGGCTTCTTACACGCATTGGCAAGCGGCACGCCTTGTTTGTAAATGCTTCCTGTTTGGCCGTTTACGTAAGTAGCATTATTGTAGCAGTCAAGAATTTGGATTTCGTAGCCATCGTCGCCAGGGCCGGTGCTGGCCAGGAAAAGACCACTATTGCCTCTGGCTTGTCCGGTTTCGGTGATGCCCACCGGCTCGTACCACTCAAGGTGCAGTTGGTAGTCAGTGAAGGTTCTTTTCGTCTGAATATTGCCCTGGCTTTTGTCTACGGTAATTACGCCGCCCAGGCTTGTCCAGCCTGCAGGCTTTGAAGGATCATTGGTGCTTACCCATTCGCTCAGGTCACTGCCATTGTAAAGTACAATAGCGTCCGACGGCGCATCGGATGGAGTATCACCAGGAGTGACCACCGGTGGCACTGGCTCATAAAATTCTGTGAGCTTTGGATCACCTTTTTGTTGGGCGTAAGCCGACATGGCAACAAAGGCAGCAAGGGCGCTGAAAAGTATCTTTTTCATGTGTCTATCTTTTAAAATCGATGTTTAAGTAGTTTTTTGGGAATATAAGGAATTCTGAAATAAACCGTTAGCTGAAAGTGATGAAGGTGGGCATCAAATACCTTGCTAAACAGGTTTTCAAAGGTTTAGCCAGAGTCGATTTTAGCAATAACTTTTTTGGAATTACTGTGCCGGATAAACGATAATAATATTGGTTAATGAAAACTGCGTGGTGATCATCTCCGGCAGTGAATCAAATTCTTTCTCGTAAGAGATTGAGCCTTCTCTGGCACCTATCAAAACGACCATGTCTTGTGGAGTAATTAGCTGAAAAAAAGACTGCGTATCGAGGCGACCTTCGGGGACATTCCAGTGCATCAAAACCTTCATTTTATTTTTTTGGAGCAGTGATTCAATGGAGGCTTTGCAGGCATGGCTGCCTGAGATAAGCAAACTCGCTTCGGTATGCTTCGTCATACGAATGATCTTTAGCATGATGTCCTCAAACCCTTTTTCAAGCTCAGCATTTTCCGGTATAAAAAGCTTTAGCCGCTTATAAGCATTGAGCGGTGTTACAAGTCGGCACACAAAGAGCGTCTGACCGGTTTGTTTCAGCAGGCGGTCAAGCGTGGTTCCAAATATTTTGTCCGCTGTTTTTTGCTTCGAATGCCAGCCAATTACAATGTCGGTTATGCCGAGTTCCCTGGAGGCCCTGCTGATGGCACTTGATGCGTTGACGTCGATTCTGGTGACCAAATTCACCAGGCTGTTGCTGGCCGATGCATGTTTCGCTGCCCTGTCAAGTATTTTTCGGCTGTTTTCCAGGTTGGTGTGGGCCTCCTCATTATCACGCACAACTGCAAAGGGCACTACCGGCTCTATCGAAGTCGGAGTTTTGATCATCATGGCGAAATCTATCAGGTATTCAATGGTAGCGGGATTGGAAATTGGCACTAGTATTCGCTCCGTCAATGGCGCTGCGGATGTAGCACCAGGCAAATTTTTGATGGCAATTTTTTTTCCTGCTCTGGCGGTAACCAATGATGCCAAAAGGCAGGTGATAAAAATGAGGAGTATGGTTGCGTCCAATACATTTTCGCCAACGATACCAAGGCGGAACCCAACTAAAATCACAGCAATAGTGGCTGCGGCGTGGGAGCTGCTTAGCCCAAAAACCAGGTTTCGTTGGTCTTTTTGCAGGCCGAGTATTTTTTGTGTAAACAAAGAGGCTATCCACTTGCCGAGTAGTGCCACCAATGTCAGCGTGACAGCGAGGGTAACAGTCTCCATGCTCGAGGTAATGGCGGGTATATTGATCAGCAGGCCTACGCTGATCAGGAAAAAGGGAATAAAGAGTGCATTTCCCATAAAATCAATCCGGCTCATTAAAGGTGAGGCTTTGGGAATCAGCCGATTGAGGGAAAGGCCAGCCAGAAAGGCACCTATGATGGGCTCTACGCCAGACAACTCAAAGAGCAAAGCGGCGATAAAAACGAGAGTCAGTACAAAAATATAGTGTGAGACTTTCTCTCCTTCTATTCGATGGAAAAACCACCTGGCCAATGCAGGAAAACCTACCAAAACAACAAGGGATGACGCACCAAAGGATCCCACGAACTTTACCCAGGTAATGAGGTCTGATTCACCATTGGAAGTGGCTGAGATCACGGCCAGCAAAACAAGCACCATAACGTCGGTAATGATGGTGCCTCCGATGGCAATGATCACCGCTTCATTTTTAGTGATGCCCAATTTCTGCACGATCGGGTAGGAGATCAGCGTATGAGTGGAGAACATACTAGCGATGAGCAAAGAGCCAAGAAAATTGTATTCCAGGAGGTAGTAGCAAACCGGGAAACCAATGGCCAACGGAATGGTGAACGTGAGAAGGCCAAATGTGAGGCTCTTCATCCTGCTTTGTCTGAATTGGTTCATGTCCATCTCCAGCCCGGCCACGAACATTAAATAGAGAAGGCCGACTGTGCCAAAAAGCCGAAAGGCCGCATTGTTCTCAAGCACATTGAGCCCATAAGGTCCAAATATCACTCCGGCAAGTATCATCCCGATGATTCCGGGCATGCGGAGCTTTTCCATGACCATCGGTGCAAGGAGAATAATCAGCAGCACAATGGTAAAGACCAGCACTGGATTGTAGCCTGAGGGCAATAACTCCGCTATGATCATGGGATCGTGTAAATTACTACTAGTTAGAAGTAATTAACGAGACTTAGAATAGCACGGCACCGATTTAATGGCTTTTTAATATGGAGTGCTCTTCACTAATAGTTCCTATCAAGCTTGGATCGAGATGTTCGAGGCTGGGCTTACTCTTCATTTGTGCACATCCCACATCATCCTATTCACAATACCCGCCCAAATATAGGTGCGATGATAGCCGGCCCAGGGCTCATCGGGGCTATAAAATTCCCAAAGATTGTGATTCTCTTTCAACTGGTAAATCATACTGGTTGAAACCCGATTCACCAGTTCTTTTGCTTCAGCATCGTATCCATAGTTTTGCAATCCCCGCTGAATCAGATAGTCCCATTCTACCCACACTGGGCCATTCCAATAGCCTTTGTCATTGTAAAAAGGGTCATCTGCCGCAAGGCTGGGCACGCCATATGGACGCCAGAATTTATCGGGATTGGTTAGGTGGTCCAGCAGCTTGTCGGCTTGTTCTTTTGAGGCTATACCGGCCCACATTGGCAAAAAGCCGATAATTTCCATGCGCTTCAGGTCGTCTGTTTTCTCAAAAGTAAAGTCGTTGTCTGCTTTGTCGGCATTATAGTAAAAGCCAGTCGTTTCATCCCAGAAAGTAGCATTGATGAGTACAGTTCTTTGCTCGTGGTCAGCTTTCCATCGGGCAGCCTCGTCCGTTTTTCCCAAAGCAGCTGCCATTTGCTCCAGCGACTTCGCTTCCATCACTAGCATGGAGTTGAGATCCACTGCCTCAAAGTTCGCCGGCCAGCCCACTTCGTCCCATACGGCCACATCGGCATCCCTCACCGATTCCAATATGGCATGCCCGCCCCATTCGCAAAGCCCGTCGCCGTCTTTGTCCCGGTTGGAAACATAGAACTCGTAAAACCTTTTGCTCGATTCATACATTTCAGCCAAAAAATCTTTGTCTTGCGTGACTTTATATACTTCCCAGTTGATCCAGGCATACCAGGGGGCCGATGAGGTGAGTTCACCCTCGTGCTCAATGATTTCATCCAGATAGCCACCCGTCCGGTAGTTGATATAACCGTTCTCATACTGCCTCTCTTTAAACACCCTTTGAGAGTTCATAGCCAGCTCCGGATCCTGTAGTGCCAGCGCCAGCATCGTCAGGCTTTCGTGAAACACCTGCCCGCCATGGCCCCAGCCCCACACGGGCTCCCGGCTGAAGACGTAGTACGGGTAGCTGCTCTTGCCTTCTGCGGGGTAAAACACCTGTTGCATCATGTTCCAGCCCGACAGGTATAGCAACTGTTGGTCGGCTGAAAGGCTGGACAACTCCGGCATACTTTCCAGGTAGGCCAGCCTGCCTCCCATGTCCAGGGTGAAGTCTTTATCCAGAAGCTTTTCCGCCTCTTTCCAGTCCGTTTTTTTCTTCAAAGGAGCCACCGACCTTGCTACCCGAATGCTGGTCGATTCGCCGGGAGCTAGTGTGATACTTTTGCTGTACGCCGCTATTTTGAAGTATTTCAGGCTGTCATCTTTCCAGTCATTGGCCACAACTGCCTGTTTGAGCGAATGGCCAGACAGGGTATTCCGTTCCCGGGTGTGCATCCCAATTTCCCCACCTGTGCCAGCGCCCACCGCCACGAAGCAATAGATATCATCGGTAGGCAGTTGCACCATCAGGTTGGTGGTGGATAGCGGCCTGGTAAATTGCGTGTAGTAGCTATCGTTTTCTTTTTTCCTGTAAATGATAACCTGATTGCCATCCGATGGTTTGCTCCAGCTAAGGGCCGCTCTGTTTTTTTCCTGCATGATCACTTCAAATCTTTGTGGAGCAGCTGGTAATTTGATGTCAGAAGGTCGCAGGCTACCTGAAAACTGGGTGCGTGCCGGCGGGATGGAGTCGGTTCGCTGCGCAACGATGCCCAATGTTTCATCGACAGCGGTAAGTGTGTATTGCGCAGCCCTGCCAGCGCCCGGTAGTTGACTTAGCTCCATGCGGAAATAGCCGTCTGAATTCAATGCGCCCTGCAGGCTCTCAAAGACAGGGCTGCTTTCCGTCAAAAGATGTTTTGTGTCGTTGTCTACATAGGCCTGGAGCCTCACTTCAGGAAGTTGCGTCAATACCCGTTGGCCACCCTCGTTGTAAAGTCTGCCGTTTACTTCTGTCACCGGCATTTTCCCCGGTAATACTTTCCAGGGTAAATAGCTGGCTTCCTCTGAAAAGGAGCTGAAAGCACCAGCCTGATCTGGCTCAACCGACATTTTGAAAAAGTTTTGCAGCGAATCTGTGAATGGTACTTTATGTCCAACTGTCCAGGTGTCTGGGAATTCCTCGTGGTTAAAGCGTAGTACTCCGTCCCCGAGCCAATAGCCGTTGAAAAGCCTGCTATTTCCCTGAATAAAAGGGATGTAGTCAAAGGAAACGGTAGAATCGGTATTGTTGATAAATGTGCTTTCCAGTACTGCAGACACAGAGCTGTACACTAAAAACTTACTCTTTACTTCAATGCCACCAATAGGCGAAAATGAAAAGTTCACTTCATCAGGAAACGACGAATGGATGACTGGTTTTTGTACGTAGTCGCCCGTTTTATAAATCCAACTGTCCTTTGTTGCAAAAGAAAACCCAATTTCTCCACCTGTGTCTGAAGTAAAAACAGGGAATGTTTCGTCATCATTAAAAACGAACTCATAGCCCTCATCGAGGATAAAGGCGGAGCGCTCTCTGGCGGCAGCGTAGGTGGTATAGATTGGTGAGGAGGCATCTGCATTAATTCCGGGTATGTTTTCGCTGACAGGCTTTGGGGTTTCGCAGCTATGGAGGAAACAGACAGAAAATATAAGAAATGGAACTAATGAATCTCTTTTTAGCATTTTGGTGATATCTTTTGTGAAAGATACCAAATTGGAGGAAGCCTCAAACCTTCTTCAATGCCAAAGGTGTCTTTCGAACCATCATTTATCAATATGGATTTATTAAAAGCACTACAGGAGAACCCTAGCCTCCAGGGGGTTTCGGATAATCAGTTGCAGTGGCTGATCGACAATTCTGAATGCCGTGACTTCCAGGAAGGAGAGTTCTTATTTAAAAAGGGCGATGCTGCCGATCATATGATGATTCTCCTTTCGGGAAAGGCAAGGGCCTACGCTATACAAAACAACCAAAAGAGGGAGCTTTTTGAGCTTGAGCCGCCAGATATAAGCGGGCTGCTGCCTTTTTCCAGGTTAAAAACGGCGGTTGGTTATGCAGAAGTGGTTCAACCAACCACTGTGCTCCTTACTTCCCGAGAAAAGTTAAAAGAGCTTGTGTGCACACACTATGATTTGACTGAGAAGCTTGTGCACGAAATGACCTCCAGGGTGAGGGAGTTTACTTCTATGCAGCGGCAAAATGAAAAGATGATGGCCCTTGGTAAGCTCTCTGCAGGCCTCGCTCATGAGCTTAACAACCCTGCCGCAGCTATAGTCAGAAGTTCCGATGAACTCAAAAAGCACCTGGCCTACACCCCTGAAAGGTTCAAGCAGGTGATATCGATGAAGCTTGAAGAGGAGCAAGTAGATGCTGTGAATGCAATTCTTTATGAAAAAGCCAAAGCGGGGCGTCAAAACCTGGGATTGAGAGAGAGAAATAAACAAGAAGAAGAAATTCTGGACTGGTTCGACGACAATGACCTGGAAGGGGGAGACGACCTTGCAGAAAACTTTATCGAATATGGAATAGGGCCCAAGGAACTGGATATGGTTAGGGAGTATATTCCAGAAAAAGAGCTTCTGCCTGTGCTGTTCTGGCTCGACAATGTATTGACTACCGAACGCATGGTTGGCGATATCAACGAGGCCTCCACTCGCATTTCCAAGCTGGTACAGTCGGTGAAATCGTATTCCCACATGGACAGGGGGCACGACAAAGCCCCGACCAATATCCACATTGGCATCAAGGATACGCTGACGATGCTTGACCACAAAATCAGGAAAGCCAATATTTCGTTGGCCATCGACGTGGCTTCGGGTATTCCTCCAATTAATCTGCTGGCTGGAGAAATGAATCAGGTGTGGACAAATATTATCGACAACGCCATTGATGCGCTGGAAGGAGTGCCTTCGCCGATGCTAACAGTGAAGTCGGTAAAGGATGGAGAGTTTGTGAAAGTGCATATCATCGATAACGGCCCTGGTATTCCTCCAGACCTTTTAGGCAAGATTTTCGACCCATTTTTCACTACCAAAGAGGTGGGAAAGGGCTCGGGGCTGGGGCTTGAAATAGCCAAAAATATTGTTGAACAACACAATGGTACACTAAAGGCCGCCTCCCGTCCGGGTGAAACTATTTTTACCGTATGTATCCCATTGAAAGACAAGTAACCAATGAAGAAGCCAGTTATTTTTTCGGTTGATGACGACCCGCAAGTGCTAAAAGCGATACGCAGAGATTTGCGCAACGAGTTTCGTGACGACTACAGGATTATGAATACCGAGTCGGCAAATGAAGGGCTGGAGGTACTGCTGGATATCAAAAAGGCAGGGGAGGAAGTGGCCTTGTTTATCTCCGACCAGCGCATGCCCGAAATGGAGGGCGTAGCTTTTCTTGAAAAGGCCAGGGTAATTTTTCCTGAAGCAAAGCGGGTGTTGTTAACTGCCTATTCCGACACCGACGCAGCCATCAAGGCCATCAATGATGTGCAGCTCGACTACTACCTGATGAAGCCGTGGGATCCACCTGAAGAAAAGCTCTTTCCGATCCTCAACGACCTTCTGGACGAGTGGCAAGCGGGCTATATCCCGGATTTTGACGGATTGAGGATTCTTGGGTACCAATTCAGCCCTAAAACCCACTCTCTGAAGGATTTTCTTTCGGGCAACCTGTTTCCCTTCCAATGGCTGGATGTGGAAACCAATGAGAAAGCCAAAGAGCTTATTGCGCTGCATGCTTTGGTGGCAAAGGATTTCCCCGCCGTGGTTTTGGATAATGGCGCTGTGCTGAAGGGAGTAACAGCCGAAACTTTGGCTGAAAGCATCGGCCTGAATCCCCGGGCTAAGGAAGAGCTGTACGATGTGGTGATCATAGGCGCCGGGCCGGCCGGTCTCGCAGCCGGGGTTTACGGCGGCTCCGAGGGCTTGAAAACCCTGCTGGTAGAGCGACGTGCCCCTGGCGGACAGGCGGGTACCAGCTCGAGAATCGAGAACTACCTCGGCTTCCCAAGCGGGCTTAGCGGAGCTGACCTGTCAAGGAGAGCAATAACACAAGCCACCCGGTTTGGGGTTGAGTTTTTATCTCCACAAGCAGTGAATAAGGTGGAGGTGAAAGATCCCTACAAAATTATCACACTGACCAATGGAAGCGTCATACATGCGAAGAGTGTGGTGATTACTACCGGTGTGGACTATCGCAAGCTGGACACCAAAGGGCTGGAGCAATTCACCGGAGCGGGGGTTTATTACGGAGCTGCCACCACCGAAGCTGCGGCATGCAAAGACGGCGATGTGTTTGTGGTAGGCGGAGGCAACTCTGCCGGGCAGGGCGCCATGTATCTTTCAAGATTTGCCAGAAAAGTATTCATTGTTGTTCGCAAGGAAGACCTTACTTCCACCATGTCATCTTACCTCATCGATCAGATCAACGCAACACCAAACATTGAACTGGTGCCATGCACTGAGGTCACAGAAGCTTTTGGTGAGAATGAGCGGCTTACCCATCTTGAGCTATCCAATATTTCGAACGGCCAGAAAAACAAAGTCGAAGCAAGGGCGATCTTTATTTTCATTGGTGCCAAGCCTTACACAGAATGGTTGGGTGATCTTATCATCAAAAACGACAAGGGGTTTATTGCCACAGGTCGTGATTTGGTGCAGTTTCCTGATTTTAAAAAGAAGTGGAAACAAGCAAGAGAGCCCTTTGCGCTGGAGACTTGCCAACCGGGCATTTTTGCTGCCGGCGACGTGCGCATGAATGCGATGAACAGGGTGGCGTCAGCCGTAGGAGAGGGGGCCATGGCCATCAGCTTTGTGCACAGGTACCTGGAGGAGATTTAGTGTGCGATGAAGAGTGCTACTCTTTTTCGAGCTCGGCAATATGTGACTCCAACTCATTCAGGTATTTGCCGAATGACACCTTGTTCATCCATCGGGCAAGCAGGTGGCTGAGTGGGGTCAGCACTATCCAGCAAGCGATAAGCAAAATAATGGCCGTGCGACTTTCGAAGAATTCATCGAGAGTCGCTTGAGTCGTGAAGCCCAGAAGAAAGCCTGCCGTAAGAGCGACAGGATAGATAAAGAGTGCGATCCTTTCTTCCTGTCGCAGCACTTTACTCACAAATGCATGATAGTTTTTTAGGTTGGTTAGCAAGCCTTCGTCCATGGGAATGCCCGCCTTAATTCGTTTGTTCTGGCTTAAGAATAGGAAGAAAGCAGTGAAATAAACGCCTGCCATAAAAAACTGCAGGCCGCTCACCAGAGGCTCTTTTATTTTGATGCCGATATAAAGGAAAATAAATGTAAATGCGACAATGAAAGCCAGCTTGACGGTAAATCCTGTTTGAATTTTCTGAACCGGGCCGTGCGATTTTTTGTGCATGGCTTCCAGAATATCCTTGTCGTTCAGTATCCCCATGGAGAACTGGTCCATTTGCATTTTATCCCATGTTTTTTTCAAGTCCATACCCTTAGCCGTTTAATTTTTTGGTCAATTGCTGCTTGATCCTGTGGAGTTTGACGGCCACATGATTCTTAGTCAAACCGGTGATCTCGGCTATTTCCTCATTTTCGTAGCCATCCAGATGGAGAGAAACGATTGCCCGATCCGTTTCTCCAAGCGATTTGATGGCCATCATGAGCATTTCTGTATCATCATTTTTGTCACCAGGCAATGCGTAGCCTGATGCCTTCTCTAAATCATCAGTAGGTATTCTGCTGTTTTTTCTCCTGAATGTGAGCACTGTATTGAGGCTCACCTTGTATAGCCAGGTAGAAAATTTTGAACGCCCGTCGAACCTCGTAAAGGAATGCCAAGCCTGGAGAACAATCTCCTGGTACAGGTCCTTTTGGTCTTCAATATTATCAATATAGAGTCGTATGACCTTATAGATAATGCCGGCATTCTCTTTTACCAGCGACATATATTGCGCCTGAAGATCCGACTGAAGGTGGGGCATTAGGTTGATTTGGTTTGGGTAATAGGTATTGGCTCTTGAGCTATAATTACAGGGTTCCTTAATTTTTACGCAGAAGGTAAGCTTATTTGCGCTGAGAGATAATAAAGGGTGGAATTGTTTTCATTGGCCACGATATATGCAGGCTATTACTCCGGCACCATCAACTCGGTCAATGATATTTTGAAGGTTTTGTTACTGGCTGTTCGCCCATCGTCCCACGTACCTCCGAAAATGTACAAATAATCGCCTATGATAGCGGAGCCAGGCGACACGATGGTCATCCAGGTTTCAAACTCTTTGAACGAGCCATCTCTGATGTCCACCCGGCCGATAATGTTGTTTTCTTGCCCCACATTAGAGAGGAATATGTAGGGATATTTTGCTGCAACGGAGAAATGGCTGGCAGCATAGGGCAAGTATCCCACGGTTTCCCAAAAGTCTCCTTCAAAATCGTAGCGCCATATGTCTGCGTATGTGTGTTCGTTATCAAAACCACCGAAAGTATACAGGCTATTGCCAACGACGGCTCCGTAGGTGACTCGTGTGGAAGGCATCGGCGCCAGGTCTTCCCATTCACCGGAGGCAGGATTGTAGCTAAGCATCCGATTTGAGAAATGGGTGGATCCGTCTTCCTCGAAGGCTATCCCCCCAAAAACATAGGCTTTACTATTCCAGTGAACTATCTGGCTTCCCTGAGCCCAGTGGGGATTGCTTCGCAGGTAGTCGACATGATAGTCTCTAAGGTCAAGAATTTCCAGGGGGAAAGTGTAAAAGTCACCTTTCTGGATGTCAGTGAAGCCGGTAGAAACTATAATATTGAAATCTGGCAGGTACACGCTGTTGGTGTGCCCTTTTACAAGTGGTTTGTCGTTGAAATGAGCCTTTTCCCACCCTCCGGCAAATGGCGAAAACAAATAGACTTCACCGACAGATTGCCTTCCTCTGCCTAAAAAAGTGGTTCCCCCAATAGAAAAGATAATTTTTCCATCGGTTGCATAGCCCATCTCAAATATGCCGGTTGGCATGCTCGGGCCTCTCAGAATTTTAACGGAAGATGGCAAGCGAAGGCTTTTGCAACCGCAAGCAAATATGAGAAGAAAGATGAGTAGGCTTTTGGGCAATTGGCTCAACATAGAAAGAATGAGAAATCAATATGCTTATTTAGCTAATTTCGGCGGATTCCCCATGAGAAATACGATTAGTTATCGTCTTCGGACTAGAAACGCAATGTTTTATGCATAAAAACAGCTGTGGAGGGGCATAAATCTGAAAATTCGGAAGTATTTTTTATCGCATCGGACGCAGTATTCCGGTCGGCCACTTTATATCCTATTCTCTCAAAAAATTTGCTGGCTGTAGTGGTAAGCAAATACAGATCAGTGATTCCGTTCCTCGCTGCATCATTTTCGAGGGTCCTTATTATCTGCTGTCCATACCCTTTTCCTTTTTCCTGTGCAGGCACACAAACTGAGCGCAGCAGTGCCTCATTCTCAAATACCTCAAGACCTGCCAGTGCCAGTAGGCTATTGTCGCTAAAAAGGCCAAATAACTTCACTTTTTCCGAAATGTCCGAAACAACAAGTGAGGCCTGTTCCAGCAGCGCTGTGGCTACTGCCAGCTCACTTGGTTTAATTAGACGAAACTGAATGGAGGATTGGGTAGTATTCACAGCAAAGCCATTTAGTACCAATGTACCAGCATTTGACGAATGAATCCAGACTTGGCGTCGGTGTTTCGCCGATCTGCACTTCAATTATTTTTTATTTTTCGCTCGCAACTCTTCTATAAAGTCCAGCCACCTTACCGGGTCAAGAAAATGATTTGGGGGGATTTGACCTGTCAGCTGATAGATTTGCCGGTTCCTCAGCTGCTCGTCGTAGTATTTTTCCGACTCATAGGAGTTTCTCATCGTGGCCTCGAGCTCTTTCTGCATCATATCGGTTTTGTCCTGCTCGGTTGGTGGGAGGGTAACGCCAAGGAAGGCAGAATGGAATTGTGAGGCACTTGGCCACGGATACACTTTAAGCTCTTTGAGCACTACAGTCGACTTTTCCATCAGCTCCAGCAGCGCATAGCGATTTTCTTTCATGCCTGCAGGAATGATGAGCTCGGAGGTTTTGTAACCCACCATTGAAAACTGCACGGTGTCGGTGGGGTGGACGAGCAAGGTAAAAAGCCCTTGAGAGCTGGTGATAGTGCCGTGGAAAGAGCCTTTCACAAGCACGGTGGCAAACGGTAGCGGATCCAGGCTTTCTTTGTCGAGTAGACTCCCGGTAATTTGAAGAGTGGCAGGTTGCTGAGCAAAGCTGCCAAGTACAATACCAATTGTCAAAAGCAGCAGAACAAGCAGTTTTTTCATGTTAGTGGCTCCAGTTGTACTGGTCTAACTCTGATAACGCAGAAGAGAGCAAATTAATGCACGATTGTACGTCTTCTTTGTGGGCCATTTCAATTACCTGATGCAAATGGCGGGTAGGGATGGAAATAGCGCCTGAAATAGCGCCGTTTTTACCCATTCTCTGCACATAGGCCGTGTCGGTGCCGCCCGCAGTAAGAATTTCAGGTTGCCATTTTATTTTATTTTTATCAGCTGTCTTTTTCAGGTAGTCCACCATTCGGTAGTCGCAGATAGCAGAAGAATCCATGATTTTGATGGCTGCCCCTTTCGAAAGTTCCGTCACTTTTTCATGCGCTTGCGCTCCTGGCACGTCGAAGGCAATGGTGGTGTCGAGAGCCAGACCAAAATCAGGGTTAATGGTGTGCGCAGCCACCTGTGCACCCCGAAGGCCAACTTCCTCCTGCACAGTGAACACTCCATAGATGTCGTGAGGAAAATCCTTGATGTTTCTGAGAGTTTCAATCAAAATGAAGACCGAAATTCGGTTGTCAATAGACTTGCAGTTGACGCAGTTTCCCATTTCTATCAGTTCTCTCTCTCTGGTAACCGTATCTCCAATGCTGATATATTTGACCACTTCGTCTTTGGTCATTCCCATGTCGATGAAGAAATCGGTGGTCTCCGGGAGCTTCTTTTTTTCTTCAGCGCTCATTACGTGCACGGGCTTGGTGCCCATCACGCCTACAAGGTCTTTCCTGCCGTGAACGATAACTCTTTGGGCAGTCAGTGTCTTTGGATCGAAGCCGCCGAGCGTGTGAAAGCGAAGGAAGCCTGCATCGTCAATATGCTTCACAATAAAGCCTATTTCGTCCATGTGTGCGGCAACCATTACCTTTTTATTGTCCTTGTTATTTCTAGCCTTTTTTATGCAAATAATATTCCCAAGGTTATCTACCTCCAAAGTATCGACTAAAGGCGCAACTTCTTTAATTACCAGGTCTCTGACCTTTTTTTCGTATCCTGGGGCACCTGGTGTCTCGCAGATTTTTTTTAGGAGGGCTATGTTTAGGCTCATTTCACTAATAATCAGTGTGTTATTTGTTACACAAATATGAGTGATTTTGGTGGAAATAAAAAAGTTTTGGGAAGATAGAAAAGAAGTGCGCAAAGGGGGATTCGAACCCCCACGGGCTAACGCCCACTACCCCCTCAAAGTAGCGTGTATACCAATTTCACCACTTGCGCATTAAAACCTTTATTGGGAGTGCAAAGATAGACCAGTGTTAATTAAACGCAAAGGATTTTCTCCGGTAAACTATCAGGTAGCCACCCACAGGGAATCAGTGAAATATTCATCCGTGTCCTGGAGGTTTTTTACGACACCAAACCCACTGCTGGCAGCCAATTCGTTAATTGTTTCGAAATCAAACTTCCTGGAAATCTCCACATGAATGGGCTCCCATTTTTTGAAATAGTAGCTGACCCCTATCGCCTGCATGGTCACTTCTTGTTCGGCAAGGCTGATTAAATAGCTCCTGCATTCACCAGACTGGGGATCGTACGACTGATAGTGTTTGAATTTTGTCAAATCAAAATTAGCACCGAGCTCTATGTTGAGCCTTTTGAGCAGATTCATATTGAAATCTCTCGTAACTCCGCTGGCATCGTCGTAAGCGTTTCGGATCACGTGCGGATCCTTCTTCATATCAAAGCCTATAAGTACCATGTCGCCTTGGTTCAGACTTGCTCTGAGCGAAGAAAGGAAACTGATGGCTTGGTGCTGCCTGAAGTTGCCAATATTCGACCCCAGAAATAGCACTACCTTTCTTTGCCCGTCGGTCTTTTGCATTTGGTTCAGCACTTCGAAATATTCGCCTTCCATGCCTTGTACCTGCAAAGAAGGGAGCTCCGTTTTGAGAGAGCTTTCCAATTCCTGAAGTACATTGCCTGATATGTCGATGGGCCGGTAGTCGAATTTTGCGTGTTGCTCTATGAAGTGACGCAGCAGCACCTTGGTCTTCCACCCGTCCCCAGCACCAAATTCCATTAAATGAAAGGCAGTTCTCTGGTCGGCAAAATATTGAAGAAGCAGCTCTTTGTGTTCTTTAAATATGGCATACTCAGCCCTGGAGAGATAGTACTCATCCAGTTGCATAATTTTTTGAAACAGCCTGTCTCCTTCTGCATCGTAGAAATACCTGGAGGAAATGGCCTTCGGGCTTGCCGAGAGACCCGCATCTATTTCGGACGCAAAGGTGTCGGTTGGAAGCAATACTTCCTCATTAAGTTCTTTTTCCATAGATGGTTTAGATGTGTTTGGCGAGCCTGATGCCTGTAAACTGCCAGCGTAAATTTGCCTGAAAGAAATTACGATAAGTGGCCCTGATGTGGTTGGCAGGTGTAGCACAGGATCCACCTCGCAGCACCATTTGGTTGACCATAAATTTCCCGTTGTATTCTCCCACAGCGCCTTCTTCAGTTTTAAAATACGGGTAGGGCAGGTAGGCACTTTGAGTCCACTCCCAGGCATCCCCAAATAGCTGTAAGTTGCCCGGCTTTTGTGCTACCGGGTGATAGCGCTCGCTTTCAACAAAATTGGAGGTGGAGGGAGCCGAAGGACTTAGCTGACGAGATGCGGCCTCCCACTCAAACTCAGTAGGCAGCCTTAGTCCAGCCCAGCGGGCAAAAGCTTCTGCCTCATAATAATTAATGTGTGTGACAGGAACTGAGGGGTCGATTGGCTGAAGGCCGCCGAGTGTGTATTGGTGCCAAACGCCATCCATTTTGTGCCAGTACATAGGCGCCTCTGCCTTTTCAGTATTTACCCAGGCCCATCCGTCCGACAGCCAGAACCGGAAGTCCTGATAGCCGCCTGCTCTGATGAACTCCAGGTATTCGCCGCAGGTAACAAGGCTGTTGCGAATGGCAAAGGGGTGAAGAAAAACCTTGTGCACGCCTTTTTCATTGTCGAAGTGGAAGCCCTCTTCCTGGTAGCCAATGGTGTGCATGCCCTCCTGTACCTCAGAAAAAGACACGTCATTACCAGTAGTCGATTTTTCAGCCGCCGATGGCCTGTACAGTGGTTGCAGCGGATTGTTACCCAGAATGTACTTAATGTCCGTTAGGAGCAACTCCTGATGCTGCTGTTCATGATTGAGGCCAAGCGCCAGAAGGGTGGCAGCCCGCTCCGGTATGCTTTCGCTGTTTTCCAGCCAGGCCAGCATGTGCGCATCCACATGTTTTCTGTAGGCGAATACGTCGGCTACCGTTGGCCTTGAGAGATTACCTCTGTCGGTTCGCACCACCCGCTTCCCCACGGACTCATAGTAGCTATTGAAAACAAAATTATAGCTGTCATTAAAGAGCTGGTAGCCTTTTACATAGGGTTGCAGGATGAAGGTTTCGAAAAACCAGGTGGTGTGACCCAGGTGCCATTTGGGTGGGCTCACGTCCGCAACCGGCTGAACGACAAAGTCTTCCGTTTGGAGTGGCTCGCAAAGTTTTTCCGACTGTGTTCTTACCTGCTGAAATGAATCTACCAGTTGAATAGATGGCCTTTCTATCAGTTCCATAGATGAATTTAGGTATTGCTTTAAAGTAAAACCATTTTAATCAGCTATGGTTCCTGCGAAATAGAAGCGTCACGACATTTTACGAAAAAGTGCCAAAGATTTTTTTCGCAAATAATTAAACAATTCGGAGTTTTATTCGTAATAGTAATACTATCGATACGGATAATCTTACTTTTGTACATGTCAGTGATTACTATCCAAATTGGAGAGAGGTATTATAGTAAAGATCCCCAGTCTACTGAGCTAGGGAGAAAAATCATTTCAGCGAGCATCGAATTGCTTGACCAGCTGGGATTTGAAGAGTTTACCTTCAAAAAGCTGGCAGAAAGCATTGGGTCGACTGAAGCTTCCATTTACCGGTATTTTGAAAACAAATTGAAACTGTTGGTATACCTCACGTCCTGGTATTGGGCCTGGCTGGAATATATGATCGACTACCAAACGCACCATATCCAGGATAAAGCACTCAAGCTGAAGGAAATCATCAAAATTCTTTGTCATGCGGACCAGGGTAACCTGAGCATGGATTTGCCAGGCGTAAACACAGTTTGTCTGCGGCACGTGGTGGTCAGCGAGTCAGACAAAACATACCTTACCAAAAAAGTAGACGAGATCAATAATCAGGGTCTCTTCATGGGGTTCAAATCGCTTTGTCACAAAATCGCTGTGACCATTTCGGCGATTAGCCCTTCCTTTGAGTATCCCCATGCCGTGGCCAGCACAATTCTGGAGGCATCGCATCAGCAAGCCTTTTTTGCCTTGCATTTACCTTCCCTCACAGAAATTAGGAGGGACAGTCAAGAAAGTGTTGAGATTCAGGTTTACCATTTTATTGACTCATTGATTTCTAAACTGTTGAAGTAAAAAATACAAAAAATGAATAGCGACGGTCTCAATATAGAAAATAAGCATGCGGGTGATGAACCAAAATTATCGCCAGTCAAGCGTTTGTTCAGGATGCTGTCGTTGGACAAAAGAGAAATTTTCGTCATTTACGCCTATGCGATTTTCTATGGCCTGATCAACCTTTCTCTGCCACTTGGTGTTCAGGCGATCATCGGTTTTGTCACCAGTGCTGAATTCTCCTCTTCCTGGGGGCTGCTGATATTTATCGTTGTGCTGGGTGTGGCCACCGCCGGTATCATTCAGATTCTCCAATTGTCGCTAACTGAATTGCTACAGCGGCGCATTTTCACACGGGCGTCTTTCGAGTTTGCCTACCGGATTCCCAGGTTCAAAATGGAAGCCATCTCCGGTTTTTACCCACCGGAACTGATGAACCGTTTTTTTGATACACTGAACGTTCAAAAGGGACTTCCCAAGATCCTGATAGACGCCTCCACGTCGGTACTACAGATTTTCTTTGGGTTGATTCTATTGTCTTTTTACCACCCTTTCTTCGTTTTCTTTGGCATTGTACTCATTGGGCTGATGTCCCTCATTTTTCTTGTTACAGGGTCCAGAGGGCTAAAGACCAGTATAATGGAATCGAAGTACAAGTACCAGGTAGCCCATTGGCTTGAAGAGTTGGCCAGGGTGATGGGCACTTTCAAGCTGGCCGGAAAGACCAGCCTGCCCATCGATAAAATGAACTACTATGTAAGCAACTATCTCAAGTTCAGAAAGCAGCATTTTAATATCCTCATTCTGCAGTTTTCAAATATTGTGGCCTTCAAAACAATTGTTACATGCGGCATTCTAATTCTGGGCAGTATTCTGGTTATCAATCAGGAGATCAACCTCGGGCAATTTGTTGCTTCTGAAATCATCATTCTTTTGGTACTTAACTCATCTGAGAAACTGATTCTCAGCATGGAAACGGTGTATGATGTACTTACAGGGCTGGAAAAGCTAGGGCAGGTAACAGACATAGAGTTGGAGAGCAACGAAGGAATTGACCTGAATGAAATAGCAAAAGGAAAGGGAATTTCTCTGGAAGTAACAGGGCTTACTTACCAGTTTCCGGGTACTGACAGACCTGCCGTGGAGGGAGTAGACCTAAAAGTCGGCGTGGGCGAAAAAGTGTGCATTACAGGAGTCAATCAATCGGGTAAATCCACATTACTGGCGTTGCTCTCAGGTTTGTACAATGACTATAGCGGGTCGATCCACTTCAACGGCATACCGCTGGGCGACATCAACATTATGAGTTTTCGCTCTTTTATTGGCGACAACCTGGGTATGCAGGATCTTTTCTACGGCACACTGGAGGAAAATATCACTGTTGGGAAGGAAGGCATCAACCTTGAGGACATGCTTTGGGCCATAGAAGAGGTTGGTCTTGGGGAGTATTTCAGGTCACTTCCCAAGGGGCTCAGTACCATGATTCAACCTGAAGGCCAGGGGCTGTCGACGAGCACCAGACAGAAAATTATCCTGGCTCGGACCATTTCAGAGAAACCTAAGCTGATTGTGATGGATCACACGATGCATGGGCTGGACTTTGAAGACCGGAAGCATATCAGTTCAATACTGACGGATCCTGAGTCTAAATGGACATTATTGGCAGTTACCAACGACCCACTCATGCTTTCAAAATGTGATAAAGTAGTTACCATGGAGTACGGAAAAATAGTGGACATAGAAACCAGGGCTAAAGCGACGAAGCCTAAAAAGAAGTAGACCAATGTTAAATATTTCAAATAATTCGATCAACCGTGAAGAGATCCTTAAGGATCAATCGGCCTATCAGGACGTGATGGAAACGTCGGCCTCCCGGAAGTTGGTCTTCCTGCTGTCGGCGCTTCTCTTTGTTTTTCTGGTGATGTTGTTTTTCCCCTGGACACAGAACATCAGGGCCCGGGGTAAACTCACTACACTCCGCCCCGAAAACAGGGAACAAAACATCCATTCGATGATTACCGGACGAATAGAAAACTGGTTTGTTCGTGAGGGGCAACTTGTGACGAAAGGGGACACTATCGTATTTATTTCGGAAGTGAAATCAGAATATTTGGACCCCATGCTTATTGAGCGATCGACTAATCAAACGGATGCAAAAAAGGCGTCTATTGATACCTATGTGAGCAAAGCCCAGGCGCTGGCAGAGCAAATTGCGGCCCTGGAGAAAAACCAAATATTGAAAACAGAGCAGGCAGAAAACTACTTCAATCAGTCGAGACTGAAAGTGCTATCGGACAGCATCGATTTTGAAACGGCACTGGTCAATTATGAAATAGCACAAAAGCAGTTTGACCGTCAACAGACGCTGTACGACCAGGGCCTGAAATCTTTGACGGAGCTGGAACAGAGAAAGCAGAAACTCCAGGAAGCTTTGTACAAGAAGATTTCGATAGAGAACAAGTGGCTGGCCAGCAAGAATGAATTCATCAATGCAAAGCTTAATTTAAGTGTCGTACGAAATGAGTTTTCGGAAAAAATTGCGAAAGCTAAATCCGACCGCATGTCTGCACTTTCTGACGCTTTGCAAGCTGAAGGCGACTTCAATAAGCTCTCGATACAGCAGTCCAGTTACACAAAGAGGTCTGGGTTTTATTACATCACCGCTCCTCAGGATGGTTATGTGACGAAGGCAAGGATCACCGGTATTGGGGAAACGGTGAAAGAAGGAGAGGCTGTTTTTAGCTTCATTCCCGTCAACTACGACCTCGCAGTAGAAATGTATGTGCGGCCAATTGACCTGCCATTGATTGAAGAGGGGCGTAAGGTGCAGCTGCAATTCGACGGATGGCCGGCCCTTGTTTTCAACGGGTGGCCAGGCATGTCTTTTGGGACCTATTCTGGCAGGATTGTGGCTTACGACAGGGCTGCCAGCCCCAACGGGCAGTTTCGGGTGCTTGTTGCCCCCGACCCCAATACTGCAGAGTGGCCGCAGTTGCTGCGGCTGGGCTCGGGCACCTATGGCATAGCCCTGCTTAAAAAAGTGCCGGTTTGGTACGAGCTATGGAGGAATTTGAATGGGTTTCCTCCCGATTTCTACAAAGAAGAGGCAGCCTACAATCCCGACAAAAAATCAAAATGAGACAACTGAGGTTATTTATCATATTAGCGCTTTTGTCTGTTGCACACCTGGCGTGGTCTCAGCCTGCAGATGGAGGCTGGCTGAGCCTGGAGGAGTTTTATGACCTGGTGAACAAGTACCATCCCATTGCCAGGCAGGCCACACTGCTCAATACACGGGGAAGCCTGGCCGTCAATCAGGCCAGGGGAGCTTTCGATCCGAAGCTTGTGTCTGATTTCAGCCGAAAAAACTTTGACGGAAAGAACTACTACGACATTTGGAACACCTATGTTCAAGTGCCCACGCTACTGAATGTGGACTTGAAGGCGGGTTACGAACGAAACAAGGGCTTGTACCTCAGTCCTGAAAATACGGTGCCTATGGACGGCCTCTACTATGCAGGTGTTTCGGTGCCCGTGGGGCAGGGTTTGATCCGAAACGAGCGGACTATTGGCCTTCAGAAGGGTAAATATGAGGCACTGGCCTTCGAAAACGAGGCGAACAATGTGCTCAACAATCTTTTTCTGGATGCCAACTATGCCTACTGGTGGTGGTACGAAAACCACAAAAAGAGGGAGGCCATGCAAACCAACCTGAGGCTGATCAGGCAGAGGTTTGAGGGGATCAGGCAAGGCGCCATTAGTGGAGAAAATGCCACGATCGATAGTGTGGAAATGCTGATACAAGTGCAGCAATGGACCAACGAACTCAGGGAGGCGGAGCTCAACCTGCAAAACAGCACCCTGCTCATGCAAAACTTTGTTTGGGCCGATAGCCTCGACGTAGTGGCACTGCGACCTTTTCATCAAGACAGCACCATTTCCCAGGATCTGGATAGCTACCTCGACTGGGCTTTGGCCAACCACCCTGACCTGAAAAAGCTAAACATAGAAAGCAATGTGCTTGAGCTGGACAGGAGACTGAGCAGCGATCAGCTGAAGCCCGTGATTGATGTCAATTACAATATGTTGTTTGCTGGCCAGAACGATTTGGAAATTGCCAATTATGATAACAACTACAAGCTAGGGGTAGATTTTGTCTTTCCGCTGCTTTTAAGAAAGGAGAGGGCAAAGCTGAAAATAGTCAAGATAAAACAGCAGGAGTATGACCTGAAGATCACACAAAAAAATAGGGAAGTCATCAACAAGATTCAGCAGAGCTACAACAAGGTATATACGCTGGACGACATGATTGATCAACAGCGGCAGATACAGGTCAACTATGAGCGCATGCTGCAGGCGGAGCTCACCAAATTCGAGAATGGGGAGAGCTCGATTTTTCTTGTCAACAGCCGGGAAAACAAAAAGCTACAGGGCCAGATCAAGCTGATCGAGCTGGAGGCGAAATACAACCGCTCCCTGGGAGAACTCAAATGGGCGACAGGTAAGTTGTATGAAGAGATTGGAGGAGTGGAATAGGTAGGTGAAGCATGCCTGGTTTTGCAAAAAAAAAAACACCACGGCATAAACAGGTTAAAATGCTGCCGTGGTGCTGACTTCGGTGGTGTTTAACAAATGGTTACAGGTAGTCTATTTCATAGTTCAAAAGAAAGACGCCACCCTTATATACAATGGAATTCAACTCACGAAGGTGGTATGTTTCCTCACAGCCTTCGAATAGCTTGATGCCCTTCCCAAAAAGCACCGGATTCAGCTTGACCTTAACCTCATCTATGAGCTTATGGCCGAGTAGAAAACCAGCAAACTGCCCACCGCCACAGAGGTAAATCGGCGACCCAACCGTCTCCTTAAGTTCCTGCAGAAAATCGATTGGGTTATCGCTAACCACTTGCACCTGCTCATGTGGCTGCGCAAAATTCAGCGAACTGGAGAAAATGTAGTGCATCATGTGAGGGTAGGCGGGTTGCCCGGGATTCAGGCCGAAGTTGTAGCCATATTCGTAAGTGTGCCGGCCCATGAGGACAGTGTCGTACTCCTTCAGGCTTTCCAGGTAGTCGGAAACGTGTTCTCCTTCTTCAAGGAAACCCTGAGTGGTGCCGTCTTTGTGGGCAATGTAGCCGTCGAGCGTGGAGGCTACGTGGTATATTATTTTTCGCATGGAATATCAGTTTGAATGAAAAAATAGTTGAACGGCCGTTATTGAAACTGGCGCATCAGGTTGTAATGATTTCCAGACTATGCTGCGCAAACGATAAGGTCACACGCCAAAGCAAAATGGAATGCATGTTATCATTAACAATGAACAACCCAGATCGGAAACCTGATGTAATGGGAGTGGCGGGAATGCGCTTGCCTGATCAGTTCAGGAAGCCATTTGCGCCACAGGAAGAAGTGAAAAATTATCTGATCATGTTTGAAAGTCCCTCAGTTTGCACCGAAGCCGAGGCAAATATAATGCTTTGGTTAAAAAATCGAAATAGGTGCCAGGGAGGAGTGTTTCCAGTTATGCCCTTTACCGCCTTATGTATGGCGCTTATTCGTTTTCGGTTATGCCCTTAACCGACCCCTTGTTATGCGCTTAACACCTACCCGGTTATGCCAGTGCGTACCAAGGCTGAGTGCTAGCTGAAGTCTGTTTAAGTTGAATTTTTATCAAACTAAAATGCTTTACAAAGTAGGGAGTATTGAATATATTTGATATATGAGCAAAAGGCAGTCTTTTAGGAAAAAGAGAAGTGATACAAAGATGGGAACCATTGAGAAAAAGTATGGTAAAGATTTTGGTGTCCGCTCTGATAAGAAACTTGGCAACTACCTTAAAGATAAGGGTTATGGTTCGCTAAGTGAACTCCTTAATTCGAAGGATGGAAAACCTAAAAGATAAGCTTGAACAGAATATTCCAGAGATTGAATTTCTTGAAGAAAGGTTCAGGTTCATTGACAATAAGATATTGAGAACTAACATCTCAATTTCATTTCAGTATGTCATTTTCTTAATTACTCTAGAGGAGGAAGTTACCCTTCAAGGCCCGGTCTCTTATTCTATTTTCAAAAACATAGTTCTAAACACTGCCTCAATAATAGAGGGATCTTTGCATCACTTATTGGATACTTTGATCAAAAGAAAGCTACTAGACAGTGAGAAAATATTGACTAAAGAAGAAGTCTACTCAAACAAGAAAATTTTGTTCAAGACTGATGATGGAATGGAGATTTGTGGAATTCATCTAAGGAAAAAGCCAACAAACCTCAAGACTAATACAAGCTTCATAGAAATAAACAGAGCTTGCAAACGAGCTAGAATTCTTGACGATGAGCTTTTTGAAGAAGTAGAAGAACTGAGAGATAGGCGCAATAAAATTCATTTGGCAGGCTTAGCAAAAGTCGATGATTTTTACGAGAAAAAAGATATCCAACAAGCTTTCAAGACGGCCTCAAAAATTTTAAAGCTTGTGGAGGAGCGGCTTGAAATTAAGAAAGGTAACAAGTGAGCATTTATTATGGTGTCATTTGAAGCTGATGAGCGCTTCCAGATAGTTGATAGGCCTAGGATACGAGCTATATCTGGATGTTGCAACAAGTACCATAAAGCCCAACCTTCGGCAATTATTAGCAAGGCTGGAAAAAAATGCAACAAACTGTCGTCTGACCTAGCTAAAAGGCTCCGACTCCCATTTCCCAAGCGTCCGCTTGCGGGCTGATCATTTCGGCGTCCCGCCGCTATCCGTAGATACTAACCCATCCCTATCTACAGGTGAGCTATTTTGAGTATGAAAGCGGACGCTCAAGGGTAATGAGTCCGAGCGGACGCTTGAACTATTGAGGGGTGTTGGCCACATTTTTCGATAGGTTGTCGATAGTTTTTATTTTGCAGATATAAAGACAGTGAAGGAACTCAATTCAACATGGCAATTACCAATGCTTTAGACTTTGTAGTGAAAACTGATGATCTGCAACAAGCCAAGCTTGTAGAAAAAACCTATTCTGATGAACTATCAACAAATCAGGTTCTTTTAGAAATTGACAAGTTTTCATTTACCTCAAATAATATCACCTATGGTGTGGTAGGAGAGAAAATGAGCTATTGGAAATTTTTCCCAACTCAATCTGGCTACGGAATCATTCCAGTTTGGGGGCTGGCCAATGTTGTCATTTCTAACCATCCGGATGTACAAGTAGGTCAGCGATTTTATGGATACTATCCCATGAGTTCTCACTTATTGGTCACCATTAATAGTGTTAGCGGTAAGGGTTTTGTGGATACTACTGAACACAGACAAGCGCTCCCACAAGTCTATAATTTTTATACCAATGTAGAACATGACCCAACGTTCACTCTGGAAACTGAAGAGTTGATTTCCATATTTCGCCCTTTGTTTGTCACTTCCTTTTTGATTGACGATCATTTAGCAGAACAGAATTTCTACAAGGCCACATATATACTCATTACAAGTGCCTCAAGCAAAACAGCGCAAGCTTTAGCCTACCTGTTAGCTCATCGAAAAAAAGAAAATGCCTTAAATTTCAAGCTGGTGGGACTTACTTCTAAAAGGAACATAGCATTTGTAAGGCAGTTGGGCTGGTATGATCAAACGATAAGTTATGATGAAATTTCTCATTTGAATGCCGACGAGAAATTCGTGGTAATAGACTTTGCAGGCAATCACAACATCCAATTCCAGCTACAAACGTTATTGGGCGATAAACTGGCATATAATTGTCTTGTGGGGCTTGTTGATTGGCAAAATCTGGAAGGTGAAACCCCACTACCCCAAAAGGGAGAATTTTTCTTTGCTCCTGCGCATGCGGAAAAACGACAGAAAGTATGGGGGGTACCAGGATTTCAACAAAAGGTTGGGGTCGCCTGGGAACAATTCATAACCTCTATTCAATCAGTCATTTCGATTAAAGAATATATTGGACCGGAGAAATTGCGACAATTGTATTTGGACATGTTGAACGGGAAGGTTGATCCTACACATGGCAATATAGTTAGCTTGAAAGATGATTAAGGAATGGCTTGAGGTTGACTTTTTGCCCCAATCCCGTAAGTGCAAGCGTTCGTGGTTGTGCAACAGCCGAGTCTGCTTGTGGGCTGATCATTTCGGCGTCTCGCCGCTACCCGTAAATACTAACTATCCATACCGCCGGTCAGCTCATTTGAGAATGAAAGCGGGACGCTCAAGTGTAATGAGTCTTTCACCTTTCCTTCAATTGTTTCTTAATAAGGAAACAAACATCTTTGTTTTAAAAGCGCAATAGCTGAACGGTTTGAGGTTGGCTTTTTCGCTCCGGCTGGCTTTTTGCTCTAGTTGTCAACCAAAACATTGCCACAAGTCATGAAGACATATACACTGGAAGAACTGACTGATAAACATGTTGGTAAGAAGGGCACTGCAAACCGGGAGGCCTTTGAATATGAATTGAGAATGGACTTATTGGGTCAGGCCATTAAAGACGCTCGTAAAGAACGTCATCTCACTCAGGAACAGCTCGGAGAATTGGTGGGGGTAAAAAAAGCTCAAATTTCTAAACTCGAGAATAGCGTAACTGATGCCAGGTTTGAAACAATCATCAAGGTTTTTAAGGCCCTCAATGCCAAGATAAACTTCAACGTGGAGCTTCTTAACCAAAAAGTGGACATTGCTTGAAAACTTGGTAATGTAGATACTGGGGTTGTTATAAGCGTTGAACCCCCATCCCGCAAGCGGCCGCTTGAACTATTTACGAGCATTGCAATTGCAAAATCAATCCCCCTCCCTCACAAGCTGCACGGCATCCATTCTGATGCGGGCATCTTTAATAAGAGACGAAAGCTTAGCCCGTTCTTCGAGGGCCAGCTCAATTTCCTCTGGCCTCACATTCTCGTTTTTAGCATGAAGTGCCGTCAGTCGCCCGATTTCATGGTCCATGGTCAGCCTCATTTGCTGCAGGCCGGTTAAGATTTCGTCGGCTCTGAGCTCTTCTGCCAGGGCTGTTGCTGCCTTGAGCATATTCGGGAGAATGACATCTACCAACGTATCATTTTCCAGCATGTCGTCAATTTGGCCGGGCCTCAGCTGCTGATCGAACAGTTCAGTAGGGTAGTCGTCGGTTACATCCTCACCACTATGGTCAACCACTACCCTAAGCGGAGTGGCAGGCAGAAAGCGGTCGACATGGATGCTTTTTCCGCCAGATGTTTCCAGCACAAAGAGCACTTCCAAAAGAATGGCCGACTCTCCTGTGCCCCGAAGCACGCCGTAGCTGGCCGCTCCTGCACCATCGCTGAGCACCAGATCCATGGCGCCTGTGGCCATGGGATGGTCCCAGCTAATGAAGCTCATGTCTTCCCTGGCCAGCGCACGCTTCCGGTCGAACGTGACGGAGATGCCCTCATCGGGCAGCGATGGGAATTTGTATTTGTTGGCCTGGGTAGGGTGCAGCAAATAGGTGCGGGGGCCGAGGTCTTCGATGTCGATAGAAAAATGGTGAAAAACCTGCACCATGTACTTCTCCAGACTTGTATCGAGGTCTGCCTCGCCGATTTGCTCCACCAGTTTTTTGGCCACTGCCGGTCGAAAAGAGTTCATCTCGAGCAATCGATCCCGGCCATTGGCAAGCATCTTTTTGAGGTCTTGCTGAAAAGTAGCCGTGTCAGCAATAAGCGATGTCAATTGGCCATCTGCCTCCGGTGACCCAACGGACAGTGTGGCTTCTTTCAACCGTTCGCCAAACAATTGCGCCAGCTGGTTGCCACCTTCCAGGTTTTCTTCGAAAGCATTGAGCCCTTCGTGAAACCACCTGACAAGCACTTCCTGTGGGCTGCCTGTTAGGTAAGGCACGTGAATCTGGATGTCTTCCGTCTGCCCAATCCGATCCAATCGCCCGATCCTTTGCTCCAGCAACTCTGGATGCGCTGGTAAATCGAACAAAATGAGGTGGTGGGCAAATTGAAAATTTCGTCCTTCGCTGCCTATTTCCGAGCAAAGCAGCAACCGGGCACCATCGGGTTCGGCAAACCAGGCCGCATTGCGGTCTCGCTGCACAATGGTGAGGTCTTCGTGGAAAACGCCCACTTTGATGCCGCTGAGCTTCCCAATAGCTTCCTCCAGGGCCAGCACTTTTTCTTTACTCCGGCAAATCAGCACCGCTTTTGCTGGCTTCAGCCTCTTCATCAGCTTCACCAGCCAGCCCACCCTGGGGTCTTCTTCAAACCAAAACTTTTGCGATGGGCCATCAGTCGCTGATGTCTCTGAGTCGAGGGCGTATTCCTGCGACAACCGCTGTGCCCACAAGTCAGGCTGCTCAGTCGCCTTGATAGGCACAAGATGCGCTATTCTCTTTGGGAATCCACTCATTGCCGACCGGGTATTTCTAAAGACCACCCGGCCCGGGCCATGCTGATCGAGCAAATCTTCGATAAGGTTATTCTTTGCCACCTCTCCGCCTTTGGCAAGGGCTGCTATCCTTTCCTTGCCAAACATCGATTCCAGCAATTGGGTATCGGCCGCCTGCAAGGGGTTTCCTGAAGAAAGTGCTTCCACCACATTGGCAATCGCTTTATAGTCCTGCGATTCATTTTTGAACGTGTCATAGTCGGCGTACCTATCCGGATCCAGCAACCGAAGCCGTGCGAAATGGCTTTCTACGCCCAATTGCTCCGGTGTGGCCGTCAAAAGCAGTAGTCCTTTTGCTACCCGGCTCAAAAGCTCCACAATGCCATATTCAGGGCTGACTTTGTCCACCGACCATTCCAAATGGTGGGCTTCATCTACCACCAGCATGTCCCAACCGGCAGAAAGCGCCTGACTGGCCCGCACTTGCGAACCAGCTAAGAAAGAAGTGCTGCAAATAATCAACTGGTCGTCGAGAAACGGGTTGCCATCGGGGGCACCGCCATCGAGTGAAGCACAGCGCACTTCGTCGTAAATATGGAACCATAGATTAAACCGCCTGAGCATTTCCACAAACCACTGGTGAACCAGTGAGTCGGGCACGAGAATCAGCACCCTGGAAATACGCCCGGTCAGCAGCAGTCGGTGCAAAATCAAACAGGCTTCGATGGTTTTCCCGAGCCCGACCTGGTCCGACAGCAGCACCCGGGGGGCGTGCCGTGCGCTCACCTCATGGGCGATGTACAATTGATGAGGTATCAGGTCAATCCGGCCCCCCACAAACCCATTGATGGGCGAAATTCTGCGGTTGTGGTCGTAGTAAAGCGTCTTCCTGCGCAAGGCAAATAGTTCGGGTGTATCGACATCCCCCATAAAAAGGCAGTCGTCTACGCCGTGCTTAACAGACACATCACCAAGGTCGGCCTCCGACAGCTGCCTGCCCTGACCGATATAGATAAATAGGTGCCCGTCCGCTTCCACACGCTCCACCACCAATGGACGCTTGTCCTTGTCGGCAATGGCATCGCCGGGTTTGAAAACCACTCTGCGCAGGGGAGCATTCTCCACGGTGTACTGCCTTACCTCGTCGGCGATGGGAAAGTGTAGCTTTACACGGCCTTTACTGGTCTCAGTCACGATGCCCACGCCCAATTCGGGCTCGCCTGCACTTGTCCATCGTTGATCGGGGAAGAAGTTTTCCAAAGGTTACTAATTGTTCGGTGAATAGAGCGCTGCCCCCGGGGTGAGGGTGCCTCATGGTATTAAGACTGCAAAGGTCTTCAATTTTTGGTTATGATGGTATATGTATATTGAGTCCTCAGGAATACTGGTCTTTTTGCCGTTGTTTTTGTGCGATTAATTAACGCAGGCCGCTTCGGTCATTCAAATGCCCTTTTTTCCGGCAGCGCAGCGCCAACTCGTTTGTTGCGTAGCAAACCTGAGAAACACAGCTATCTTTCCGGTCAAACATAGTGATGTTTTGACATAGTGCCGCTTTCAATGGGAACTGAGCTTTCGTATACCAGACAGAGCAGAAAGGGTCAGCGGTATATCAGGTTCATAGTATGCGGTTGTAAACGGATATGCTGGCTTTGGTTGGGTTGTTTAGCTGTTTTGATCTTTGAAGCGGAAAAATTGTTATAATTGGTATATGGCTATTGGCCATACCGAATTGTTATGAGCCAATGCTGCCAAACTTTTCAATATGGGAACTTGGGGAACTGCAATAAAAGATAGCGATGCTTTTGCAGACGTGTATAGTGAATTTTTTGAACTGTACAATGCAGGCGGCGATCCTAAGACTATCTCAAAAAAGATCATAGAAGACAATTGGGAAATCTTAGAAATCGAAGAGGAGAAACATAGCCTTTGGTTTGCAATTGCTTTGGCACAATGGGAAACAAAGTCGCTTGATGAAGATATTTTAAGGAAAGTTGAGACGATTGTTACGTCTGGTGCTGACTTAAGTATTTGGAGACATTTGGGTGCATCAGAACCCGACCTTACGAGACGAAAAGTTGCTCTCAAAAAATTCCTTGACAAAATCCAAACGGAACGACCAAAGGCAAAGCCGAGAAAAAAACTAAAGCTGAATACCGCCGTCTTCTCAACTGGAGAATGCTTGGTATTTAAGATGCGGAATGGCAATTATGGAGGAGCTGTGGTATTAGCAACTGACGCAGATCCAGTGACGCCCTATAACTTAGTGGCGACAACCAGAATTAATAAAAGAGAGTTGCCTAGCCTAGATGACTTTGAAAAAGCAGAAGTACTTGTGCTAAATTTTGGAAACTGGACGGACAAACCCGACGTAGTCTGGTACATGCCAGATCTCTATTTCAAAGAATATTCAAGCTTGTACGAATCTATTGGTAAAATAGACATAGAGGCTCAATATAAAGTAATTGATAGAATCGGACTGAGTTACCTATTCAAGCCTTCGTACACGACAGGATGGAATATGAGCTATGATGCTGAGAAGCAATTTGAATCCGAGTTGACAAAGCCTAAACCAACGCAGCAACTGACAATTAAGCAATTAATAAAGGGAGAACGGACTTCCAAAAAGTGGTGGGATTTTCTAAAGAAAGGCTCATAACACAACAGTAAAGTGAATGTGGGCTTCAGCGGATGCCATAGGGCAGGTGGCTTGGATTGCCCGCCACAATTTATAATTTTAACATCGCCGTGACTAAGTGCCAGTGGAAGCGGAGCTGCATAAAACTCCCACACTCACTTTACTGAGGCGTTGAGCGTAATTGCACTGCATGAGAAAACTTTGGCTGATATTTCTAGCGACGTGTACTTTTTCCAGTCTTTATTCTCAGGAGTGGAAAATCGGAGTCATCAACGACCCGGACGGATATACCAACATTCGAGCTGGCAAGACAACCAAGTCTGAAGTTATCGGTAAGCTTCTTGCCAACGAACTCTTTCGTTTTGCGGATTCAACAGCTGAGCAATGGCTGATGATTAAGATGACAAAGTGTAATTGTGAGACCTCCCAGCACGAGAGTAGGCAGATTACAGGGTTCGTCCATAAGAGTAGAATTCGAGATGTGAATAACCTTGGCAACCACGAGATGACAAACTTGTTAGACGGGATATTTCGAACCGAGCTTGATTTATACAACCAAATGCTGAAAGTGGTAGATCGAACTTCAGAAGAATTCAAACGACTGAATAGGAAATGGACAGTATTTCATGAAGAACAGTTTGATTTATCTCTCGGACAATTCACAAACTATGTCTGCGTATCGCAAGACGCATCTCTTACCAATAAATTCCTGAACATCATGGAGGTAGAGGACGGATCTGCAGACGAAGTACCTACATTTGCTCTGGGTAGACTATTTATTTGTCGTTCCGAGTGGACATTCGAACAAATCCGACAACATTTAACTCTAATGGATCAACTTGAGTGGGGGCTAGTGAACGTGGTATTTAATATGACAGACGACGAGGCCGATGTCTACAAGACAATGTACAACGAGCTTCGGAAGTCTGCAGGAATGGCCGAAGTTGACCTTTCCAAGTACGAATAAATGCGCTCAACACAACCTTCCACGCACGGGGCTAGGCTTGATGCAATCAGAAGCTCGCCGGAATCTCCGCCACAAAAGTTAATTTAACATCGGCCAGTCTCCGCTAAAGCTGCGGTTAATAATGCGTGGCTAGTTGGCTAGCGAAGTCTATTAAACAACTCCAATCGCCAGTGGTTAGCGCCAATCGTCATACTGTTTCGTATAAAACATTTGTTTCGAATATTTCGTTTATATATTTGTAGCAAACTGTTGGACATGAGCACGGTTAAAAAACAGATTACTAAAAAGGAGCAACAGATGGCTTCGGAGTCGGTTGCAAGGCTTTCTCAATTTGCAGGGAGGAGAAAATCTTCTAAGTCGAATGAGGTAAGGATAACTCTTCAGGGAGAGGATATAATGATCCCAGAAAAGGCATTAATCCATCTTATAGAAGTGCTTTCTAATATGTCGGATGGCAAATCGGTAGATATAGTAGCGGAGGATGCTGAATTGTCTACCCAAAAGGCAGCTGATATACTGAATGTTTCCAGGCCTTTCATCATCAAGTTATTGGAACAAGGACGGATTCCTTTCAAAAAAGTGGGCAAACATCGACGGATACTGCTTCACGATGTTTTACGTGTAAAGGAACAGCAGAATAAGGTTAGGGAATCACAGCTTGAAAAACTTGTGAAGGATTCTCAAATCCTGGGATTAGGTTATTGATGGCCAAACAGAGAATTGTCAAAGCCATATTGGATGCTTGCGTCCTGTATCCGGCACCCGTAAGAGACATCCTCTTGTCATTTGCTGGGGAAGGATTATACCAACCAAAATGGCCGCACTCCTACAAGATGGCCGTTAACACTTCGGTGCTATGAAAGTGGGCTTCGCTTGCTATGAGGGGCAACTCGCTTGGATTCTCTGCCACATCGGTTAATTTTATCATTGGGCAGCCTTTGCAAAAGCTACGGTTGGCAAAGCTTGGCTATTGTGGAGGAAGGCGGTAGTTCTTATCAATCCCCATACTGCATGACCTGTCTAGCGCAGAACGCCAATCTAAATCAGGAAATCAATAAATGGCTGACTACGACAAATACTACGAGACTGAAAATCTATTTGGAGCGCCATATACAGAGTTGGTTGAGTTTTTCAAAAACCACGAATCCAAAGGAAAACTCCTCGACTTAGGTTGTGGACAAGGGCGGGATGCCGTAGCCCTGGCAAGACTCGGATATACCGTAACCGGAGTCGATAATTCAAAAGTCGGCATTGACCAGATGATTGGCATATCCAACGCAGAAAACCTGAAAATCACTGGGGTGGTCAGTAATATATATGATTTTGATAACTATGGGGATTTTGACATTGTATTGCTCGACTCCATGTTTCATTTTGAGCAACGTGACAGGCAAAAAGAAACTTCTTTGATCAATAAAATTGCCAACGACCTAAAGCCCAATGGCTTGATTTGCGTATGTGTACAGGATACCGGTTCCAAAGTCAGGATCTTAAAGGGAGCAATAAGCAATTCAAACCCAGATTTTGAGACGGTAAATGATTCATCCCTGGTTTACAGGTACGAAGATGACGAATCAGGCCATAAGTCAACCACTAAGTATTGTATGTATATTGTGAGAAAGAAATGAGAAATGCATGATTGTTGAACATGCTCCAGTCAAAATTGGCCCTATTGAAATCGAAAATTGGAGCATGTTGCACCCCTGCCATATCTGTCGGAAGTTCAGCATAAGGTAGCACCGACGGCATTTTTAATTCTTTAAGTAATTTCCCGCCTGCCAGATATATCAGATTTGTGTAGCTATGCAGGGTCATAAGGGCTATATTGCAGATGCCGTCCCGAATTATTTTCATTCTTACCAGCAATTTTCCTTTTATCTAGTCTCACATCGCTGCTCTTCATTGGATCACTCATTCTAGCGAAGGTCACTTTAACACCAATAAAAGCTACATGAGCCAATCCATTAAATTTGTGTCGAAGGAGTACGACTTTTTCACTACTCTGAATCACCGAGTCAATCAGTACTTCAAAACGAAAAACATTAGCCGCAATGCCAACACGGCCATGGTCTTCAAGACTATTGCCATGTTTACGCTGTATTTCGGTCCCTACGCAGTCATTGTAGCAGGCTCTTTTTCAAGCCTCTATGTGTTTTATGCCATGAGTGCCGTTATGGGGTTTGGCCTTGCGGGCATTGGCATGTCAGTGATGCACGATGCCAACCATAGTGCCTATTCAAAAAAGAAATGGGTAAATACGCTGCTCGGCTATTCCCTGAACATGGTGGGCGGCAATGCATTCAACTGGAAGGTGCAGCACAATGTGCTCCACCACACATTTACCAACGTTGACGGAACCGACGAAGACATTGAACCAAGAGGCGTGCTTCGTTTTTGTCCCCACACCGACTGGAAGCCCTTCCACAAGTTCCAGTTTATCTATGCGTGGTTTTTCTATGGCCTTCTGTCGTTTATCTGGATTGTGTTCAAAGACTTTGAGCGTCTCACCAGGTACAAAAGAGCCGGTCAGATCAAAAAACAAAAGACGACTGAGCTGAAGGAATGGTCAGTATTGATATTTACCAAAATTGCCTACTACGCCTACATCATCGTAATACCCATGTTGGTATTGCCTTTTGCGTGGTGGCATGTGTTGATAGGCTTCTTTGTGATGCACTACATCGCCGGCTTCATTCTGGCAGTAGTTTTTCAGCTGGCGCATGTGGTGGAGGGTACCGAATATCCCGTGCCTGATGAAACCGGTAATATCTACAATACCTGGGCTGTACACCAACTACACACCACTGCCAATTTTGCGCAGCACAACAGGTTACTCTCCTGGTATGTAGGAGGGCTGAACTATCAGGTGGAACACCACCTCTTCTCCAATATCTGCCATGTGCACTACCACAAACTTTCCAAGATCGTGAAAGAGACCTCGGAGGAGTTTGGGCATCCATATAAGTCGAAGCGCAGGCTTCGGGACGCAGTGGCGAGCCATTTCAAAGTACTGAAGGCACTCGGCAAAAAGGATGCATCACCCGTGCTTGAGGCTGTATTTGTGCCCTAAAGCCTTTTTAAGTTCAGTTGAAAAAATAAAGGCAGTTGATCCAATCAACTGCCCCAATTGCTTTATGAGTAAAGTTTTTCGTAATACTCGTCGACCATTCTGTGGCTGCTGAAATACGGCACCACATCTCTCATACTGTTTTTCATCACTTCCAGCCACTTTTCGGGCTTGTCGTAGTAAGTAGGAAGAATCTCCTTTTCAAGGATCTTGTACATCCCCTCAAAGTCCTCCTGGTCCAGCTTTGGATGGTCGTTGAAGTCGGTGCCGTCAGGAATCAGGTAGCTGTTGACACCGTGCTTGCCGAACTCCGGAATCCAGCCATCCTGAATCGATAAATTCACGCTGCCATTCATGCTTGCTGTCATGCCGCTGGTGCCTGAAGCTTCTCTGGGCTTTCTGGGCGTGTTCAACCAAATGTCGCTGCCGTTTTTCAGTGAGCGGCTCAGTGCCAGCTCATAGCCTGTCAGCACCGTGCAATTGGCAAACTCTTTGGACACCCTCACGAGGTGGTTAAAGATGTCGATGGCGCCGTAGTCTTTGGGGTAGGGCTTGCCTGCCCAAATGATTTGCACGGGTCTTTTGGTGTTGGTAACCAGCTTTCGGAACCTGTCGAAGTCTTTGAGCAGCAGGTCGGGCCTTTTGTAGGCAGCAAACCTTCTGGCCCACACGATGGTGAGTACGTCAGGGTCGAACAGCTTGCCCGACTGATCGGCCACAATTTTGAAAAGCTCGCTTTTCATCTCCTTCTTTCTGGCTATCAAAGCCTTGTCATTATTTTTCTCCAGGGCGGTGTTCAGCTCTTTGTCGGCCCAGTAGCTCACATTTTGAGAGTTGGTAATGGGGATTATTTCACACGTATCTTTAAATGTGCCCCACATTTCTTTCGACACCTTGGCGTGGATTTTTGACACCGCATTGGCTTTTTTGGCCAGCCGCAACGCAGCCACCGTGTAGCTCACTTTACCCGATTTGTCCGTGATCCAATCTACTTCTTCCTGCTTCCAGCCAGTAGGGAAAAAGCCAATTTTGTTCAGCAGCTCAAGGGAATGTTCTTCATTGCCGGCTTTTTCCGGTGTATGCGTGGTGAATACGCATTTGCTCTTCAGCTTCTTTTTATCGGCTGCCTGCGCATACATGTGAGTAAAGGCTGGCAATCCGTGGCCTTCGTTGAGGTGGTAAATGTCGGCACCGCCCAGGGCTTCAATCACCTTGTAGCCACCCACGCCCAGCACCATGCTTTGCGCAACCCTTGTCAGCTCGTTGTCTTCGTAAAGCCTGTGGGTAATCGTGCGTGACAGGTAGTCATTCTCTGGAATATCGGTGCTCAGCAGATAGATGGGCGCACTGCCAAAGGTGTCGGCCTTGAGGGCATACGCCTTGGCCTTCACACTGCCATTGTCGAAAATGGGAACATCGACAATGATACCCGTGTCTTCCAGAAAGCTGTAGTTTTTCTCTGTCCACACAGCGCCCAACGACTGATCCATGTTGCGGGTTTGGTCGTAGTAGCCGTACTGCCACAAAATGCCAACGCCAACCAGGTTCTGCTTAAGCTCATAAGCACTGCGCATGTGGGAGCCTGCCAGAAACCCAAGGCCTCCGGAGTAAATTTTCAGTGCCTGGTCAATGGCAAATTCCATGCTAAAGTAGGCTACCTTCTTCTTGTACTTAGCATCGTATTTATAGGGGTGATACCACTTACTATATTGACTCATAATTGATTGTGCTTGTTTTGGTGAGCGAAAATAGGCAAAACAAATTTAGGACGGCAAGAATGAAACTGCCGATTTCGCCGAACTGGTTTGTGCAAAGGGTAGCGGGGAAATTAGGGGCTATTTCCCAGCCGATTAGTGATGTTTCATACTCATGTTGAGCATGCAGCCAATCGGCTCCGTTTTGTTTGGGTTGATGGCTTTGCCGACAAGAGCGGCGGCAATGGCATCGTCGAGGTAGTGCTCGGTGACGACGTTTCGGTACTTGCCCAGCTCATAAAACCAATTGTCTATTTTGCCCCTGTAGAGCAGGTCGCCCGTTCGGTTGAAAAGAAAAACTTCAGGAGTTACTTTGGCTTTCAGAATATGAGTGACCACCTGGTGGCTGTCGAGCAGAATGGGGAAGCCGAATTTGTATTTGGCAGCAAAAGCCGCAGCGGTTTCTTTGGTTTCTCCTTCGCTGGGAGCAATCCCTATCACGCTAAGTCCCTCTACTTGCGCCAATTCCCTGAACTTGCCTGTGTACTGCTGGCAAATAGGGCAATCGTGGGCCATTAGGATCAAAAGGGTGAGTTTTTGGTTTTCGAAAGAAGAAAGCGAATAGGGCTGGCCGCCGTAGTTTTCTAACTCAATTTTCCTGAGCGACTCACTGAAATTGCCAAGGTCGGTGGGAATAGTTTGCGCCAGCACACCAATGCTCAGTAGCTGACCAGTAATCAGCCCAATGAGGGCTAAGAAGCTTACGTACCGCCGATTGTTCATACCTTAAAGTTAGGGCTTAATACCCCATGGTGTGTGCACTTAAAACTACTTTCTTTGAAAGTCTTCTTTTTTTACCCCAACCCTAAGTGGAAAAGATGCCTTTCAAAGCTGTTTTCTCCCTTTAGGGCCGGGGTAGTTAAACAGCTTTGAAAGTTGAATTATGAATTTGTTTTAAGTGCTTTTTGCCCTACTTAATACCCTTGATAGAAAAAATATGACAAAGCTTTCCATTATCTTTCCAAATCATCGGCAATCCTTCTACTTTGGATTCCGTTTAGAGATTAACAAAAAGAAGAAGACAGTCATTTCATGAATTTTCTATTTCCTCAATTCCTTTGGGCTCTTCTTGCACTTTCTATTCCGATCCTCATTCACCTGTTTAATTTTCGCAGGGCGAAAAAAATATATTTCTCCAATGTGAACATGCTCAAGCATGTGAAGCAAACGAGCAGCTCCAAGCTAAAGCTGAAACATTGGCTGGTGCTGTTTTCCAGGCTAGCGACCGTCTTTTTCCTTGTCATGGCCTTTGCGCAGCCTTTCCTGCCTTCCAACGACGGCAAGCAGCTGAGCGGCGACGTGGTGCTGTACCTCGACAACTCGCAGAGCATGAGCAACCTGACGGGTACAGAAGCGCCCGGGCTGGACATAAGCATTGGCATGATCAGTGAAGTGCTCAAGGCTTACCCAAGAGAAACACGCTTTCAGCTTATCACCAACGATTTTGCGCCGTTTTCCAATCATGCCAAAAGCAAGGTGGATGTGGAGGAGTTGCTTACTGAGCTGAGCTACTCATCTATCGTGCGATCGCCCGACGAGATCATTGGCCGAATGGAGCTGGGCGCCACTGAAAAAGACATTTACTGGATCAGCGACTTTGCCTACAACCCTGAGCAGCCGGTATCGGATGGCGACTCCGTCAACAATTTCAAGCTGCTGCCAATTTCCTTTCCTGTTTCCGCCAATATTTTCATCGACACGGTGTACCTCGAAAGCCCTTTTCTAATAGAGGGTCAAACCAACACCCTTTTCGTTTCGCTTCGCAATACGGGCGAGGAAATAAAAACTGATATGCCGGTCAAGTTTTTTGTCAACGATATTCAGGTGGGGGCGCTCACTACCGACCTGGTACCCAATGGGCAAACCACCCTTTCATTTGAACTCAACATGGCGCTCGAGGACTTCAACCGGTGCCATCTCAGCATTGACGATTTCCCTATTCTTTTCGACAATGAGTTCTACCTGACGCTGAACCAGTCGCCCAGGGTGCGCATTATGGAGATTCGTGGCAGAACAGCCTCTTCTGCCATTGGCAGGGTGTTTGCCAACGAGCTTTTGTTCGATTTGCAGTCCTTCGATGCTGGCAATATTGACTACGGGAGCTTTGAGGATGCCGAGTTGCTGGTGATCAACGAGGTGGATCAGCTAAACAGCGGCCTGGAAGCTTTTATCAAGAGCTCGCTCGATAATGGGAGAACGGTCTTGATCATTCCATCGTCCCAAAGTTTTGATAGCGGGTGGGCGAATATCTACAGTGCGCTCAGGCAAAGTGTGCAAACCAACCTGCAGGAGATTACTCAACCCGATCTCAATAACCCTTTCTTTAAAAACATTTTTGAGGCCTCTTCCGAAAAAATGGAAATGCCAGCCGCTGCTATGCAAATGAGCTGGGGTAACAATGGCGGTCATTTGCTGAAATACAGGTCAGGCGCTCCCTATTTGACCCGAGCAAATGCCTCTTCGGGGGTTTTGTACCTGCTGGCTTCTTCTCTGGCGCCGACCAGCAGCACGTTTTCCAACAACGCCTTGTTTGTGCCCATCATGTACAAAATGGCTATCGGTGCCCGAAGCACAAAGGGCCGACTTTACTATACGCTTGATGAAATACTGCTCACCGTCAATGGGTCGGAAGTAACTGATACCGACCTGTACAAGCTCAGCGGCAATGGGCAGGAAATTGTGCCCGGTCAGCAGGCGGTGGGGGCCAATGTAAGGCTGGAGCTGCCCAGGTTTATGATGCAGGCTGGCTACTACGACGTGAAGTTCAGGGACGAACTGGTGGATGCACTGGCGTTCAATCTGGAGAAAGGCGAATCGCAACTCAAACCCTTGCCGGAAGAGTCGGTGTTGGAGTTGTTCAACACGGTGGAGAAAAAAGAGATTATCAATGTGCTCTCACCGGAAGATCTCGAAAAGAATTTGAACGAACGCTTCAATGGAAAGGAATTGTGGAAATATGCCTTAATTTTGGCGTTAGCATTTTTACTTATTGAGGTCTTATTACTTCGTTTCCTATGAGTAGCCTATACCTGAAAGGTGTAAAACTGATCAACCCCTCCTCGGAATTCCATCTGAAAAAAGTCCACCTTTCCATAAAAAATGGGAAAATCGACTACCTGGGCTTGAAGGAAACTAACAGTGCAGGAAAGGTTATCGAGGGCAAAGACCTGATCGTAACGCCAGGCTGGTTCGATCTGCGGGCTAATTTTTGCGACCCGGGCATGGAGCACAAAGAAGACCTGAACTCCGGGTTGAAAGCTGCCGCCGCAGGAGGTTTCTCAGATGTGTGCCTGCTGCCCGACACCCACCCCACCATACAAACGAAGAACGATATCGAGTACCTAAAGTCAAAGGGACGAGGCAAAGTGACCACGGTTCATCCGATGGCTGCCGTTACACTTGGGCGCAAAGGGGAGGAGCTGAGTGAAATGATCGATCTGCACCATGCGGGTGCTGTCGCTTTTACTGATGGCCACGACCCAATCTGGAACACGGATATCCTCTTGAAAACCCTGCAATATCTGCAGCCACTCAATGGCTTGTTGATGAACAGGCCGGAAGACAAGTGGCTGGCAAAGTTTGGCGTGATGCATGAAGGAGTGCAAAGCACCAGGTTGGGCATGAGAGGTGTGCCGGTGGCTGGGGAAACCATCATGGTGGAGCGGGATCTGAGAATACTGGAGTACGCTGGTGGAAAGATCCATTTTTCGCAGGTGTCATCCGCTGAGGCTGTCGATATGATCAAAAAAGCCAAAAAACGTGGCCTTTCAGTGACTTGCGACGTATCAGTACACCACCTTTGTTTCAACGACACCTACCTGAGCACCTTCGATACCAACTACAAAGTGTCACCTCCCTTCCGCACCGAAAAGGACAGAAAGGCGCTGATTGCCGGCGTGAAGGATGGCACCATCGACACCATTGTGTCGGCGCATGAGCCGCAGGATGAGGAGAGCAAAAAGCTGGAGTTTGACCTGGCCGAATTTGGCATCACCGGGCTTCAAACCCTCTGGCCTGTGCTCAACCAACTGGACCTCAAAGGCGAGCTTTCGCTGGAGCAGTCGCTGCCCGCCGTTTTCGATGGGCCGAGAAAGGTGCTAGGCTTTCCTGCTGTTGCTCTGGAGGTTGGTGCTGACGCCTGCCTGACAGTGGCCAGCACGTCCACCAGGTGGATGCTCGATAAAAAAACCAACCTTAGTAAATCTGTCAACAATCCATTTTTTGGAAAAGAACTGACTGGCATGGTGGCAGCGGTTGCCAATAATGGCCTTGTTCAAATCATCAACTAAGCTGGCATGAAGAATCCGTTGATCAAGGTACCCCTGAAGTACGGGATAGCTGGAGGCTTGCTGGTGGTGCTGGTTTTTGTGGTGCTTTTCCTGCTGGGTGAAAACCCTCTTTTAATGCTGCAGCCCTTCGATTTTATGCTGTTGCCATTGTTTCTGTTTGTGAGCATCCGTGAATTCAGGGATGTGCACAATGGCCGTTTGATGTTTTTTTGGCAGGGAATGACAGTTGGTTTTTTCTGCTATATAATCATTGCGCTGGTGTCCAGTGTCTTTATCATTTTGTTTCTCGAGTTTTGCGACTGTAATCTTTTGGCAGAATTCATTACCAATAAGGTAGAGATACTTGAAAGCGGCAAAGCAAGGGTAATTGAAGAAATGGGGCAGGCTACCTACGACAAAACAGTAACAGACGTAGAAGCTACCACTGCCTTTATTGTCTCCTTGGACAATCTATTGAAGAAATGCATCCTTGGCCTTTTGTTTACTATCATGTTATCTATGATATTAAGAACGAAACCTAAAAACTAAAACCATGGAACAACAAGTAACAACAAGAGGAGTAGGTTTGCAATACGGCGTTATTGCTGGTGTGGTAATGATTATTTATGGCCTTGTCCTTCAATTGACCGGGCTGGTATTTGAATCATGGGCATCATGGATCAACTACATTTTTTTAGCAGTTGTCATCTTTCTTGCTCATAAGAAATACAAAGAGGACGGAGACGGATTCCTTTCATTTGGCCAGGGCCTCGGAATCGGGTTTTGGATATCACTGGTTGGCGGGGTGATTAGCTCCGTTTTCTCCTTTATATACATAACCTTTGTTGATCCAACGTTTGTGGAAACTATGATGGAAAAGGCAAGGTACAATATGGAAGAGCAAGGCACGCCAGATGCACAGATTGATCAGGCGATGGCCATTACGGAAAAATTCATGAATCCGGGAATGATGTTTGTCTTTGGTATAGTGGGCGTTTTGTTTTTCGGCTTTATATTGAGCCTGATTGTGTCTGCCATTACAAAAAAGACCGATCCACAACTTGAAGTTTAATGACCGAAAATAAGCCAGATATTTCTGTAGTGGTTCCTCTCAAAAATGAAGAGGAATCATTACAGGAATTGTGTGAATGGATACAAAAAGTGATGCAGGAAAACCAGTTTACCTACGAGGTGATACTGGTGGATGACGGGAGCACCGATGCCAGCTGGGTAACTATCCAGGAGCTAGGCATAGGTAATAGTTGTATCAAAGGCTTACGGTTTAACAGAAATTACGGTAAATCCGCTGCCCTGCACGAAGGCTTTGCAGCAGCGGATGGCAAAGTGGTCATCACCATGGACGCCGATCTTCAGGACAGCCCCGATGAAATTCCCGAGCTCTACCGCATGATCACGGAAGATGGCTACGACCTGGTGTCGGGCTGGAAAAAGAAGCGGCACGATCCCATTGGCAAGACCATTCCATCCAAATTTTTTAATGGCGTTACCCGCATCATGTCAGGCATTCCGCTACACGATTTTAACTGTGGCCTGAAAGCTTACAGGTCTGTGGTAATAAAAAACATCAAGGTGTACGGCGAAATGCACCGATACATCCCGCTTATTGCCAAATGGAACGGGTTTTCTCGCATAGGTGAAAAAGAGGTGCTGCACCACGCCAGAAAATATGGCAGAACTAAGTTTGGGCTGGAACGCTTCATCTTCGGCTTTCTCGACCTGCTTTCTATTTCTTTTGTTACCAGGTTCAAAAGGCGCCCAATGCACTTCTTTGGTACTTTGGGCACACTCACTTTTGTGTTTGGAGCCGGTGTTACCGGGTTTATGGCGCTTGAAAAATGGAACAACCTCAGGCTCAAACTTCCGGTCAGGGAAATTGTCGATCAGCCATTGTTTTACATCGCTCTGCTGGCAGTAGTGGTGGGCGTTCAGCTTTTTCTGGCTGGCTTCCTGGCTGAAATGATGACAATCACCAGCAATAAGAATGAAGATTATCTGGTCATTGAGAGGTCAGGTTTATAGCTTTGGCCCATGGCTAAGCCCAAATACTCATTCATAGTACCGGTTTACAATCGGTCGGACGAACTCAGGGAGCTTCTTTCCAGTTTAGGCGACCAGCAGGCAACTCACTTTGAGGTGATCGTTGTGGAGGACGGCTCGGAGCAAAAGGCTGACAAAGTGGTTGAAAGCTTTGCCGGCAAGCTAGACCTCACCTACCTTTTCCAACCCAATGCCGGACCCGGCGCAGCCCGAAACAACGGGGCTTCGCAGGCCAAAGGCCAGTGGCTGATCTTCCTGGATTCGGATGTGATAGTGCCGCCGGGTTATATTGCTGCGCTGGACGCATTGCCAAAGCTACCATCGTTGTTTGGCGGACCCGACAAGGCTGCCTCAGACTTTTCTGCCACTCAAAAAGCCATCAACTATTCCATGACCTCTTTTCTAACCACCGGTGGTATCCGTGGGAAAAGAAAATCGATGGAAGCATATAAACCCCGTAGCTTTAATATGGGTGTTGAAGCCATGCTTTTTCAAAAGATTGAAGGCTTCAGGGCGATGCGGTTTGGCGAGGACATTGACCTTTGTTTGAGAGCAGAAAAAGCAGGCATGAAGGGCGTGTTAATTGAAGATGCCTGGGTGTATCACAAACGCAGAAGCAATTTCCGACAGTTTTATAAGCAGGTGTTCAACTCAGGGGTGGCAAGAATTCATCTTCACTTGTTGCACCCCGGCTCTACAAAAGCCGTGCATACTTTTCCAGCCTTGTTTGCGGTTGCAGTCATTTTTCTGGCTGTGTGGGCGCTGCTGTTCAATGCCAACCGGCTCCTTCCTCTTCTGATCTATTCCGCCTTCATTCTGGTTGATTCAACAATTAAAAATGGGTTGCCTGCCGGCATCTTGTCAGTGCCTGCTGCTTTTGTGCAGCTGGTGGGTTATGGCCTGGGGTTCTTAAAGGCAGGATTTGAGGTGTATGTACTCAGAAGAAAGCCTAAGTTTGGGTTTGCTGAAACCTTCTACAAGTAGCCTATGCCTTTTTACAAAAGAAAATAGTCTCGTCTTTTGGCAGCGCATACCTGGTAACTACGTCGCCCGGTAATTCCTTCACATAGTCATTGGCATCAACTGTAAACCCGGCGCTGGCCAGCCGTTCTGCATAGTCCTTCCCGTACTTTCTCACGTGGTCGTCCTGCCCAAACCTGCGGCAGCGTTCCTTTGGATCGGTGATGGTGATGTCTTCAACTGTTTTCTCTTCCAGCGGATAGAAGAACGGCACCTGGATGATGGCCCACCCACCCGGCTTCAGCACTCTGTGCAGCTCGCTCATCGCCTTCAGGTCGCTGTCTACATGCTCCATCACATGATTGCAAAAGGCAACGTCGAAGGTGTTGTCGTCAAAAGGTACCTGATGGATATCCATTTTCACTTTCGCCAAAGGCGATTCTATGTCGGCTGTGATGTAGTCGTCTTTGTGAAGTTTTTCAAATGCCTCTATAAAGCAGATTTCCGGTGCTACGTGAAGCACTTTCAACTTATCAGTAAAAAAATTGGTCTTGTTCTTGAGAAACAGGTACATCAGCCTGTGTCGCTCCAGTGCCAGGCAGTTGGGGCAGAGGGCATTTTCACGGGACTGCCTGCCGTAGGGCAAGAACTTTCGGAAGTGGGCGTTGCATACAGGGCATTCCACTTTGTTGCCAATGTAAAAGATGGAGACCACCTTGAGCACCCAATGGCTGAAAAGTTGCAGGTATTTTCTGGGTACTGTGCGTAGCAAAAAACTAATGATGTGCTTCAAAACTATAGCGATCTGGTTCCGAAATGCCTGCAAATATAGTAGATTCGAAACCCAAACCAGCTTGGAATCGAAATAAGGAAATATTGATTGAGGAGAATTACCAGTATATTCGAAACCATGCGTCTTAGGCTTCCTGTTTTTTTAATAATGCTGACCACAGCTTTCTATCTTGGGAGCTTGTGCACAGCAGCAGCTCAGTCGAAAGAGAGGCCCATTGACAAGGATTCCCCATCGTGGGTGCTGAAGCAAAAAAAGAAAAATGAGGCTAAGAAGGACTTCCCCAGGCAAGAATACCCACGCTATATTATCATAACAGAAACAAAAGGGGTGCTTTACGGAAACCCTTGCGCCCTTCAGGAAACGCACAAGATGGGCTTTGAGTACGTGTTGCTAAAGGAAGGGCAGCCGGGCTACGAGACCATGTGGAAGAAGATGACCAACAATTTCTTTGTGAAGACGGGGCTGGTTTTTCGAAAATCTCCCTTTTGGAAACTCATACTGAAGCACAGGATCGAAGACTGCCGAGTCAATACCGGCGACTTTATTGGCGACGCTTCCGCTACTGAACCAGAGTATATAGCGCCCATCTCTTTTTGACCTTGCCCGCTTCACAACCAAAATTGACCATGTGCCATTCATTAGGTACATTTAGGTATATTCACTAGGTAAAAAAATAAAATCATTTCTACTTAGGGTTTTGAAGTTGAACAACGCCTTTTGGGCACAAAACACATCAATATGAATAAAGTAATGAAAAGCTTAAGCGTCATGGCTATGGTGATGCTTTCTTTTTCCTTTGCTGCCAATGCGCAAAAAGGAAAGTGGGTTTCTCTGTTTGATGGGAAAACCATCGATCAGTGGCACATTTACAACAAATCAGGAGTTGATCCGAAATGGCAGGTGGAAGATGGTGCCATTGTGCTGACTGCCGGCGGCGCTGGCGACCTGGTTACCAACAAGGATTATGGCGATTTTGAACTAGAGCTGGAATGGAAAATTTCTGAAGGCGGAAACAGCGGCATCATGTTCCATGTGATCGAAGACGCCAAATACAACGCTCCTTATTACACAGGCCCTGAAATGCAAGTGCTTGACAATGAACGCCACCCGGACGCCAAGCAAGGCAAAAATGGGAACCGTCTTGCGACGTCTTTGTACGACATGATCCCCCCAAGCGACCCCTCAGCTTACAAGCCAGCGATGGAATGGAACAAAGTGAAGTTGGTGATCAAAGACGGCAAAGCCACTCACTACATGAATGGCAAGAAAGTGGTTGAATACCCAACAAGCGGCCCGGTTTGGGATAAAATGGTCAGTGAAAGCAAGTTCGCCAAGTGGGAAGCTTTCGGAAAATCATCAACAGGCAAAATTGCCTTGCAGGATCACGGCAACAAAGTGTGGTTCCGTAATATCAGAATCAGGGAACTGTAGAAAGTTGTTGACCACTGGTAAAAAGCCAAGGGTCAATGCTTTCTTAGATTCCCGTGAAACTGAAAGGGCTGATTAATCTCAGCTCTTTTTTTATGTCTTCGCCTACCTCCAGCTCATCAATAAAAGTGCTGATGCTTTCCTTGGTGATTTTGGTATTGGTGCGGGTGAGTGCCTTCAGCGTTTCGTACGGGTTGGCGAAGCCTTCCCGGCGAAGCACTGTTTGAATAGCTTCGGCTACCACCGCCCAGTTGTCCTCCAGATCGGCATCAATGGCCGCCTGATTGAGCTCCAGTTTGCCAATGCCTTTTGCCAACGAAAGCAGCGAAATATAGCTATGGGCAATGGGTACACCAATATTTCTTAATACCGTTGAGTCCGTAAGGTCTCTTTGCAGCCTTGAAATGGGCAGCTTGGCGGAAAGGTGCTCGTAAATGGCATTGGCCATGCCAAGGTTGCCTTCGGCATTTTCAAAGTCGATTGGATTCACCTTGTGTGGCATGGCCGACGACCCAATCTCACCGGCTTTGATGCGCTGCTTGAAGTAGTTCATCGAGATGTACTGCCACACGTCCCTCGAAAAGTCGATTAAAATTGTGTTAATGCGTTTCAAACCATCAAAAAGAGCCGCCATGTGGTCGTAGTGCTCAATCTGTGTGGTGGGAGAGCTCCTTTTCAGTCCAAGACTATTGCTTACAAAACCGTTGGCGAACTCAGCCCAGTTGTAGGTGGGGAAGGCCACGTGGTGTGCGTTGAGGTTGCCGGTGGCACCACCAAATTTGGCCGCAAACGGTATGTTTTCCAATCCTTTTACCTGCTCCTCCAACCGTACCTGAAAGACTCTGATTTCTTTGCCAAGACGGGTAGGCGAGGCAGGCTGGCCGTGAGTTTTTGCCAGCATAGGTATTTTCTCCCAATCTGCGGCCATGGCTGCCAGTGAAGCAATTATTTCATTCAGCTTGGGCAGGTAAACCTCCTGCAGAGCCTCCTTCAGGCTTAGAGGAATGGCGGTATTGTTGATGTCCTGCGAGGTCAGGCCAAAATGGATGTATTCTTTATAGGCTGAAAGGTCGGCAGCTTCCATCTTCTGTTTGATGAAGTATTCCACCGCCTTCACGTCATGGTTGGTCGTTTTCTCTATTTCTTTGATGGCCAGCGCATCTTTCTCCGAGAAATCTTTATAGATGGCTCTTAGCTCGGCGTACCTGGCTGTTGGAAAAGTGCCAAGAGCAGGCAGTGGTATTTCACAAAGCGCTATGAAGTATTCGACTTCTACCTGGAGTCTGTAACGAATCAGTCCCCACTCAGAGAAATAGGGAGCCAATAAAGCGGTTTGTTTTCTATAGCGACCGTCGACCGGCGATATGGCCGTTAAATGTGTTAAATCCATGCGAAATGTGTTAGCTGCCAAAAGCAAGCCGCAAAATTACGGAATTATGGCCATAACTAAGGACAAGAACAGAATAAAGCTGAATGAGGCTAGACTGCCAGGGTTACCTAGTCCTCAAAATACGCTTTCAGAGGCTCCCAGTAATAGTCGATCCAGCCCTGGTCAATGCTGTCGGCCACTTCTTCCGGCACGCCGAGCTGTTTGAAAGTAAGAAGCGTGCCACCTGGAACTGCCGTAAACTCGTAGATGACCCTGGAGAAGTGATCTTCCGGCCAGCCGTCTTCATCGGCTTGCCAGGTTTGTACAATGCGCTTTCCATAAGAAAGCTCCACGTTTTCACCAAAACAGTAGCCGTCGAAAGCGCTGTGTTCTCCGCCTACTTTTCCGTCGTTTTCTGCTGGACTATCAGTAAAGTCACTATGTTTTTTGGGGTCAAGAATGGCTTCATAAGCCTGATTGGGTCCTGTTTTCAGGATTACCTTGTGGTGTAAGTCACGAGTTTCCATTTTTCATTCCAGACGGGCTGGAGTGTTTTGTGTTGGTTTGGTATTACTTTAATTTTTTCAGGTGGGAAAATTAGAAAAGCTTTCAAAATATCTTCTCAACCCTGTTGTTTTTTTTCACTAGTAAAATACAAAAACATTGAGAAAAAACCATGGAAACAGGTCTTTTAGGTGAGCCAAAAAGAGCCCTTTGAAGACCGAAATATTTTAGCGGCAACCGTAAATAAGTCAAGATTGCTTTTCTATTGACCTGAGCAGTTTCACAACATTTCCTGTTAGCTCCGATGAAAGCCGAACATCCACCAGCACTTCTTGCAGATGCTCGATAAAAATTTCTCTTTCTTCCTGAGATCTGTGAAGTGGTATTTTTTCGATCAGCTCAATGAGCGAGTCAAGTCTTTCATTGGCCAGTCGGCTGTCCAGAAGAATTTCCCTCACCTGAATAAGCAGTTTATACTCAGGCAGCACAGGCATTTTGGCGAGCTTTTGCTTGAGCTCAAATTCCGTCCAGGGCCTGGTGAGTATTTTGTCCGACATCATAAATCATTAAAGGATTAATCTAATCTATTTTTGCCAGAAAATCGAAAATTTGTTTAAAGCGCTGTTAGACAATGACATACGATTAAATATCACTTGTTAACCAAAAAATTTAACCAATTGGTTAAACCTTTCGGTTAATGCTTCGTATATTTGCATCATGACGAAGGATGTAAGTACAGAAAGAAAGATACTGGAAGCCGCCAGGGAGGTATTCATTCAACAGGGAATGGCGGGAGCGAGAATGCAGGAAATTGCTGACAAGGCCGGCATCAACAAAGCATTGCTGCACTACTATTTCAGGTCCAAAGACTTGCTTTTCGAAAGGGTTTTCATGGAGACACTCCAGTCAAATGGCCCGGCCCTGTTTGGTATTCTTGGGAAGGAAATGCCCCTAAAAGAAAAGTTGATGCAGTTTGTGGAGCACTATGTGGAACTGATGAAGAACAATCCCTTCATGCCTCTTTTCGTCATTAACGAAATTTCAAGGAACCCCGAGAAGCTGTTTGGCAAAATTGGTTCGCAAGTTTCGCAGGTGGCGATGGGGCTGGGTTTGCAATTGAAGGCTGAAGCGGCTAAAGGTACCATAAGACCTATAGAGCCAGTGGATCTCATCAGCTCTATCATGGGGCTGTGCGTTTTTCCTGTCATTGCAAAGCCTATTCTCAGGCCGGTCTTCGGACTTAGTGAAGAAGACTATAACAAATTTCTTGAGCGAAGAAAGAAGGAAGTTCCGGTGATCATTTGGAACTATTTAACCGACAAATCAACAAACGAATAATATGAAGAGGTTTGTACTAACAATGAGTGCAGTGGCGATGGTGGCCGGGGTTTACGCCCAGGAAACCATCAGCCTGCAGGGCTGCTACGAGCTGGCACTTCAGCACACACCGCTTTCGGGGCAAGCAGCTCTTTATGGAGAGTTGGCAGCTTCCAAAGAGGAACGGCTGGGACTGGCGTATCGTCCGCAAGTGAGTCTGAATGGGCAGTGGAGCTATCAGAGCGACGTGTTTTCATTGCCATTCAGTATTCCAGGCGCTGAAACGCCGGAAATTCCAAAAAGCCAGTACCAGGCTACCGTGGGCATCGAACAGAGTATTTACGACGGCGGCATGGTCAGGCAATCGAGAGAAGCTTCCAAAAGAGAACTGGCGGCCAATCAGCAGAGAGTGGAGGTCGATCTGTACAAGGCAAAGGAGTCTGTGAACAGCTTGTATTTTGGTGTACTCAGGATTCAGGAAGCCGAAAAAAACCTTGAAGCTGCCAGGAATACCTTGCTCGAGCGAAAAAAGGTGATTGATGCGGGATTCTCGACTGGCGTGCTTTTGCAGAGCGATAAGTCCGCCTTCGAAAAGGAAATCCTGACCATCGAACAACAGCTTGTAGCGGCAGAGGCCGAAAAAGAAGGGCTTGTAGCCATGCTGGCTGACAAACTTGGGCAGCCTCTCTCGGTAGATGCAGTATTAACTCTTCCTGGCGGCACCATTCCGCTGGAGGGTGAAGCAACAATCAACCGGCCGGAGCTCAGCTATTTGAGTGAGCAGAAAACTGTGCTTTCTCAGGCGGGGGAGCTCATTGCTGCGAGAACTAAGCCGAAGGTAAGTGCTTTTGCCAGAGGAGGCTTTGGTAGCCCCAATCCTTACAATTTCTTTAAAACCGACCTTAGCGGGTTCTATATGGCGGGAGTGAGGCTTTACTGGCCACTATTCGACTGGGGAGCCAGCAAGCAGGAGCGACAAGAGCTGCAAATTCAGGAGCAGCTGCTCGAAAACAGCCGCAGCGATGCCATGAGCCAATTCGAAAATGGCACCCTGCAATGGAGAAAGAAGTGGTTGGCCTCTGACGAGGTAATGAAAAGGGATGCCGAGATCGTCAGGCTGCAGGAGTCAATTGTCAGGGAATACGCTGCCAGGCTCGAAGGCGGAACTGTCACCTCTTCCGACTACATCACTGCGCTGGATCAACTTACAAGGGCAAAAATTACGGCCCGCATGCACGAGATCGACAAGGCATGGTATCAGGTACAATACTTTACACTTACAGGAAATCTTTAAGGAACTATAGCAATGAAAATTTTCACATACACAGCAAGTGCATTGCTGCTGATCGGGTTGGCAGGATGCAACAAAAATGAAGAGAGGTCGGATGCTTATGGCAATTTTGAAGCGACCGAAGTGCTGGTTTCTTCGGAAGCTACTGGCAAGCTCCTGCAGCTAAAGGTGGAGGAGGGCAGCCAGGTAAAGGCCGGCGCTGCCATTGGACTGGTCGACACCCTTGGCCTTCATTTGAAGAAAAAACAGCTGACGGCCTCCAAACAAGCGATCAGAAGTAAACTCCAAAACGAAAAGGTGCAAATAGATGTGCTGCTTGAGCAGAAGGAGAACCTTGAAAGGGAGATCAAACGGGTGGACAAACTGTTCGTCGAAGGGGCAGCAACTGCAAAGCAGCGGGACGACCTGCATGGCGAACTGAAAGTACTGAATAACAGGATTGACGCCACCAAAAGCCAGCTAAGCACAGCCAACAGAGGCTTATTGTCGGAGTTGGCTCCGCTTGAGGTGCAAATGGAGCAGATAGAAGATCAAATTCAGCGCAGTGTGCTGGCAAGCCCGCTGGGAGGAACCGTGCTCTCCAAATATGCTGAAGCAGGTGAGATCGTCACTTTTGGCAAGCCGCTTTTTAAGGTAGCCGACCTGAAGGAATTGACACTGAGGGCCTACGTAGATGCACCGCAGTTGGCCTCCATCAAAATTGGCCAAAAGGTGAGGGTGCTAACTGACGGCACCGACGGCAATTTGAAAGAGAATGAAGGAACGGTGTCATGGATCTCGTCATCAGCCGAGTTCACACCGAAAATCATCCAAACAAGGGAAGAAAGGGTCAATTTGGTGTATGCGATCAAAGTGGTGGTGCCCAACGATGGGGCATTGAAAATAGGAATGCCAGGTGAGGTTAAATTCTAAGGTCATGGAAAAGCAAAACGCAGTTATTGTAAAGAAACTGGTGAAAACCTATGCCCATGTGGAGGCATTGAAGGAAATTTCTCTGAATGTTAAAAAAGGAGAGCTGTTCGGGGTAATTGGCCCCGATGGTGCCGGCAAAACTTCACTTTTCAGGATCATGTCTTCACTGTTGCTGCCCGATAGTGGCGAAGTAAATGTGCTGGGCATTGATGTAACCAGAGACTATGCTTCAATTCGCAAAAAAATGGGCTATATGCCTGGTCGGTTTTCTCTTTATCAGGACCTGAGCATTGAAGAAAATATCAACCTTTTTGCCTCCATATATGACACTACGCTGGAAGAGAATTATGACAATATCAGGTATATATATTCTCAAATTGAGCCTTTTAGAAAGCGCAGAGCCGGAGCACTATCGGGTGGAATGAAGCAGAAGCTGGCCCTTTGCTGTGCACTAGTGCATAGTCCCGAAATCCTGTTTCTCGATGAGCCCACCACTGGCGTGGACGCTGTGTCGAGAAGCGAGTTTTGGGAAATTCTTCAAATGCTGAAAAAACGTGGGATGACCATTTTGGTATCCACTCCTTACATGGACGAAGCCAGCCTTTGCGACCGGGTGGCGCTCATGCAAGATGGCCGCATTCTTTCGGTAGATACACCGGCAAAAATTACTGATGCCTATGCCTATTCCTTGTTGGCCATCAAAACAAACGAAAAGTACAACATGCTTTCGTCGCTTCGAATGCTGGAGCAGGCCACACTGGTGTATCCATTTGGCGAAAACATCCATGTAGTGTCCGACAAAGGCAAGCTGACGAGTGAAGAGCTAATCAAATACCTCAGCGCTCAGGAGATGGAGAACTGGGAGATAGTGGAGGTAGCACCAGATATAGAGGACTGCTTTATTGCGCTGATGAATCAACATGTAGCGGCATGAGTAGTTCTATCATAGAAGTGGAAAACCTCACCAAGAGATTCGGCACCTTCAAGGCCGTCGACTCCATTTCGCTCGAAGTGAAGCAGGGAGAAATCTTCGGGTTTCTGGGAGCTAATGGCGCAGGTAAAACCACCGCCATGAAGATGCTTTCAGGCTTGCTCAGCCCCACGTCTGGCAAGGCGGTGGTAGCTGGTTTCGATGTGTTTAAGCAACAAAACCAGATCAAAAAATCCATAGGATATATGAGTCAGCGGTTTTCGCTCTACGACGACCTGACCATCAAAGAAAATATACGGTTTTATGGTGGCATTTATGGTTTGAAGAGAAAGCAGTGGAAGGAAAAAGGAGAGGCGCTGGTTAGAAGACTCGGGCTCGACGAAGTGGAAGGCAAGCTCCTGAAAGACTTGCCACTGGGCTGGAAACAAAAGTTGGCTTTTTCCATAGCCATTCTTCACGACCCCAAGATTGTTTTTCTTGATGAGCCCACTGGCGGAGTAGACCCCATTACCAGACGACAGTTTTGGGAGATGATTTACGAAGCAGCCCACGACGGCATCACCGTGTTTGTAACCACGCACTACATGGACGAGGCGGAATACTGCGACAGAATCTCCATGATGGTGGATGGCAGGGTGGAGGCCTACGATACACCGGAAGGTCTGAAAAAAAAATACGGTGTAAAAACCATGAACGAAGTATTTATCAAGGTGGCCCGTCCATAGGATGCGCCAAAAAAGATAGCATTTCACTATGAAAAGACTGACTTCACTTATACGAAAGGAGTTTTACCACATCTTCAGAGACAAGCGAACGTTGTTGATTCTCTTTGGAATGCCGGTGGTGCAAATCCTGCTTTTTGGTTATGCCATCACCAATGAGATCAAAGATGCGCACATTGCCATCCTCGATCAGTCGAACGACGAGGTGTCCCGCAGGTTAGCTGATAAGCTGGTTGCCTCCGGATACTTCCTCCCTGACGGACAGGCTGAAAGTATTGACGATGTTGAGCAGCTGTTCAGGGAGGGCAGGATAAAGATGGCTGTGGTAGTCGAGCCCAATTTTGCCGATAAACTCCAGCATGAAGGAAAAGCATCGGTGCAGCTGCTGGCCGACGCCACCGACCCGAACATGGCCAATACGTTGGTTAATTACGCCACAGCCATCATCCAGAATTTTCAACTGGAACTGAACCAACCCGGGCAGCCCCCCATTCTTGTGGGTGCGGAGGTTAGGCTTCAGTACAACCCCAGCCTAAAAGGCGTGTTTCTCTTTGTTCCTGGTCTCATCACCATACTGCTGATGCTGGTATCGGCGATGATGACATCCATTTCGATAGCCAGAGAAAAGGAAACTGGCACAATGGAGGTATTGCTGGCATCACCTATGAACCCCGGTCAGGTGATTATTGCCAAGGTGGTGCCTTACTTCAGTCTGGCATTTCTTGATGCTGTAGTGGTGCTGCTGCTCGGAAGGTATGTCTTTGGCGTGCCTATAATGGGAAGTGTGCCACTTTTGCTGGCAGAGATCATGCTCTTCATCATCATGGCGCTGTCGCTGGGCATTCTAATTTCCACCGTAGCCCAAACTCAGCAAACGGCGCTGTTGCTTTCGCTAATGGGACTGATGCTGCCGACAATTCTGCTTTCAGGTTTCATTTTTCCTATTGAGAATATGCCCTTGCCACTGCAAATCATCTCGCACATTATCCCGGCCAGGTGGTTCATTGTTATCGAAAAGGCTATTATGCTCAAGGGGGTCGGCATCGCCTATTTCTGGAAGGAAACCCTTATTTTGATTGGATTTACCGTGTTTTTTATTGGGATGAGTATCAAGAAGTTCAATGTCAGACTTGGTTAAACTGAAAACACCATGAGAATTATTCTTTACCTCATACAGAAAGAGTTTTTGCAGATTTTTCGCAACAAGACCAACCTGCCCATTTTGTTCGTGATGCCGGTGCTGCAGCTGATTGTTTTGAGCTACGCTGCTGACTTTGAAATCAAAAACCTGAAGGTATACTGGATGGACAACGATCAGAGCAGCGCAAGCCGACAACTCTACCGTGATTTGACTGCCTCGGGCTACTTTACCATAGCAGGAACTGGTTTCGACCATGCGGAAGCCGCAGCGGCTCTTGACAAAAACGAGGCTGATCTGGTAGTGGAAATACCGGCGGGCATGGAAAAGAAGCTGGTTCGGAAAGAACCACAGCAATTGCAGGTGATAGTGAATGCTATCGACGGCACCAAAGCTGGTCTGGCCAACTATTACTTTGGCAGAATCCTTGGCGACTACAATCAGCGGGAGGTGGCAGCGCTGCAAATGAGGGTGGTGGCCAGTGGGCAGCCCATTGCCCGGCAAGTGATCAATGTCGGGTCGTCTTTCTGGTTCAATCCAGAGCTCAATTACAAGACCTTTATGGTGCCCGGCATTTTGGTGCTTTTGGTCACGATGATAAGTGCATTTTTGAGCTCAATGAACATCGTTCGAGAAAAAGAGATTGGCACCATCGAGCAGATCAATGTGACGCCTATTCAGAAATACCAGTTTGTGATTGGCAAGCTTTTGCCTTTCTGGCTGCTTGGCCTCATGGTATTATCAATTGGCCTTATCGTGGCCAAAGTGGTGTTCAATATCCCGTTTGTAGGTAGTGTTGGGCTTATCTATGCTTTTTCGGCTGTCTACCTGCTTTTAATTCTTGGCTTTGGGCTGTTGATTTCTACGCTCACCGACACACAACAGCAGGCCATGTTCCTTGCCTGGTTCTTCCTGGTCGTTTTCATCCTAATGGGTGGACTCTTTACGGCTGTTGAGAATATGCCTGGCTGGGCACAAACCATCACCTTGTTCAACCCTGTCCGGTACTTCATTGAGTTCGTGCGGCTTGTGATGCTTAAAGGTGCTGGCTGGCAGGAGACCAGGTTCTTTTTCGCAGTGATTTTCGGTTATGCTGTGTTGTTGAACGGACTGGCAATTTTGAATTATAAAAAGACGGCTTAGGTCGGGAGGAGGATGAGGCTTTTACGGAGTCAAAGCCCAATAGCCTTCAGGTCCTCCAAAGTGTCAAGGTCAATGCTCGCTTCAGGCAGGGGATAGCTGAGGACTTCGGCATCAGATAAATTCTTTAGAATTTTTCTCGCACCCTGATCGCCTTTCAATAACAATAGTTGTTCGAAATAGCTGCGGGGGAAAATGGCCGGAACACCAATGATTCCGGAATAGGCCGCACCCAAGACTTTACTTTTATCGTTGAGCCATTTACCGACCATTTCTGAGAGGTGCTTTTCTGACACAAACGGCTGATCCACAAGCAGAAACATGACGGCTTCAGCATCTGTCGGAAGGCACGCTAGTCCGGCTTTTATCGAGGTACTCATGCCCTCGGAGAATTGGTCATTGTAAACTTCGGTGTACGAAAGCCCGGCAAGCTCAGTGCGCACTTCTTCCCGTTTGGCGCCGGTAACCACAAAAACGTTGTGTTCGTTTCCCAGCGCCCGTGTAATAGTAGCAACACGATGGCGCACCAGGGTGGTGTCTTTGAATGGTAGCAGCTGCTTGGCCTGCCCTAGCCGGGAAGACGAGCCTGCCGCCAGCAGAACGATGCTAAGCTTTGCCTTTTTTGGAACCTGTGGCATTGAGCTGCTCATAAATATTGTTTAGCAGTCTGTCGTCGTAGGCACTGCGGTCGTGTATAGGGCCGTCAAGATGTTTCAGGTAGCCGCCTTTTGAATTGTTGAAAAACGCTTGAATCTCGGCAATGACCGACAGCGCAATTTCATCGGGTGTTTCTGCGCCCAGGTCGAGACCAATGGGAGAATGTACGGTTGCTGCCCAGGTATCGCCGGGGTAGATACCTTCCTCTTTCAGTTGGTCAACCATTTTATCGAAACGCTTCTTAGGGCCCATGATCCCCAGGTACGCTGGCGGGTTCTTGATCAGCTCTTTGAGCACTGCGTAGTCGTACTTGTAGTTGTGCGACATGAGAATGGCGGCACTGAATCTTTTGAACACGATGTCGGTAGACACGTGGTCACGCTGGCACAGGGTCACGTTTTCAGCATCAGGGAAACGCTTAGCGCCGAGGTGAGCGATACAGTCGTCGGTTACTGTCACTGCCCAGCCCAGGTTTTTTGCCATCGATGTCACCGGTGCCGCATCGAAACCGCCACCAAAAATTACAAGCTGAATACCAGGATGCAGCGTTTCTACCAGCACTTCTACCATGGCCTCATCCACTGTGTATTGGCAAATGGCAGGGCGGTTGGCGACAAAGGCTTTTTGGGCATCAGCAGCGATGAGGGTTTCCAGATTGACGTTGTTGATGGTACTGTATTTTTCTCCCAATCCGTTAAGCAGAAACCGCTGCCCCTGATAGGGATTTTCAGCGAGGGACGAGTCGAAAACCGTGGCCATTACGGCCAGCTCACCCCGCTCCACGAACTTTTCAAGCAGGTGAATGGAGTTGAAAACATCCAGTTCATTGATAGGCTCAATCAGCACGTCAATAATGCCGTTGCACCCAAGCCCTACCCCGAGACTGGTGGCGCTATTGTCGTCCATGGTGTCATAAGTAACAAGCGACGGACGATTGCTCAGGATTGCCTGACGAGCTTTGCGGAGTGCGTCACCTTCCAGGCAACCTCCGCTAATAGCACCCGTCCAGCGTCCGTCGTCTGTCATCAGCATTCTGGCACCCGGCCTTCTGTAAGATGAGCCGTGCACCCGCATAACTGTGGCCAACGCTGCTTTTTGCGTAGAAAAATTAACCTTTCTATAGGCTTCAATGATGCTTTTTGCCTCTTTCATAATGTCACTCCAATTTACAACACTTCATCAATTCCTACCACCCATTCAAAAAAATAAACCCCATAAAGGGGTTAGTTAATACATATTTAAGACCAATCAAGTTTCACCAGGTGGTACCTTTTAAATCCCTGGCCGCTTTCATGATGTCTCGTCGGCTGATCTGGCCTTTCAGCACACCTTTGCTGTCAATTACAGGAAACCTGCGGAAATGAGTGGTGAGAAATTCATTGGCCACGTCAAAAATATCTTTGTCTACATCCATGGTTTTCACCTTTCTCGACATGTAATTTTTCACCTTCCCCTCGTGATTTGGGTGGTTATGATAGGCTGAATCAATAATAATTCTCAGACAGTCTTTTTCGGAAAGCATTCCTACCAATTCGCCAGCGTCGTTCAGCACCGGGCCACCAGAAATCCGCTTGTCCAACATAAGGTCGATTGCTTCCTGAATATTTTGATCCGGATGAAAAGTGAAGACATCCTTGACCATGTAGTCGGTAACGGGGGCGTATTTAATGGGTTCGACAGTCCTGGTAGTACCAGTTTCTTTTGGGGGAGTAAAATTCATAGTCAGTTGTTTAAGTGATGTGACAGGTTATTAACTACACCTGAATAAACCAGGAAGTATAAGTTACGGAACTATCGGGAGGAATCAAACTAGACGCTCGATGTTTTCTGTAAAATCAGTAGATTATTTTGACTGACCGCCATTTACAGTACAATATGCTTAAATAGGAGAATTTTCGATATAAGATTTTATTTGGGGGATAAGTAGTATATCGGCGCCGCTCAAGTCTACCGCCGTCAGGTCTTGCACTTCTACCCAGTCGAAAGCCAGGTGTTCGGTAAGGTGAATTTCTCCACTTAGCCACTGGCAATTCCAGGCCGTCAGGTTGATGCGGGGCACCTTTATTGCTACGGCACCGATTTTCTCAATAGGGCCCACTTCGATGGATAATTCTTCTCTGATTTCCCGGGTAAGGGCGGCTTGCTCCGTTTCTCCCGGCTCAACTTTGCCTCCGGGGAACTCCCATTTGAGCCCCTCTTTTGTGTGAGCAGGACGTTTTGCTACAAAAATTTTTGACCCACGCATAATAATAGCACAAACAACTGAAAGCATGGGCTAAAAAATCTCTACTCTGCTGAGCAGCATGTCTGATTCAAAGGTGTTGTTTTGAAATGACAAGGTGAGGTCTTTTTTATCGAGCGAAATCTTGCCACCCAGCATATCGATAGCCGAATATTCTATTTCCTGCTTGGTTAAAATGTCAAGGTAGTAATCTTCGTTGGCACGTCTTATCTCAAAACTAAACTTCTGTACCAGTCGGTCTTCACGAAAAACCTCGGCGTTTTTACCAGAGATAAGTACCTTGTAGAGAATGCCCGTTTTTAGCGTGCTTACAGTGATGGCACCAAATGGAGTGGGGTACTTGGTGTTCACCCAAATCCAAACGCCACTCACCTCAGCATTCTTTTTATTGATGGCTTCTTCAATCGGGTCAACTTTGGAGCATCCGGCCAAAAGCACCAAAAATGTCAGAAAAAATAGCGCTTTTGTCATAGGATAAGCTTAGAGTAAATGCAGTACGACGGAAGGTCAGACATGCTACCTCCATCAATTTAAGAAATAAACAGTTATAGTCCTCTGCATCCTTACCGGGCAAAACAAAAAAAAGCGAGCTGTGCCCGCTTTTTACTTTTGATTTCAGTCTGATTACTTTACGTTGAACGACACGTCCAGGTCGCCCCATAGCAAGCTTACCTTGCCCGACTTATCTATGGTATAGGTTAACCTTTCGGAGGCGGAAGCGGCTTTTTTCGACTTTACTTTTACTTGCAAAGCATCTTCTCCTTTATTTTTCTCGTAGTCAAATGCGCCCCAGGTATCCCAGGTTTTGTTGAAGATCAGTGTCCAGTCGTCGCCGTTTTTCAATGTAAAAAATGCATACTTTCCAGCTGGGAGTGCCTTGCCTTCGATTTTCACTTCTTTGTCGACTTCGAATACAGTGGCGTTGTTGGCACCAGCTCTCCATACCTTGCCTTCCATTGGTTCCACGTCTTTCCCCATTGTTCTGCCCTTCAAAGCGGGCGAGCTGTAGTTGATAGATACGGTGGCTCCACTCTTTATCTTTTCTGATACCGACGCAGCAGGGCTTGGTTTGTCCTGGGCGAGAAGGTCGCCGAAAGCAATGGTGAGCATTCCCATACAAAGCGCAAAAATTTTGTAGCTAGTTTTCATGGTGTGTGATTTAGTTAAAGGATATCACTGTAGACGGACTAGCTACCCAAAATGTTTTGGCCTGGATATTCGTTTCAATAAATGGTTCCGATCCAGTCAAATACGTCCACCTTCACATACTGTGAGTATTTGCCTCTGAAGTCTGATATGGCAATTTTCAGGTTGTTTCTGCTTACTGAATCTTCGTCGAGATAAAAAACGAAAGCAGACGTGCCAGCTGGAGTGGCGCTTGCACGCCTGAGGGATACTTTGCTTTCTTCATCGATGAGAAAATAAGTATAGTCACCTTTCACCAGAGCGGTGTCGGCAAGCCCGTTGTCGCTAAGGAGGTCAAAAAAATTATCTACAAGGGTGTTTGACTGCTGCGATTCGGAATATTTCTGGATGCTACCCCAAAGTATGCCTTCGGGCATTCGGTAAACCTGCGGATTCACAAACGCAAAGTCATCGCTTTCGGTCATGTCCAGCGTATAGCCAGTGTCGGAAATCACAAGTGTACCTGTAGAGGCTGGCTTGTCTTTCACTTTCAGGCTTAAGTTGTAGGTTCCATTTACTATTTTTGAAAAGGAATAAACATTGTAGGCAGGGCCGGTTTCGGAGCGGCAAGTACTGTTTTTGTAAATCTCATTGAATACGATATCAAGTTTGTTTTCCTCCGCATCTACTGTCATTAAGATGTTGTAATTGGAGCATTCGTACAGATTGGTCGACTCAAATAAAATTTGAAAGAAAGGATCTTTTGCGCTTACGTCCTCAAGCATTGTAACATTAATTTTGCTCGTGATAGGGCCCTGAAATTCGTCGCTATCCAGGCTGCACGAGAATAAAAACCCTAACCCCACCACTGCAATGATTGCAATCTTCTTCATACACTATTTTTTTTGGTATTAAGAGACAAATTTGGCAACAAATGGTTGGAATGCCTCACCGCAAAATTGCATTTCACAAAAAAATGTCGGTTTTACCTGTGAGGAAATTGCAGATCGCTGAAATACAGTCCAGTTGATGCTCGCCAATCCCAAACTTTGTTTGCACAGGCTCTTCAAATCATAAATTATTACCTAATTTTGCAGACTTTTAAAGGAACGTATGGATCACATCCGCAATTTCTGCATAATAGCACACATAGATCACGGTAAAAGTACCCTGGCCGACAGGCTCCTTGAGGCCACCCACACCATCACCGATCGGGAAAAGCAGAATCAGCTTCTTGACAACATGGATTTGGAACGGGAGCGAGGCATCACCATTAAGAGCCACGCCATTCAAATGAACTACAAGAGTGGTGGCAAAGACTACGTACTTAACCTGATCGACACACCCGGCCATGTTGACTTTTCTTACGAGGTATCACGCTCCATCGCCGCCTGCGAGGGAGCACTCTTGATTGTTGATGCATCACAAGGTATTGAAGCACAAACTATTTCCAATCTGTACCTGGCTTTAAACCATGACCTCGAAATCATACCTGTGCTCAACAAAATTGACTTGCCTGGTGCTATGGTTGAGGAGGTGAAAGACCAGGTAGTAGAATTGCTAGGTTGTACCCGGGAGGAGATACTGCTGGCCAGCGGAAAAGAAGGCATTGGCATCGACGATATACTGGAGGCGATCGTTCACAGGATCAAGCCACCCAAAGGAGACCCTAACGGCCCGCTACAGGCAATGATTTTTGACTCCGTATTTAACTCTTTCAGAGGTGTTGAGGTTATTTTCAGGGTGTTCAACGGCACCATGAAAAAAGGAGAGAAGGTAAAATTCATGAACATCGGGAGTATTTACGATGTGGATGAAATAGGCGTGCTGAAACTTAAGCAATCACCAAAAGCGGAAATCAGCGCTGGCAATGTAGGGTACCTGATCTCTGGCATCAAAGTGGCCAAGGAGGTAAAAGTAGGGGACACCATCACCCATGTGGACAGGCCGGCAGCGGTCGCCATCAAGGGTTTTGAAGATGTGAAGCCGATGGTTTTTGCGGGCATCTACCCCGTTGAAACTTCGGAATACGAAGAGCTTAGGGCATCGATGGAAAAGCTGCAGCTCAACGACGCCTCGCTTGTGTGGGAGCCGGAGACATCAGCCGCTCTTGGTTTTGGCTTCAGGTGCGGATTCCTCGGCATGCTTCACATGGAAATTATCCAGGAACGCCTGGAACGTGAGTTTGACATGACTGTGATTACCACGGTGCCTTCGGTGCGGTTTCATGCCACGCTCAAGGGGGGACAAATGATGAAAGTAAGTGCACCGTCGGAAATGCCCGATCCCATTGCTTTGGATTTCATCGAAGAGCCTTTTATCAGGGCCCAGATAATAAGTAAATCAGAATATATCGGCCCCATCATTTCTCTATGTATCGACAAGCGGGGCGAGATCAAAAACCAGGTATACCTTACCTCCGACAGGGTAGAGCTGACGTTCGAACTGCCGCTGTCAGAAATCGTATTTGACTTCTTCGATAAGCTGAAAACAATTTCCAGGGGCTATGCTTCTCTCGACTATGAGCTCATTGGCTATCGTCAGTCGAACATGGTGAAGCTGGATATTATGCTTAATGGTGAGCGGGTCGACGCCCTTTCCGCCATTGTGCACCGGGACAAGGCTTACGATTGGGGCAAGAAACTCTGCGAAAAATTGCGTGAGTTGCTGCCACGCCAAATGTTTGAAATAGCAATTCAGGCGGCCATTGGGGCTAAAATCATCTCCAGAGAAACTGTGAAAGCCATGCGTAAAAACGTGTTGGCTAAGTGCTACGGTGGTGATATTAGCCGTAAGCGCAAACTGCTCGAAAAGCAGAAAAAAGGTAAGAAACGGATGCGCCAGGTAGGCAATGTGGAAATTCCACAGGAAGCCTTTATGGCGGTATTGAAAATAGACTAAACCATAAAAGATGCCTCAGATACTTGATGGTAAAAAGGTAGCTGCAGAAATTAAGCAGGAGATTGCGGCCAAAGTAAACGAACTGGTAGCTCAGGGTAAGAGAGCACCTCATTTGGCCATCATTATTGTTGGTGATGACGGGGCAAGCCACACCTACGTGAATGGTAAGATCAAGGCTTGTAAGGAAGTTGGGTTCGACTTCACGCTTATGCACTTTGCCAAGACCATCTCTGAGGAAAAGCTCATTAAGCATATTGAACAATTTAACGCTGATACGGATATCGATGGTTTTATCGTGCAGTTGCCTTTGCCGGAGCATATTTCAGTAGAAAAAGTGACTGAAAGTATTTCGGCCGAGAAAGATGTCGATGGGTTTACCAATCAAAACTTCGGAAGTATAGGCTCGCAAACCCCTTTGCTAATGCCTGCTACGCCTTTTGGGGTGATGGAACTGCTGAATCGCTACAAGATTGAAACCAAAGGAAAGTATTGTGTGGTGGTAGGTGCCAGCAGACTTGTGGGGGCACCGCTGGGCATACTCATGACCCAGCAGGGACAAGCCACAGTAACACTTTGCCACAAATACACCGAAAACATTTCTCAATACACCAAAAATGCCGACATCCTGCTGGTGGCCGTAGGCAAACCACATCTTGTCACTGCCGACATGGTGAAGGAGGGTGCTGTTGTGGTAGACGTGGGAACTACGAGAATCGATGATCCTACCAGGAAATCCGGATTCAGGTTGGTGGGTGACGTGGACTACGAAAATGTGGCGCCAAAGACGTCTTACATTACACCAGTGCCGGGAGGCGTGGGGCCAATGACCATTGCCTCACTGCTGATGAATACGCTTCGTGCCTACGAAATGCTTCTTGAAACAGCCTGATACCATATTGCCTTCAATAAAAACAGCTCTTCCGTTAATGGAAGCTTTCTACACCATACAGGGTGAAGGAGCTTTCCAGGGGCATGCTGCCTATTTCATCCGCCTGGGAGGTTGCGATGTTGGCTGCGTGTGGTGCGACGTAAAGGAGAGCTGGGAGGCGGCGGCGCATCCTGACACAGAAGTGGCCAGGATAGTGAAGGATGCCTCGCATTTTCCGGCAAGAGTGGCTGTTGTTACTGGTGGAGAACCTCTGATGTATGACCTCGGAGAACTAACCCGGCAGCTGAAAGACAAAGGATTCCGGACACATATTGAAACCTCAGGCGCCTATCCGCTCTCCGGACACTGGAACTGGGTGTGCTTTTCTCCAAAAAAGTTCAAGGAGCCGCTTCCGGAGGTGGCTAAGGCGGCCGATGAGCTAAAGGTGATAGTCTACAATAAGTCGGACTTTAAATGGGCCGAGAAGTACGAAGCCCTCGTTGGCGCAAACTGCCGACTATTCCTCCAACCCGAGTGGTCACAGCAGGAAAAGGTAACGCCCCTGATCATCGACTACATCAAAGCCAACCCGCAGTGGCAGGTTTCGCTGCAGGTGCACAAGTACCTGGATATTCCTTAATTCAGTGCTTCTCTATATCTGTATAAAAATCCGCCAGTGCCCTTCCCGGTAAATTTCAAAGTTCAGCTCGCAATCGAGCTGGTAGGAGTTGAAAGCGCTGGGAGCATAGAAATTGATAGTGGCATTGGTCAGCGGATACACCACCTTGGTGAAAGCCACGATAGTCTGGCTACTTTCAAACATGGGTGATTTGTCGGCCGAAGCTTGCAGCTGACTAACCCCAATCGGAAGCCCGTTTCGCTGAATCAGTATTTCGACCTGGTTGGGGGTGTCGGCCATATGCACAAACCTTGTTCGGAGAATATTCCGCTTTTGCCCCACAGTGTAGGAAGAAACGTATTCACCGACATACTTGTCTTTGTCCCAGTAGCCGGTTACGATGCTGTCAGGCACACCAAGTTTTCTGATATAGAGCTCGCCTTTGCCATCTTTGAGGCCATTTTTAAACTCTCCTTTATAAAGGTTTCCATTCGACCAGGTGTAGGTACCTACTCCGTCCGGGTAGCCTTTTTTGAAGCTCCCCTCATAGGTGTGAGAACCAAGCGCCTTGCCAATGCCATGAGCAAGCCCTTTTTTGCATTCTCCATCGTACTCAAGCGCCAGTGTTTCCATCAGCACTTCGCAGTCTTTTTGAACGACCGGGTCAGGCCTTAAAAAAAGAAACAGCCCGGTAAAAAGTAGTGTAAAAAATGTGTTCATATTGAGTTTAGGTTTTAGTCTACAACATGTTGCTTCTGAAAAGCACTTAGCGGAAGATACAATATAACCCAAACAGGGGGAGTAAATAGAGATGAAAAGCTGCTCCAGAGGAAAAGGATCCCCGCTTTTTTGGTCAGCTGCTCACTAAAAGAGCTTGGGTAAGCTCGGTATTATCTCAATAAACCTCGATTGTGATCAGCCACCTGGCCTTTTTGAATATGTCGAATTCTACATGATATTCTAAAATATTTGAACCCACTGGTGCCTGGCTGCGGAAGTCCATTTTCGCTCCCGTAAATGGGAAGTCCAGTTTGCGCAGCACAGTGTATTCAAATTCCGATAACGGCTTAACGTCCTGATCGCTTACCAGCCTCAGCCCGTCGGCTACTATGGACTGCTTATTTCTGGCATAAACAATCATTATTTCAGACCCGTTTTCAGTGATTTCTTCAATCATTACACTTTTAATATTGCTGGAATGCGATTCTCTATAGGGTAAATTTGAAGCACCTACGAAAATATCTTTGATCCAATATCCTGCCAGGAGGCTGTCTTTTTGACCTTCTCTTTTCACCTTCATTTCTCCATAGCCTTCTTTCATGCCTTTCACGAAGTCGCCCGAGAAATAGTCCCCATTCTTCCAAATGTATCGCCCCTGCCCATCGGGGAGCCCTTTTTTAAACTCACCGATATAGGTGTCGACGCCTTTGGCTGTACCCGTTCCCTCAGCCAGCCCTTTTTTACAATCGCCATCGTAAGTGCCCGAAATAGTTTCCAGAAGTACTTCGCAGTCTTTGACAGGTGAAATGGCCTGATCACCAAGAACAACAATTAGGAGAATGATAAAGCTTTTGATCATGATACTTTAATAGTTGTCAAAAGACAAATCTATGGCATCTGCCGTTATGTATTCAATTTTTTATAATAGGATAATAGCTAATTTAGTGTGATGATACGATTTCTTTCTCTTTTGGTGGTAATACTTGTGTTGGGCATAACCGAAATGGCTGCTCAGTCGTCCTATACCACCGAAGATAAAAAGGCTATAAAATATTACGAACAATCGGCATTGCAGATCAGAGGCCGGGATTTCAATGGAGGCATCGAGTTATTGGAGAAAGCCCTGTTGCGTGACCCTGCTTTTATAGAGGCTCACCTGCGCCTTGCTTCAGCCTACAAAGTGCTTTTGAGATACGATCTCGCCGAGACACAATACAGGGAAGCACTGGCGGCGGACTCACTCAGCAAGTTGAACTTTGACACTTACTTTGCTCTTGGCCTGATGATTTATGACAAGGGCGAGTACAAGGAGGCAAGGAAATACCTCTCAAGGTATAATCAAACTAACCCAAACAATGCAGGAAGAGAGGGGTTGGCGATGGATTTGATCAAGAATATTGATTTTGCGCTCGACCTGATGAGCAAGCCTTTGCCGTTCAATCCAGAGCCCCTGCCAGCTCCACTGAACAAGTATGTAATGCAGTACTTTCCGGCTGTTACAGCTGATGGGAAGCAGCTTTTCTTCACAGTGCGAAAAGGCAATACGGCCAACGACGATGAGGATATTTATGTAACGAGGCAAAATGACGACGGCGCCTGGTCGGAACCCGAGCCTATTTCCGATCTGATTAACTCACAGAGGAACGAAGGAACCAGCTCTGTCTCTGCTGATGGCCGAATGCTGATTTTCACCTCCTGCCAGGCACCTGGAGGATTTGGGAGCTGCGACCTCTACTTTGTTCAGAAAGAAGGGGATACATGGGGCAAGCCTCAGAATATTGGCCAGCCAATCAACTCTTCGGGCTGGGAGTCGCAACCATCGCTATCGGCTGACGGTCGCACACTCTATTTTGTCAGCGATCGAAAAGGAGGGCAGGGGAAAAGAGATATTTGGGTAAGCACACTGTCGGCCCGTGACAATTGGATGGAGCCCGTGAACCTCGGCCCTGTTATCAACACCGAAGGCGACGACCTGTCTCCCTTTATTCACGTCAACGGCCAGTCTTTGTATTTCTCATCCTCCGGGCACATGGGGCTTGGTAAGTACGACTTGTTTCTGAGTGAAAAAAACGGGCTTGAGTGGTCCCCGCCGAAGAACCTCGGCTACCCAATCAATACCAAAGACGATCAGGTGTCGCTGGTCATTACTTCTGATGGCACTAAGGCTTATTACTCCCACGAGGTTGTCGGAAACAACCGGGATTTTCAAAGCTCACTGTACACCTTTGATGTGCCCGAGGAAATTCGGGTGCAAAACAAAAGCAATTTTCTAACCGGCAGAGTAATGGACATTGAGACCAAAAAGCCGCTGGGGGCGTCCATAGAGATGTTCGACATCAATGATGCGTCGCTTAACTACAAAGTGACTTCCGACAAGGTGGATGGAAAGTATTTTGTTGTGCTTACCGAAGGGAAGGAATATTCTATTTACGTGACCCGCAAAGGCTATCTGTTTGAGAATCTTACCTTCAATTATCTTGAAAAAAAATCGAGGGAGCCTGAAGTCCTTGATATCTATTTGACGCCCATTAAAGCAGGAGCCACCTCGGTGCTCAAGAACATATTTTTCGACGTTGACCAATATGTCTTGAAAGAGAAGTCCAAAACAGAATTGGACGAGGTGATAAAGTTTCTGAAGGATAACGAGCAAATAAGAATGGAGATAGAAGGGCATACCGACAATACGGGCAGTACTTCTCATAATTCGGAACTGTCGACAAATAGAGCAAAATCTGTTTATGATTTTTTAATCAAGGCGGGAATCCCAAAGGAAAGACTTCAATATAAGGGGTACGGATCAACCAAACCCAAAGTTGACAACAGCACGGAAGCCGGGAAGCAGCTTAACCGAAGAATCGAATTCAGAATACTTTAGCACATTAGTCAGCATATGGGGATCAAAATGAATAGAGTTTTAACCGCAGGCCTCTGCCTTGTCGCCACATTGGCCGTCTTTTTAAAGCATCAGGAGCCTGTTTCAAATAAAATTCAGCCCAAACTTAGTATAGAACACCAAAGATTGCTCGACAAAATCAGCGAAGGAGGAGAGGGTGAAGAAAAGCAGGACGGCTATTCCAGATTTGCCGAATTCCACCAACTGCTGCGAACGCCAGATGGCAAGTCCGGCCCCGAATATGAGTTTAATTATAAGCTAAAGGAGCTGGAAAAGTCGACAGCCAGAATGGCTAATTTCAGAACGCTGGGAACAGTGCTCGACTGGAAGTCCAGGGGGCCTGGCAACATACCTGGTAGAACAAGGGCACTTCTTGTCATGCCCAACGATGCTGCAGGCAACACCTGGCTGGCTGGCTCAGCCGGTGGGGGTGTCTGGAAAACTACTGACAGCGGTGCCAGCTGGACAAATATGACGCCCGACTTGCCTAATCTGGCAGTGGCTACACTGGCGGTTTGTGCCACCAGCCCGGCAATTATTTATGCCGGCACAGGCGAAGGTTTTGGCAACCTGGACGGTATCGGTGGCGCAGGCATTTTTAAGTCGACCGACGGTGGTGTCAGCTGGGTGCAGTTAGCGTCAACGGTTGCCGACAATTCGTTCCGGGTGGTTAACAGGATCATTGTAGATCCAAACAACCCTAACCTGGTAATAGCCTGTGCAAATACATCAACCAATACGTTCAACACGGCCACCTCGGGAATCTTCAGGAGTACCGACGGCGGAACAACCTGGACGAAGGTGTACACCTCCGATGAGCCTGTTCAGCAGGTAATTGCGGCGCCTGGCGATTTTTCGGTACAGTATGCTGCCGTACGGGCTGTAGGAGTTTTAAAATCTACGGATGCAGGTGCTACCTGGTCAGCCACATCATCCAACCTTAAGTCCTCCGGAAGAATTGAATTGGCTGTGTCAGCAAAGAGCCATCTGAAAGTTGCTGCCTCAGTTGAAGGAAGCCTGAGCGGAGAGGCAGGTGCCGATCTATTCATTAGTGAAGATGGTGGGACAAGCTGGGCTTATGTTTCCGAAAAGGACGACAACAACTTTGACTTTCTGGAACAGGGCGGCTACGACAACGCCATCATGTTCCATCCTTTTCTCGACAATGTCGTTTACGTGGCGGGTGTCAACATCTTCAAATTCACTATCGACTCCTCCGCTCCATCTCTCATCAAGTCCGTTGAGAAGTTCGAAAAGACGGGTACTTCATCGTTTATCGATTTCACGCCCTTCAATGGCAACAACTTGCCCGGGCTGGAAATTGGTGACGTTGCCGCTGAGGAACTGGTGGATGTGGAAATAAGATTTGGGCCCGGCATCAACCAGCTCGCTGCCAGGTTCACAGTGAACAAGCAGGGCGCAGGTGTGCCAGCAGCCCAGTACCTGTACAAAGACTATGTGGAAGTCCCGTTTCAGGCATGGGATGTTACCAATAACAGGCAACTGATGGTGTCTTTTCGGGATCAGCAGGAGGACGGAGAATTCACACTGATTGGATCCAACACCGAAGGAGATGGTGGCACGCACAGCAGAGAATACCTTTTTGTTCATCTTTTGGATTATTCTACGACAGTAGACGCTGAAATCGCAAAAAATGGTGGTCATGAACACCAGATGGAACTCAACCTTTGGCCGGTGCTGGCGAGTGGAGGCGTCTGGAGCCCGAAGAACCTTCCCGATTCAAAATTGAATATCACATTTTCAAGTATCAGCAAGCTCAAAAAACAAGTCACTATTGTGGCCGACGGCTATGGGGAACACACCGAATTCTCTGGTGGGAGTGTCGTTAATCCTACTTCCTCTATTCATGTTGACCACCATTCATTGACAGCAGGCTCAATTTCCACCTCCGATTCCACCTTCAGGATAATTTCGAGCAACGATGGTGGCGTTTATCATTCAGCCATAAACAAAGACCCTGGCACGGCCAATGGAGATTGGACATTTTCAGGAACTGGCATGGTCACTGGTCAGTTTTACGGGGTAGATAAGCGACCAGGGGTGGATCAGTATATCGGCGGTCTTCAGGATAACTCGACCAACATTTCGCAGGAGGGCACCTCACCTGGCGGCAATGCGAGCTACACACGGGTGATTGGTGGCGACGGGTTCGATGCAGTTTGGAACTACGGAAATGCTGCGCAGGTAATTGGATCCGCTCAGTTCAATGCGTTTTTTAAGTCTTCCAGCTTTGGTGCCCCTGGCAGCTGGACACCTGCCATCTCTGGCCTGCCTCAGGACGACACAGAGACTGATTTCCCCTTTTTTTCCAGGCTGGGCAATGCAAAATCTGTCCCTGAAGTGCTTTTCTGCGTTGGCGTCAACGGTGTATACAGGTCAACCGACTTTGGCGATAAATGGGTGCCCAGCCAAATGGACGCCGACTGGTCATATAGAGGGTCGTTCACCAATGTCGAAGTTTCTCAGGCCAATTCAATGATCGTTTGGGCGGGAGGCGCCATGTCGTCCGCTCAAACCTTGCAAGTATCCACCGACAGGGGAAAAACTTTCAAAAAAGTGAATAACTACACAGGCAATGCGCAGCTCAAAGGTGTGATCACCGGGATTGCCACCCACCCTGCGGAAGACAGCACAGCCTATGTGCTTTTTTCATATGCTGGTTTGCCTAAAGTAGTAAGGACAACAGATTTGGGGCAAACCTGGCAGGATCTCTCAGGCTTCGAAAGTAGCGCCAATGGAGTTGCGGGCTTTCCGGACGTAGCGGTGTATTCCCTTTTGGTGTTGCCAAACGATCCTTCAGTGATTTGGGCGGGGACAGAAATTGGCATTTTCGAAAGTGCTGATGATGGCCAATCATGGATACGCCTGGCTGGTTTGCCAGCAGTTTCAGTTTGGGAAATGAAGGTGGTGGACGCCCAGGTGGTGATAGCCACGCACGGAAGAGGTATTTATACCGCACTGCTTTCCAATGTTCCAGAAGTAACAATGGCGCCGTTTATCCAATCGCTTGGCGTGAAGCCGTCCGGCCTTGTCAACCTGGAAGCCCAGCTGCGGTCGCCTTACGACAGCACCCAGGTGCTCGTAAATAGTCAGGTGATCAAAACGCTTGGCCCCAGTACTGGCGGAGCCACAAGCATTGACTTTTTTATTGATGGAGAAACTGAGATAGAGGTGGCTCTTCGTTCATTTAAGTCAGGCAAAGAGTATGTTTCTATTTCAAAATCTGCAGTTTCAGACCTAAGAGCTCCTTCATTGAGCTATTCCAACACCTTTGATGACCCTCTGGCGGCAAATGACTTTACGGGTAATGGCTTTTCCGTGGTTACGCCTGTTGGTTTTTTGTCGTCGGCTATTCACTCCAGGCATTCCTACGATGAAGACACTACATACATCTACAAACTGCTAACCCCCATCGTAATCAATGCCGAAAACCCAACCTTCAAGTACCGTGACATTGCCATTATCGAAACTGGCGAAACGGGAACTGTATTCGGTGATGATGAATTCTACGATTTTGTTGTCGTTGAGGGTTCGGTAGACGGAGTGGATTGGAAACCTATTGAAGACGGCTACGATGCGAGCTACAATGCTGCATGGCTGACCACCTATAGCAGCGAGGGCAAGGGCAATGAAGGGCTGTACGTACAACATACGGCTGATTTGCTCGACACTTTCAATGCTGGTGACACAGTCATCTTTCGATTCCGGCTTTTTTCAGATCAGCTTAGTAACGCCTGGGGCTGGTCCATCGACGACCTGAAAATTCAGACAGAAAGTGACAACACACTGACATCCACAGTTGATGGCCTTGACTCATGGAGCCTATACCCCAATCCGGCGGGTAATTTCGTCACTTTAGGACACCCTGACAGAGACAGGGGAATGCTTGGTATAACTATTCTTAACATGGGTGGACAAAAAATGCTTCAAAAGGACGTGAATGTTATTTCAAAGAGTACGGAAGTTAATCTTACCACTTTACAACCGGGCATTTATATGCTGATTGCCAATTTCCCCGACGGCGAAAAAAAATTCCGATTGCTGAAGGACTAAAAATTGATTATTCCAAGTTTACTTTTCTCAACATTCTCAAAATATTGTTCGGCGACCTCCCCCAATTTGCGTGATCTCGAAAAATTAAATTAAGCAAAACAGCATTTTATGTGGGTTTTGAAAATTTTACAACACTTGTTTTGATATAATGTGACGCCACGAAAGAATCTTAGATTTTTTTGAGATTTCAGCGAAAAACTTTAAGTTTGAGTTTACTTACAATCGAAAACTATTACCTATTTCCAACTTTAAACAAAACAGTATGAAGAGGATTCTACTACTATGTTTCATGCTGGTTTCAGTCTTCGTATCCGAAGTCTGGGCCCAAGACAGGGTGGTGTCAGGAACAATCACATCTACGGATGATGGTTCTTCTCTACCCGGTGTGAACGTTGTACTTAAAGGTACAACCGTAGGTACCATCACTGACATTGATGGTAACTACAAAATTAGTGTTCCTGCAGCAGGCGGAACGCTCGTATTTTCATTTATTGGTCTCACCACTCAGGAATCTGAAATTGGTGCTAGATCAGTTATTGATGTTGCAATGGCATCTGACGTTAAGCAATTGACCGAAGTAGTTGTAACAGCTGTGGGTATTGAGAGAGAAAAAAAGGCACTCGGTTATTCCGTAGCCAATCTTTCATCTGATCAGGTATCTCAGCGTGCTGAGCCAGATCCTCTGCGTGCTATGCAGGGAAAAATGCCAGGTGTTAACATTACAGGTGGTAACGGTGCTCCCGGTTCTTCTACCAAAATTAACATTCGTGGTATTTCTTCTATGACTGGTAACTCTCAGCCTCTATTCATTGTTGATGGTATTCCATTCGACAACAGTGTAAACGGTAATGATGATCCAGGATCAAACACAGTTACATCTAACCGTGCATTTGATATTGATCCAAACAACATCGAAAGTATCTCTATTCTTAAGGGTGCTGCAGCGTCAGCGCTTTATGGTTCCAGGGCGACTAACGGTGTGGTTGTGATCACAACCAAAGCTAGCAAGAAGAACACCAAAAAGGGAATGGAGATTAGCTACAATGGTTCTGTTAACTGGCAGGAAATTTCCGGTATTCCTGACTATCAGGATGTGTACACGCAGGGATCTAACCAGGTGTACAACGGAGGTTTCATCGGTAACTGGGGTGCTCCTATGCCTGATTATGTTGATAAAATCAACGCTCAGTATGGAACCAATTATACCAAGACTTATTCTTTGTATCCTGACGGCTCACCTTATCCTGACGGTACGGCTAGTAACCCGATAAGCAACAGATACCCAGGCCTGTTTCCTGATTTGATGCAGGATTACACAATGCCTGACGGATCAGTTAGAAGCGTTTCAGCGCCCTACAAAATAGAGCCGCATGATATCATCGGTGGTTTCTTCGAAAAAGGCCGTGTAGTTGAGAACGGCGTAACTCTTTCATCTGGATCCGAAAAAGCTAGTATCAACACCGGTTTCTCAAGAATGAATCAGGAAGGTATCGTTCCTAATCAAACAATCGACAGAACCACTCTTTTCTTTGGTGGAAATGGTCAGCTTGATAATGGATTGTTCGTTTCAGGTACAGTGAACTATGTAAACACAAATCAGGTTTCTCCACAGTCAGGTGCAAGTGCATTCTCTGACTATTATGGTGGCCAAGCGACAAACTCAATTTTTGCTCGTTTGTTTTACCTGCCAAGAAACTTCGACTTGAATGGGTTGCCATTTGAACACCCTGTTGATGGTTCTAACATATTTTATAGAGCACTTGACAACCCACGTTGGATTGCCAAGAACAACCTTTATGAAAGTAATGTAAACCGTGTTTATGGAAACATTACTGCCGGTTACGATGTCACTGAGTGGTTCAACGTAACTTTAAAAGGTGGTGTTAACACTTACCACGACTTCAGAAGAGATGTGATAAGACCAGGTGGAATCTCGGTTCCGAACGGTGGCGTTACAACGGATGATATCTCAAATACTGAGCAGGATTATAACTTGATCATGACTTTCAGCAAGGATATCAACGAAGATCTTAGCTTCCGTGCTCTTGTAGGTATGAATGCCAATGAAAGAAGGTATTCAAGAAGAACGATTGGTGGCGCTAACGTAATCACAGCCAGCCTGTTGAAAACAAATGCAACTTCTACTCAAATTGTTCTAAGAGACTTTGACAGATTGAGAAGACTTATCGGTGTTTATTCTGATATCTCTTTGTCTTACAAAGATTATCTTTTCCTTAACGTAGTAGGCCGTAATGACTGGTCGTCTACACTTCCTCAGGGAGCAAACAACTATTTCTATCCTGGTGCAAGCCTTTCGTTTGTGTTGAGTGATGCGGTGACAATGCCGTCATTCATCAACTTTGCAAAGTTGCGTGTAGCACAAACAAAAGTGGGTAGAGATGCCGACCCTTATCAGGTTAGAACTGTCTACGCATTAGGTCTGCCAATTGCGTCTCCCAGGTATTCAGGTGTTTTCAATACAGCAACTTTGGGTAACACCCTTGGAAACGCTACTCTTAAGCCAGAATTTACTGACGAGTTTGAGGTAGGTGCAGAAGCCAGGGTTTTGAACAACATCATTGGTTTGGACGTAACGTACTTCTCCAGAAGTTCTACTGACCAGATAGCCAGTGCTGCCGTTTCACGCTCAACTGGTTTTACTCAGGAGATTGTAAACATCGGAGAGTTGACTAATAAAGGTTGGGAAATCGGCCTTGACGTGACTCCAGTTAAGCTTTCGAATAGCTTTACCTGGAATTCTTACTTCGCATTCACTAAAATCAAGTCTGAAATTGTAGACGCCGGCCCAAGTGGTGAAATCTTCATCGGTGGTGCAGGTTCTACTTTTGGAACTATCCACAGAAACGGAGCTCCTTACGGACAGATTTTCGGAACGAGCAATGCAAGGGATGATGAAGGCAATATTTTGATTGACAAAAATACGGGTCTTCCTTTCCCAACACAGACTTCAGGAATCATCGGTGATCCTAACCCTGATTTTACACTTGGTTGGACAAACACATTCTCATTCAAAGGCATCACTTTGAAGGCGTTGATTGACTGGAAACAAGGTGGAGACTTCTACTCTTTCACTGCAGCTTCTTTGATGCTTCGTGGTCAGCTGGCAAACTCTGTTGATCGTGAAGGTTTGAGAGTGGTTCCCGGTGTTTATGGTAGCAATCAGACTTATGAGGCTGTATTGGATGAAAACGGCAACAAAATCAGAAACACTACGCCAATTACTGCATTCGACTCTCACTTCTCTAACGGATGGGGTGCTTACGGACAGGATGAAGTTAACGTGTATGATGGTACTGTAATTCGTCTGCGTGAATTAAGCCTTGGTTATTCATTGCCAAAATCTATTTTGGAGAATACACCGTTTGGAAGAGCTTCTATTTCGTTAACTGGTCGTAACCTTTGGTTCCGTGCGCCTAACGTATTGGAAGGTCTGAATCTGGATCCTGAACAATTGACAGCAACGTCAGACTCTAATCAGCAGGGATTCGAGTACGGAGCGACGCCTACAACTCGTCGTTATGGCTTCAATGTTTCACTTAGCTTCTAATTGAGGCTTTAATAACTGTATGAACATATGAAAAAATTACATAGAAAAGCTTTAGCTGCATTTATGTCGCTAATACTTTTGTTCTCTGTTTCTTCCTGCGACATTTTCGATTTAGATGTCAATACGGATCCGAACAACCCGTCACAAGCAGCAGTTGATCTTCTGTTGGCCAATGTGCTATCGAACATGTCTTCCTCGTTAGCTGGAGGATTCAATGGAGCATCTACGGGTTTTATGGCGCAAACAACTGCAAATGATGATTTTAACTTCAGCAATGCGTCATGGAATGGTACTTGGAATTTTCTCTACAGCGGACCTCTCAAGGATCTTAACGAGCTGGTTCTGGCTGCAGAAGCCCAAGGAAACAATCCTCGTTACCTTGGGATTGGTCAGGTACTGAAGGCATACTACTTCAGCACTATGGTAGATTTCTTTGGAGATGTGCCTTACACCGAAGCGTTTCAGGGTGATGCTGATAGTCCAATCAAAGAGCCAGCTTATGATGACGATGCTGCCGTTTATGCCGACTGTTTAAGTCTGCTTGACAAGGCCATTGCCAACTTTGCACTAACAAGCACGGTTGCTGTAAGAGGTGACCTCATCTACAACGGCAACATGACTCGTTGGAGAAAACTAGCTAAAACTATGAAGTTGAGGCTGCTACTTCAAACAAGGAACGTTAGCGATGTAGCTGGTCAGATTCAGGCACTTGTTACAGAGGGTGACTTGATTACCAGTTCAGCTGATGATTTTCAGTATGAGTTTCCAACTGCTGTTACGCCCGATTTTAGGCATCCATGGTACCAGGCTGCATACGCTGGTGGAGAGGCTGGGTTTAGCTATTTTGGACACCAGTTCATGTACGAGATGTTGTTGAATGGTGATCCCAGGTTCCCTTTCTACTTTCATCGTCAGACTTCAAATGTGCTAAATCCTGACGATCCGACTGACAAGCAGACGATTCCTTGCTCTCAGAGAACGGATTGTACTTATGGATACTTTGTATTGAATCCTAATATTACCAATGCTTTGTTTGGGTCAGACCCAGACGGTCTTTCTTCATCTGAAGAGGCTTATTTGGCTGGTATATTCGGGAGGGACAGAGCTGATCCATCAGGTATTCCGAATGACAACCCTATCAGAACTATCCCTGGCTCTTATCCATCCGGTGGTGTGTTTGACGCTACGGCTGGTTCAGGCGGAGGCAACAAGGGCTCTAGTGTAGGCTACTTTCCTATGCTAACAAGCTGGATGACGAAGTTCTATCTTTTGGAAGCGTCTATCACCTTGGGAACAGATATCTCTAAGGTAGCTGCAAGCGAATCTGCGCTGCTTAACTCGGCATTGACCGATCAGATGAACAAAGTTTGGGATTTTGGTTCTCGTGGTCAAACTGTAGCTGCTGATGAGTCTACTTGGGGTACGGCTTATAGCTGGCCAATTACTTTCAAAACAAGAGCTGCTCTTAGGGCTGAGGTCATCGCCGCTTACCCTACAGGCGGAACTCCAAACGCCAGACTTGCCTATGTGCTGAAACAAGCTTGGTTTGCTAACTTCGGGAATGGTATTGAGCAGTATAATGCCTTCCGTAGAACAGGGCTTCCAGCTGATATTCAGACACCACTTCAGTTGCCACGTCAGTTTGCGCTACGTTTCCCGTATGCGCAGGATGAACTTAACCTGAATAGCAAAACTCCGGTTATCATTTATGACAATCCTTCGGCTGCAGTGTTCTGGGATACACTTAAGTTTCAGTTTTAATTAGTTAATTAGACAATTATGAAAAAACTAAATAAATATATCCTGGTATTACTGGCAATGGTGGTTGTTATACCTGCCTGTAAGGACGAGGATTTGGTGATACTGCCCGAATGGGAATCAGCTGTCAATGCGTACACAGTTGTAGCTGATGGCTCAAAAGGTGACTTTCTAAGTGGAGACGCTAGTCAGGACATTACTTTTGATATGCTGTGGAACTCTATTGACGGTAAAAATACAGTAACTAAAATAGAGATTTTTGCATATTTCAGCGAAGCTTACACTGATCCTGATGGTAACCCTGCCGTAGCAAACTATGGTGGTGCGGATGGTGTGTCGTTCCTGACTATAGAAGGAGCTGCAGTGCCTGCTAACAAGGTGACAACATCATTCACTATTTCTCAGGATGATATGTATGAGATGTTTAAGGACTCTTCCTTTGACTACGATAAGGACGGCACAGCTACTCCAGTTTGGAGTAACCCTGATAAGCCTAATAGAAAGGCCAGCAGCACAAACTTTAAGTTTGTACCCGGCGACTCTTTCTCAATTCGTTGGGAGTTGACTACTGCTGATGGTAGGTTGTTTGATTCATGGTCTCCTTCAGTTTGTACTGAATTTCCTGGATCCAACTGCTCATATGCCTGGGCGATCGTTTGTGCAGCTGAAATTTCCAAGCCAGTAGGTGACTGGTCATTCCAGTTGACTGACACGTACGGCGATGGTTGGCAGGGAGGCTATATCAGCGTTCTTGTTGATGGTGCTGAAGCTGCGCAGGTGAAAATACCTGACGGTGGTGGTTCGTCGGGAAGTGCAACTGTAAATGTTCCTGCAGGAACCACATCACTTTCCTTTGAGTGGAGCGACGACTCCTATAACAGTGAGTGCGTGTTCAAAATTATTTCGCCAAGCGGAAACGTGGTTGCCGACGTTTCGAACCCTTCTGCTGGTAAAATTAAATTGGACCTTTGTAGTGAATAATTGAATTTTAAATATTCATCTAAAAGCCACCCAAGGTCTTGGGTGGCTTTTTTTGTGCCTCTTCTGTGATTGTTTTGGGCAGTTTGTTAACTGAATGTGGCGACGTTAGATTTCATCCCGTAATGAGTGAAGAGAATGTTCGGAAGGCCGAAGGGCATCTATACAATGGAGAGGGAATTGGGTGGAAGCCTTGCTGGCGCTCCTACTTTTCGATGTAATATAGAACGAGATTCATCATTTCGCTGGTTGTATTCCAGCCGTATTGTACATCCCGGGGTGGGAATGTTGGATTGGCGGGATTTCCTGCTGTGTTGTCGTAGGAAGCTTCCACTTTAATAATCGAGCCTTTTGGTATTTGCACCAATTCTTTGAATTGATAGCTGGTCTGCCAGTTAAAATCCCACTTGTTTATTCGTATTAAAGGTATTTCAGTTTTTTCCGGAGTAATGGCATAAGCCTTAAAAGAACTGCCCAGATAATGCATGTGGGGCATCACTGCAATTACTTCAATTGTGGTGTCTAGCAGATAGACGGCCTCGAAATACGGCTTGGTATTTTTAGGAATTAGAAATCGGTTATTCAGGATGTATTCTTCCGTAATAGTAATGGTTTTAACCTCCTTTTCTATTTTTCCTTGGGCCAGGTATAAATTGATAACAGAAAGATCCTCTTCTTGTACAGAGGAAGGGGCGTAATGTATGTTGAGGATCAGGTCAACATCCTTATTGATCTTCTTACCGGTTCCTTTGGGAAAGAAGATGGGGAAGTTGCCAGGTACCCAACCGTAAAGAAACCTGTCAAGAGGAGGATATTTGTTGAATTGCCAGATGGCTGAATCGTTGGCCGAGAGGCCTTCAATATGCCGAACCATATGGCTGGTGTCGGTCATAATGCGGCTATGGTGAACCAGCCTTTTGTTGCCAGGAACAAACTCAATTGCTTCAAGGTAGGTGTCCTCGGCAAGGTGGGTGGGGATATTGAAAAACCTATAGTCGTCTTTTCCGGCATCACTAATCGTAAAGGGACTGCGCATGGCAAAGCTTAGGTCAGGTTTGCGTTCTGGATATGGACCCGTAGGCACATCAATTGATTGCGCATCCTTTTTGTCTCCTTCTTTTTTTCCTTGTGTTACCCAGGTTTGTATGGAGGCTATTTCTTCGTTGGTAAGCAAACGCTCGTTTAGGTAAGTTTGATACGAAGGATCGGCTTGCCAGGGCGGCATATATCGTGTTTTGGTAACATACACAATAAAATCTGCTTTGTTCGATACATCCTGGTAAGTGATAAGATTAAATGGCCCGGCTTTCCCCGGCTGATGGCACGGAGTGCAATTTTGGTGAATGATCGGAGCTATGTCTTTGTGGAAAGTCAGTGCCTCACTCTTCTGCGCAGATAGAGTATTGCATTGGAGGGCAATAACGAGAATTGCTTGAAGGAGCTTAATTAAAAGTACTTCTTTCCTCATGAATAGGGAGCTCGGTTGATAATAAGCCTGTCCATTAAAACTACTATATTATTTTATCACCAGATGGTAAAAGCCGACGTTTAGTAGTATGTGCTTTTGGATAGATAGCCTTTTACATAATCCGTAACCCCACTTTCCAGCTCTGTAAAAGGCTGATCATACCCGATAGATCTTAGTTTAGTCATGTTGGCCTCAGTAAAGTACTGATACTTGTCCCTGATGTCCTCAGGCGTGGGTATGAACTCAATCTCAGGCGTTTTTTCCAGTGCGTTGAACACTGCCAGCACCAGGTCTTTAAATGTTCTCGCACGGCCAGATCCAAGGTTGTAAATGCCACTGTCCTTCCTGTGGTGCATCAGAAACAGGCAAATACTGCACACATCCATCACATACACAAAGTCACGCATTTGTTCACCGTCTTTGTAGGCTGGATTGTGCGACTGGAAAAGCTTCATTTTGCCTGTTTTCTCTATTTGATGGTAGGCATGAAGGATCACAGAGGCCATTCTTCCTTTGTGGTATTCATTGGGGCCGTATACATTGAAGAACTTGAGGCCGGCCCAAAAGAACGGTCTCTTCTCCTGTTGCAATAACCAGATATCAAATTCATTCTTCGACTCACCGTACGGGTTCAATGGTTTGAGCTCGGAAAGCCTCGATTCATCGTCGTCGTAACCAACTTCCCCCAGGCCATAAGTAGCGGCCGACGACGCATACACCAGCGGAATTTGATACAGCGTACACAACTCAAAAACCTTTTTTGAATAGTTTGTATTCAGCTTCCAAAGAAGCTCCCGGTCAAACTCGGTAGTGTCTGTGCGTGCTCCCAGATGAAAGATGAATTCTATCTGCTTTTGATTATTCTCGATCCAGCCGAAGAAGTCATCTCTGTCCACACGTTCTATTATTTGCTTCTCTTCGAGGTTTTTGTTCTTCTCTTCGTTGGAAAAGTCATCAACAGCCACAATGGCCCGGAAGCCCTTCTTGTTCAGGCTTGAAATAAGGCAGCTTCCAATAAAGCCAGCAGCACCAGTTACTACGATCATTCAGAGTTATTTTGCCCAAATATAGGGCTAAATAGCAGGCCAATAAAGCCTAAAGACTGAAAGCCTGCGTAACACGCACACATTCTTCTTATATTTGCGAAAATTTGTTGGGGAATGATTTACGTAAGCAGGAAGGAACATTTTAACGCAGCTCATAAGCTATACAATCCGGCATGGTCAAAGGAGAAAAACGAAACGGTTTTTGGCCCCTGTGCTAACGAAAACTGGCATGGGCATAATTTTGACTTGATCATAACAGTCAAAGGAATGCCCGATCCAGAAACAGGCTTTGTCATTGACCTTAAGAAGTTAAGTACGCTTATTCGCTCAAGGGTGATTGAAAGGGTGGACCACAAAAACCTTAACCTGGATGTCGATTTTCTTGAGGGGAAAATGGCGAGCTGCGAGAACATAGTTTTTGAGTTCTGGAAGATACTCTTTCCGGGAGTCAAAGAAATTGCGCCAAGCGCAACTTTGCATGCCATCAAGCTTTACGAGACGCCCCGCAATTACGTAGAGTATTTTGGAGAATAGCATCCTTTGCCTGCGATACACTCACTAACCACCCAAACCCGGACCGAATGAAGTATTTTTTGATTGCAGGAGAGAGGTCTGGAGATTTACATGGGTCTTTTCTAATCAATTACTTAAAGAAACTCGACCCTGAAGCGGAAATAGTCGGGTGGGGTGGCGACTACATGGAAAAGGCGGGAGGCACTATCCTCAAACACTATCGGGAGCTGGCCATCATGGGGTTTTGGGAGGTGATCAAAAACCTGAGAACCTTGGCCAGACTTCAAAAAGAGTGCAAAAACAGCATTTTGGAATTCAATCCGGATGCAGTGATCTTTATCGATTACCCGGGGTTCAACCTGAGAATTGCTGCCTTCACCAGGGCAAAGGGTTTTACCAATTTTTACTACATTTCTCCTAAAGTATGGGCGTGGAACCAAAAGCGGGCGTATAAGCTGAAGCGGCTGATCGATAGGCTTTTTTGCATTCTTCCATTTGAAGTGGAGTTTTTTAAAAGGTATGAGTTTGACGTCTCCTATGTGGGAAATCCTCTGAAGGAGGCTATTAAGTCATATGATTTCGACGAGCAGTTTTTAGGTGCCTGGGCGGACAAAAAAGTGATCGCCGTGCTGCCGGGAAGTCGGGCGCAGGAGGTAGCCAATGTGGTGGAAATGCTCAAGCAGATAGTGCCGGCAAAGCCAGAGTTTCATTTTCTGGTGGCAGCAGTCGACAACCTTCCTGATAGCGCCTACGAAGCACTAAAACATAGCGGGGGAAACGTAGAGCTGGTTTACAACAAGACTTATGAAATCCTCAAACTAGCCGAGGCCGCTATTGTAACCTCTGGCACTGCCACCCTCGAAGCAGCCTTGTTAAAAGCACCGCAAGTTGTTATTTATCGAACAAGTGGTATTTCCTACGCCCTGGCCAAGAGGCTTATTAAAGTGCCTTTCATTTCTTTGGTCAACCTGATTGCAAATAAGGAGGTAGTAAGGGAGCTGATACAGGACGAAATGTCACCCGATAATGTGCTAAAAGAGCTCAACTCCATCGTCTCCGATAGCAACGGATATAAAAGGGCGATGTTGCAAGGCTACGATTTAGTAGACACGATTATTGGTGAACAGAACGCTCCGGAAGAAGCCGCCAGGGAAATGGCATCTTTCTTGAAACAAAAAAAGGCCTAAGCGGCCTTTAGTCTTTTGAACTTCGATTTGTTCATTTTCTCTTCAGCGTAATCCTTGCTGATAACCAGTTTCTCTACATCCTTCGATGATGGAATTTCAAACATCGCATCGTTAACGATTACCTCGCAGATAGATCTCAGCCCCCTGGCGCCAAGCTTAAATGCCACGGCTTTGTCAACGATAAAGTTCAATACTTCGTCGTCAAACTCAAGCTCCACACCTTCCATCGCAAACAGTTTCTTGTATTGTTTGGTCAGGGCGTTCTTTGGAGAAGTAAGTATTTTTTTGAGTGTCTCCTTATTTAAAGGATCCAGGTAGGTGAGTACCGGCATACGACCGATAAGCTCTGGGATCAAACCGTAGGACTTCAAATCCTGCGCCGTGATGTATTGCAGAAGGTTATCCTTGTCAATAAACACGTCGTCTTCTTTGTCAGCGCCAGCAGCAAAACCAACCGGTCTTGTCGTCATTCTGGACGAAATCATCCTATGAATGCCATCAAAAGCACCGCCACAAATGAACAAGATGTTTTCCGTATTCACTGTGATCATTTTTTGGTCGGGATGCTTCCTTCCTCCCTGAGGCGGCACATTCACTTGTGTTCCTTCGAGCAACTTTAGAAGCGCTTGCTGAACGCCCTCTCCGCTCACGTCACGGGTAATAGATGGGTTGTCCGATTTTCTCGCAATCTTGTCAATCTCGTCTATGTAAACGATCCCTCTTTCGGCCGCTTCCACGTCGTAGTTGGCAGCTTGCAGCAACCTCGTCAGGATACTTTCAACATCCTCACCAACATAGCCGGCTTCGGTCAGTACCGTAGCGTCAGCGATGCAAAAAGGAACCTGCAATATTTTGGCCAGAGAACGGGCCAGGTAGGTTTTACCTGTCCCAGTTTCTCCCACCATTATGATATTAGACTTTTCTATAACAATATCATCATCCGTCTTTTCCTGCGTCAATCGCTTGTAATGATTGTACACTGCCACGGAAATAACCTTTTTGGCTTCATCCTGGCCCACAACAAACTCATCAAGGTGATTCTTGATCTCAATAGGTTTGATGAGGTTGAACTTTGGCTTCGCTGTGCTAGTCCTTGTTTTTGTTTCTTCTTGCAAAATTTGCTGAGCCTGCGAAATACATTTATCGCAGATATGAGCATGTATGCCTGAGATCATCAGGTCGACATCCTTTTTGTTTCTCCCACAAAATGAGCAAGTTACTTGGGCCATCTTATCTTCCAAAAGTACTTTATTTAGATGATTTTCTTTGTAAAACTTCGTCAATTAAACCATACTCCTTCGCTTCGGTTGGCCTCATCCAGTTATCCCTGTCTGAATCCTTCTCCACTTGTTCGTATGGTTTGCCAGTATGGTTCGAAAGAATGGTGTACAAATCCTTCCGCAACTCCTGCATTTGTCTCAGGGTAATCTCCATGTCCCTGGCCTGGCCCTGCATGCCACCGCTCGGCTGGTGGATCATGATCCTTGCATGAGGCAATGCGGAACGCTTGTTTTTAGCACCGCCGGCCAACAACACTGCACCCATTGAAGCAGCCATGCCTGTGCAAATAGTGGCCACATCAGGGGTCACATATTGCATAGTGTCATATATACCCAAGCCAGCATAAACCGAACCTCCAGGGCTGTTCACATATAGCAAAATATCTTTCTTTGCATCTACAGACTCCAGAAACAACAACTGTGCTGTGATAATATTACCGATATTTTCTTCTACCTGCATGCCCAGGAAAATAATCCTGTCCATGATCAGGCGGGAAAAAACATCTATTTCTGCAAATCTTGTTGGTCTTTCTTCGATAACCGACCGGGTCATATTCTCAACTCTGCTTGCATATTGATCGAAAACAGAGCCCGAAATCCCCTGGCCTTTCACTGCGTATTTCCTAAACTCTTCTTTTGAAAGCTCTTTATACATTTGACGTATTGTTAATGGGTTGACACAAAAATAAAAAAAAAGCCCTTCTGTGAAAGGACTTCAATTTAACCCAAAAAGTTGGTTCTTAGTTCATAGGCAGGTCACGGAAATCATCAAGACTAACTTCCTTCGACTTAATCGTCACTTGTGACTTGATGTACTCCATTACTTTCAGCGTTTGAACCTGATTGTGAACTTTCATGTAATTGTCACCATTCTCCCCCTGAAGGTAGTTGTTAACAAACATATCGATGCTCGACTCAAACTGAGATCCCATGCCACTGCCGGCAAGCTGCCTTCTGATCAACTTTCTGGCCTCTTCCATTACATCCTCGTGCTCTATTTTCAAATCCTGATCCTTGCTGATTTTGTTTCTTATAAGAGACCACTTCAATTCTTTGGTATAGGCATCAAATTCTTTCTCGATATCTTCCGGAGTCAATTGCCCTTCATTCGTTCTCAGCAACCAGCTTTTCAAAAAGCTATCCGGAAGCTCAAGTTTCGTGTTTTTGATCAGCTCATTTCTGATTGATCTGTCAAGGAACATGTCTGTTTCTTGCTGGTAGTTTTCAGAAATGGTTTCTTTTATTTTTTGCTCAAACTCTTCGTTTGACTTAACGGCGTCTTTGCCAAACGTCTTATCAAACAATTCCTGATTGACCTCGGCTTTAGCCACACGGCTGATATTTTTTACTTCAAAAGTATATTTGCCCTTCAGTTTCTTAGCCTCATCTTTGGTAATGCCAAGAGCGATGGCCAAATCTGATTCTTCTTTGAAAAGCTTCTTGATATCCACCTCAACAATAGCTCCTTTGGCCAGGCCAACTAGTTTTTTCGCCTCTTTTGGCGAAAGTTTGTCGGCATACAGCACAATGCTTTCCTCTTTAGCATCATCTTCAGCATTCAGAACACCGAAAAGGTTGTCTCCCTCGGCTGCAATTTCCTGATCGGTGGTTTCGCCGAACTGGTTCTTTAGGTTCTCAACTGTTTCCGCAATTAGCTTCTTATCAACTTTGATCGAGTACGAAGTCACGCTGACCTTTTTGGAGAGGTCAATCGAGAATTCATCAACCAACCCGACATTGTATTCAAACTCAAAATCCTTTTGCACATCCCAGTCAATGTCTTGCGCCTTTTCAACATTGGGAAGAGGTTCGCCAATGATCTCCAACTTGTTGTCCTTGATGTAATCTGACACTTTGTGAGAAAGCATATGGTTCACTTCATCCACAAGAATTGACTTGCCATACATTTTGCGAATCATGCCCTGAGGCACCTTCCCTGGGCGGAAGCCTTTAATGGAGGCCTTGCGACTATACTCCCTTATTTTTTCTTCAACTTTGGGTTGATAATCAGTTTCTGAAACCTTAATTTTAATTAGGGCTTCTGTCTTAGTAATCTTGTCGAGTTGAATATCCAATGTTGTAGAATTTTGTTGAGTCAATCCAATATAAAAAAACCCTCTCAGCAATTGCGTAGGAGGGTTTGTTTTTTAGTGCGGGTGGAGGGACTCGAACCCCCATGCCTTGCGGCGCTAGATCCTAAGTCTAGTGCGTCTACCAATTTCGCCACACCCGCTTTTGAAAACGGAATGCAAATGTAGAGAAATATTTTGTTTTGTCAACGTGTAGTAACAAAAATTTGTTTAAATAGGTATTCGTTAATAAAGTAACATGCAGGCGGTAGATATTGAGGAAGAGAAGCGGGAAATAATTCAGAGGTACAGGCGCTTGCTGCGACTGGCAAAGCCACTTCTGAAAGACGGAGATGCCAAGCTAATCAAGAAGGCATTTAATACCTCTATGGAAGCCCATAAGGAAATGAGGCGGAAGAGCGGTGAGCCGTATATTTTTCATCCCCTATCGGTGGCGCAGATTTGCGTGGAAGAAATTGGTCTGGGTACCACGTCTATTGTGGCAGCCTTGCTGCACGACGTAGTGGAGGACACCGACACTAGTATTGCTGATATTGAGCGGGAGTTTGGCCCAAAGATCGCCAAAATCATTGATGGACTCACTAAAATATCCGGTGTTTTCGAATATGGTAGCTCTCAGCAGGCCGAAAACTTCCGAAAAATGCTACTCACCCTTTCGGAAGATGTGAGAGTAATTCTCGTGAAGCTGGCCGACAGGCTACACAACATGCGAACGCTTGGTAGCATGCCTCGCAACAAACAACTGAAGATTGCTTCTGAAACAATTTATCTATACGCCCCACTGGCTCACCGACTGGGACTGTACACAATCAAATCTGAACTCGAAGACTTAAACCTCAAATTTACCGAGCCCGATACTTATAAGTCTATTGCCAATAGTATCAGCCAAACCAGAGCGTCCAGAAACAAGTACATCAGATCTTTTGTGAGGCCAATTCAATCGGCCATCGAAAAATCTGGTTTGACAGTGGAAATCAAGGGCCGCCCCAAATCGATATACTCTATATATAATAAAATGCGCAAGCAGAACATCCCCTTCGAGGAAGTATATGACCTGTTTGCCATCCGAATTATTATCGATACCGAATACGAAAACGAAAAGGCTGCCTGCTGGCAGGTTTACTCCATTGTTACCGACTACTACCAGCCCAACCCCGACAGACTTCGTGATTGGATTTCTACATCGAAAGCGAACGGCTATGAGTCTTTGCATACTACAGTTATGTCCCACCATGGCAACTGGGTGGAGGTGCAAATCAGGTCTCGCAGAATGGACGACATTGCCGAAAAAGGATATGCAGCTCATTGGAAATACAAAGAGAATAAATCAAACCCACAGGAATCCGGCCTGGAGCAGTGGATCACCCGTGTGAGGGACATGCTGGAGCAAAACGATTCCTCGGCTATTGAGTTTGTCGATGATTTCAGATCCAACCTCTTTCAGGAAGAAGTTTTCGCCTTTACCCCGAAAGGTGATTTGAGAACATTACCACATGGAGCCACTGCGCTTGACTTCGCCTTTGATATACACACCCAAATTGGCGCACGTTGCATCGGGGCAAAGGTGAATCAAAAGCTTGTACCTTTAAATCATGTGCTAAAAAATGGAGACCAGGTTGAAATCCTGACTTCCAGCAAGCAGAAACCAAATGAAGGCTGGCTGAGGCTCGTGGTTAGCTCGAAAGCCAAGTCAAAAATCAAGGATCTTCTAAAAGAAGAGAGGAAGGCCGCCGCCGCCGAAGGAAAAGAAATAGTGCTTCGTAAACTGAAGCAAATGAAGTTGACCCTTTCTAGCGAAATCCTGGACCAGTTGGTTGCATACTTTGGTGCCAAAACGCCTTTGGAATTTTTCTTTGAGGTAGGCAAAGGCAAGATCGACTCAAAGGACATCAAGAGATTCAAGGACTTTAAGGAAGGGAATGTCCAAAAGAATGGTCATAAAATTCAGGACGCCCGTGCCTTTGAAAAGCAGATCACTGAAGTAAAAGGCAAAGACCACGACCTGCTGCTGATCGGCGAGGACATGGATGTGATTGACTACAAATTTTCCAAATGCTGTAATCCCATCCCTGGTGATGAGGTTTTTGGCTTTGTCACAGTCAATGAAGGCATCAAAATCCACCGCACGTCTTGCCCTAATGCACCTGAGCTTTTGTCCAATCACGGTTACCGGGTAGTGAAGGCAAAATGGGCGTCTCAGCAGGCGATTGCTTTCCTTACGGGGCTGAAAATTACCGGCACCGACAGAATGGGAATGATCAACGATATCACCAAAGTAATATCCGACGAACTCAAGGTGAACATGAGGTCGATAACTATTGACACCGACAATGGGATTTTTCAGGGTGGAATTAAGTTATATATCCAGGACACGAAACATCTTGACACCCTGATTCGGAAACTCGAGGAAATTAGTGATGTTTACAGCGTCTCCAGATACGATGACTTAGAGCAGCTTGACTAAGCCAGCTTTTACTATATTTGTGACTTTGAAAGTATGGTACTCAACGAAAAAATATTCTCAGAGGTAAAAAAGATATTTACAGCTTACCTCGAAAAAAAGGAGCTGAGGAAGACTCCCGAACGTTTTGCTATCCTGGAAGAGATTTATTCCAGGGGTGGCCACTTTGATGTTGAATCTTTATACATAAGTATGAAGAACAAAAACTACAGAGTGAGCAGAGCCACGGTATACAATTCGCTTGACTTACTTGTTGAATGCGACTTGGTCTCAAAACATCAGTTTGGGCAAAACATGGCCCAATACGAAAAATCATATGGCTACAAGCAACACGATCATTTGATTTGTACCGAATGTCACAAGGTAATGGAGTTTTGCGATCCAAGAATCCAGAATATTCAGAATACCGTCGGCGACTTGTTGCACTTCGACGTCATGCATCATTCTCTCATCCTATATGGCAACTGTACGAATGCCTCTTGCGGCAACAGAGAAGAGCTGGCCAAAACATAAAAAGCGTAAAATTTACTTTCTAATTTTTAAACTGAGCTTTCTCCTTATATAATTGCGCCTGAATGAAATACACACATAACATAAGCGATAAAATTCTTCATCTCCATTTTGAAGGCGACTTGATCGGCGAAAACAACGGAGCCGAGTTGGTAGAGATAGTCAAAGATGCTATCGATAAACAGGTCAGCCTTTGTGCGCTTTACATAGAAGATGTCAGGTATATCAACAGTAGTGGTATAGGCGTTCTGATAACGATACTTACAAAATTCAGAAACAAGGGTGGAGAGGTAGTGCTTGTTAATCCTTCTGACCATGTCAAAAAGCTACTGGTGATCACAAAGCTCAATGCTATTTTTTCTATAGTAGACAGCGAAACGGAGGCAATAGAAAAACTTAAAAAATCTTAAAAAAATGGCGGTAGATGTACTTTTGGGCCTTCAGTGGGGAGACGAAGGTAAGGGAAAGATTGTGGACGTTTTGGCGCCCAAATACGATGTAATCGCCAGATTTCAGGGTGGACCAAACGCAGGTCATACTTTGGAATTCGATGGCATCAAGCACGTACTCCATCAAATTCCATCTGGAATCTTCCATAGCTCCATAATCAATATCATAGGCAATGGCGTGGTGCTCGACCCTATCATATTCAAGAAAGAAGTAGAGGCTTTGTCGAAATATAATGTTGACATCAATGGACGGCTCTTTATTTCAAAAAAGGCTTCTCTTATTCTCCCAAGCCACAGCCAACTCGATGCTGCTTACGAAAGTTCAAAGGGAGAAAAGAAAATAGGCTCCACACTAAAAGGGATTGGCCCAACTTATCAGGATAAAGTGGCGAGGCTCGGACTCAGGGTGGGCGATATCCTGTCCCCCGATTTTAAAGCGAAGTACAACGCACTAAAAGAACAACACCTCAAGATCCTGGAGTTCTATAACTACGTGCACGATTTCTCCGAAAAGGAGGAAGCTTTCTTCAAGGCTATTGACTTTCTAAAAGACTGCCAACTCATCGATAGTGAGTATGTAATCAATAAGCATATTAGCTCCGGAGCTAAAATATTGGCCGAGGGCGCCCAGGGGTCATTGCTCGACATTGACTTTGGAAGCTACCCCTTTGTTACTAGCTCTAATACCACAGCTGCTGGAGCCTGCACCGGCCTCGGAATAGCACCCGGTAACATTGGAGAGGTTTACGGCATCTTTAAAGCCTACTGCACAAGAGTGGGCAGCGGCCCCTTCCCAACCGAGCTACTTGAAGAAACTGGTGAAAGACTTAGGCAGGTTGGTCATGAATTTGGCGCTACCACAGGCCGTCCACGGCGTTGTGGTTGGCTCGATCTGCCGGCTTTGAAGTATGCTATCATGATCAATAAAGTCACATCCCTTTTCATGATGAAGGGAGATGTGCTTACAGACTTTAATCCACTTAAGATATGTACGAGCTATTCAGTCGATGGCAAACCGACTGACGAATTGCCCCACGACCTGATAAATAGCAACTATAGCCCTGTCTTTTCTGACTTCTCCGGGTGGAACGTCCCAATCAATAAAATTAAAACTTATGACGCTTTCCCTAAAGAAGTGCATCAGTACATCTCCTTTATTGAAAAAGTAGTCAATGTTCCTATTAACCTAATCTCCACAGGACCAGACAGAAGTGAAACAGTCCTGAAAGATTTTAAGTAATTTTTTAGAATAGGGTTGCAAAGTATAACATAAGAGTAGTACCTTTGCATCCCTTCTAAACGAAGAAGGAATTCCACCTGACCTCTTGAAGAAATCTCTCCCAAAAATATTTACAAAAAATATTTTGGAATAAGGGGAAAAGAATGATTACCTTTGCATCCGCTTTCAGAGGGAGA